>NZ_JBHVRT010000061.1:0-45466 GCF_042885555.1 Kitasatospora sp. NPDC058048 | reverse complement strand
GCCCGGGACCGGTCCCGGGCGCGCCGTCCTGCTCCTCGCCGCTACGGAGCCTTCCCGTCGGCCTCCACCGCCCCGCCCTTGGGTGCCGGCGCGGCCTCGGCCCAGTAGCCGCCGTCCGCCGGGCGGCGCTCGCGCAGGTCCGCCCGCACCTCGCCGGCCAGCCGGCGGGTGTCGCGGCGGTTCATGGTCGCGCCGATGCCGGCGCCGACCAGCAGCGGTATCACCGCCGGCAGGTGGCGCAGCGAGCTGCGGGTCAGCCGGCGGCGGACCTGCTGGCGCACCTCCGAGCTGATCGCCAGCGCGGCGAAGCCGGCGGGCCGCACCAGCAGGTTCGCGTCGATCCCCCGGCGGTTGGCCCAGGCGCCGAGGTAGGCGCCGGCCCGCTGGGTGGCACCGCCCTGCGCCGGAGTGCCGTAGACCTCGTGCAGCTCGGCGATCAGCTTGATCTCCACGGCCGCCACCGCGAGCGTCTCGGCGGCGATCTCCAGCGGCATCGCGGGCGGCACCGGCAGCATCGCCGCCGCGCCGACGCCCGCGCCGAGCGCGCTGGAGGCCCGGACGGCGCCGGTGACCAGCAGGTCGGCCAGCTGCTCCGGGAAGGCCGCGTCCGGGTGCTGCGCCCGCAGGGTGGCGAGGTCGCGCACCGGGATCCGGGGCGCGGTCCGCACCAGCTGTTCGGTCAGGGCCCGGCCGCCGTACGCGGCGCCCTTGGCCGTTCCCCTGGCGGCGGCCCGCCCGCCGTGGCCGAGCAGCCGGGCGGTGTGCAGCACCACGGTCCGGCCACGGCCGCGCTGCTTCGCGGCGTACTCGGCGACCGGGCCGACGGGCTGCTCGGACTCCTCGACCAGTTCGGCGAGCTGCTCGCTCAGATCCGGCTCGGGAGCCGGCCGGGAGCGGCCCGGCCTGCGGAAGACTGCCATGGGAACCCGGTGCCCCTTTCGCGACGACGGCACGGCCCTGGGCCGCTCACTCGGCGACCTCCACCCCGCGCCAGAAGGCGATCCGGCCGCGCACGTGCTCGGCCCCGGGCTCGGGGTCGGCGTAGAACCAGGCGGCGTCCGGGTTGGTCCGCCCGTCCACCTCCAGGGTGTGGTAGCCGGCGGTGCCCTTCCAGCCGCACACCGTGGTGGTGTCCGAGGGGCGCAGGTACTCGGCGCGCACCGCCTCGGCCGGAAAGTAGTGGTTGCCCTCGACGACGACGGTGTCGTCGCTCTCGGCGATGACGACGCCCTGCCAACTCGCTGTGGTCATACGGCGATTGTTCCCGACCACGGGTGACCTCACCCCTTCCCGGTTCCGGGCGGTCCAGCCGCGCCGGTCAGGTCAGCGGGTGGGCGTGCACCGGCACGTGGGGACTCTGGTGGCCGCCGCTGGCGAGCATCCGGACCTCGCCGGTGCCGCTGATCTCGGCCCGGACGATGCCGCTCTCGTCCTCGTACACCGGGTGGCCGCCCGGCCCGCTCGCGTCGGTGCGGGTGACCACCACGACATCCTGCGGGGCCTGGGTGCCCGGCGTCCCGGGGAAGGTGAGGGCGTAGCGCTCGGCGGGTTTCATCACACGCTCCTGCCTACCCGGCGGCCTCGGCCGGCACGGCGGCCCGCGTGTGCGGGCCGCGGACCTCCAGTTCCGCGAGCAGCCGGGCGGTGGCCTCCGCGACCGCCTCCACCGCCCGGTCGAAGGCCTCCCGGTTGTGCGCCGCGGGGGCGCGGAACCCGGACACCTTGCGGACGTACTGGAGCGCGGCGGCGTGGAAGTCCTCGTCGTCGGCGTCGGGCGTGACGGGGGGTCGCAGCGTCTTGATGTTGCGGCACATGCTCCCAGTCTCGCGCGCGGGAGCCGTGTCGGCGACCCCCTTTCGTCACACGCACCTCACAGCGCCGTCATCCGGCCGGATTAGGATGCCGGACGAACGAATTCGTCCCATCGCCGTGCCACCGCCGTCCCACCTCGGTTCCACCTTCGTCCCGCCGCGCGCTTCCCCGGTCCGTCGGCATCACTCCGGAGTCACCCCCTTGCCTCTCGCGCTGCTCGCGCTGGCCGTCACCGCGTTCGCCATCGGAACCACCGAGTTCGCCGCCATGGGGCTGCTCCCCCAGGTCGCCGACAGCCTCCACGTCTCCATCCCGCAGGCGGGCTGGCTGATCTCGGCGTACGCACTGGGGGTGGTGGTCGGTGCGCCGCTGCTGACCGCGCTGGCCGCCGGGCGGCCCCGCAAGGCGGTGCTGGTGGCGCTGGCCGGACTGTTCGCGACCGGCAACCTGCTGTGCGCGGTGGCGCCGGACTTCTGGACCCTGGCCGCCGCCCGGCTGATCACCGGGCTGCCGCACGGCGCCTTCTTCGGGGCGGGCGCGGTGGCGGCGGCCGAGCTGGTCGCACCGGACCGCCGGGCCCGGGCGGTGGCCGTGATGTTCTCCGGCCTGACCGTCGCCAACATCGTCGGCGTCCCGGCCGCGACCCTGCTCGGCCAGCACCTGGGTTGGCGGGCGACCATGCTGGTGGTCGTGCTGATCGCGGCCGCCGGGACGCTCGCCATCGCCCGGCTGGTGCCCGCGCTGCCCTCCTCCGGCCAGTCCGGGCTCCGGAACGAGCTGCGGGCCTTCCGCAGCGGGCAGCTCTGGCTGGCGCTGGCCACCGTGGTGTTCGGCTGCGGCGGCTTCTTCGCCTGCTACAGCTACATCGCCCCGCTGCTCACCAACGTCTCCGGCTACGCCACCGGCTCGGTGACCCTGGTGCTCGCGCTGTTCGGCGTCGGCATGACGATCGGCAACGTGCTGGGCGGGTTCGCCGCCGACCGGGCGCTGCGGCCCACCGTGTGCGCGGCCTTCGTGCTGCTCTCCGCCACCCTGGCGCTGTTCGCGGTGACCGCGCACGCCCGCTGGTCGGCGGCCGTCACGGTGGTGCTGATCGGGCTGTTCGGCTTCGCGATCGTGCCGGCCGTGCAGACCCTGGTGCTCCGGAAGGCGCGCAGCGCGCCGACCCTCGCCTCGGCGACGGTCCAGGGCGCCTTCAACCTGGCCAACGCCCAGGGCGCGTACTTCGGCGGGCTGGCGCTGGACGCCGGGCTCGGCTGGACCGCGCCGACGCTGGTCGGCGCGGTCCTGGCCGCCGCGGGGACGCTGATCGCGGTGCTCGCCTGGGTGGTCGACCGCCGCCGGCCCGCCCCCGTGGCGACGGAACCGGCGGCGGCCGCGATGACCGCGGTCTAGGGACAGGCTCCAGCGGGCCGGTGTCTCCCGGTGGGCCTCATATCTCCCGGTGGGCCTCGGCGAGCAGCTGGTAGCCGGCGCCGTTGGCCCTGATGCCCGCCTTCTCGTCCTCGGTCAGCTCCCGGCGGACCCTGGCCGGGACGCCGGCGACCAGCGAGCCGGGCGGGACGACCATGCCCTGCGGCACCACCGCGCCGGCCGCGACCAGCGAGCCGGTGCCGATCCGGGCGCCGTTGAGCACGGTGGCGTTCATGCCCACCAGCACGTCGTCCTCAACGGTGCAGCCGTGCAGCACGGCGTTGTGGCCGACCGAGATCCGCTCGCCGACCACCAGCGGGAAGCCGGGGTCGGCGTGCAGGGTGCAGTTGTCCTGGATGTTGCTGCCCGCGCCGACACTGATCGACTCGGCGTCGCCGCGCAGCACCGCGCCGTACCAGACACCGGCGCCGGCGGCGACGGTCACGTCCCCGACCACGACGGCGTTCGGCGCCACGAAGGCGCCCGGGTCGACGGCGGGCACCCTGCCCCCGACGGCGGCGATCAGCGGCTCTGCCATGTCTCGTCCTCCTGGTGACGGTGGGCCGTTCGCCCGCCGGTCAGCGTAGGGGGTCGGTCACGGCGCCGTGCGGGCGAGGTCGGTTCCGGCGGCCGCCGGCCGGGCTCCGCACAGCGCGGTCTCGATCACCTTGTTCCAGGCGGCGTTGACGGCGTCGTCCGGGGCGTCGTAGACGGTGGCGTTCGCGGCGAACTCGCGCCTGCCGTCCGCCGAGCCGAGCATCATCGTGCTGTAGCCGGGGATGCCGCCGGCGTGGCCCCAGAAGGAGCCGCAGGGGGTGTCCAGGCGCTGCAGGCCGAGGCCGTAGCTGCGGCCCTCGCCGTTGGCGGTGGTCTGCTGCATGGCGGCGAGTTCGGCCGGGCGCAGCAGGCGGCCGCCGAGCAGGGCGTCGAGGAAGGCGGTCAGGTCGGCCGTGGTGGAGACGCCGGCGCCGGAGGGGCCGGCCATCGAGGGGTTGAACAGGGTGACGTCCACCGGGCCGGTGTCGGCCTTGTAGTAGCCGTGGGCGTACCGGCCGGGGAGGAAGGGCGAGTCGCCGGGCATCCAGGTGCCGGTGAGGCCGAGCGGGCGGATGATCCGGCGGGTCACCTCCTCGTTCCAGCTGTGGCCGGTGAGCTTCTCGATGATCATCCCGATCAGGATGTAGTTGGTGTTGGAGTACTGCCAGTCCCGGCCGGGCGGGAAGGCGGACGGGTACCGGTTGGCGATGTCCACCAGGTCCTGGAGGCCGTAGTGCCGGAAGCGGCCGCCGTCGAGCCACTGCGGCCGCCGGAAGTCGAAGGCCTGGTCCTGGGTGTAGTCGGCGACGCCGCTGGTGTGGTTGAGCAGTTGCCGGACGGTGATCGCGGTGCTGTTGGGGACGACGCCCGGCAGCAGGCACTCCAGGCGGTCGTCGAGGTCCAGCCGGTGCTCGCCGACCAGTTGGAGCAGCGTGGTGGCGACGAAGGGCTTGGTGGCGCTGCCGATCCGGAAGGAGCCCCGGGGGTCGGCGGGCGCGCCGGTGGCGAGTTCGGCGACGCCGGTGGCGTTGCGCCAGACCACCCGGCCGTCCTGGCGGACGGCGGCGAGGGCGGAGGTCGCGTAGCCGGGGTCGGTCATCCCGGCGAGGGCGGCGTCGGCGGCCTCCCAGTCGGCGCGGCCCTTGGGGGTCGCGACGGCGCCGGCGCGGACGGCGGCGGAGCCGTGCGGGCCTCCGCACCCGGCGGCGGCCGGACCGGCGGCGGGCCGGGCGACGGCGGCGGGGGCGAGCGCGACCAGCAGGCCCGCGCCGACGGCGGCCGCGACGGCGGTGCGCAGGATCGGCCGGCGGCGCCCGGTGGTCGGCGCGGTCCGGGCGGTGAACGGAACGGTCGGGGCGGCGGTCATGCCGGCCTCCCTGGTCTGGGTCGTGGCAGAGTCGTCAACCGGAGCACCGGCCCCGAGTTCTGACACTCTGCCAGGCCTTCCGCCGCCGGTCCTCGGCCTGGGGGCGGGGTCCGACCCGGAGCGAACCCGGAACGGCCCCGGAGCCGTACCCCGAGCCGTCTCGGGGTGCGGCTCCGGGTACGGCTCCGGGTCGCGTCAGGCGAGCGGCGCCTTGGTGCGCAGGACCTCGACGAAGGCGCGCAGCCACCCCGGGTGGTCGGGCCAGGCGCGGGCCGAGACGACCGTGCCGTCCACCACGGCCTCGCCGTCCACGAACTCGGCGCCCGCCGCCTTGATGTCGGGGGCCAGTGCCGGGTAGGCCGAGGTGCGGCGGCCGTTCAGCACGCCGGCGGCGGCGGTGATCAGCGGGCCGTGGCAGATCTGGGCGACGGGCTTGTCCTCGGCGAAGAAGTGCTGCGCGATCCGCTGCACGTCCGGGTCGTTGCGCAGGTACTCGGGGGCGCGGCCGCCGGGGATGACCAGGGCCACGTAGTCGGCCGGGTCGACGTCGGCGAGGGCCACGTCGGCGGGCCAGGTGTAGCCGGGCTTCTCGGTGTAGGTGTCGAACCCCTCGACGAAGTCGTGCACCACGAACTGGAGGCGCTTCTTCGTCGGGGCCGCGATGTCGACCTGGTAGCCCTCCTCGCGCAGCCGCTGGTACGGGTAGAACACCTCCAGTGACTCGGCGGCGTCCCCGGTGACGAGCAGGATCTTCGATGTCATCGCCGACATCCCTCCACGTGGTCGAGCCTCAGGTCGGGTACGGGCCCCGGGCGGTGGCAGCCGGCCCGGGCCCGGTCCAACCTCCCGTACCGGGGTCACCGTTGGCAACGGGGCGCACCGGGCGCGCAACGGCGCATGCGGACGTGCACGCGCCGGTTGCGGAGAGTGAGCGCCGGTGGGGCGCCCGGCTGCGGAGGCCGGCGGCCCGGGTCCTAGAATCCTGCTGCCCACGACCGTCCCCCTCCCGGAGAAGCCCATGCCCGACCGCACCACCTATCTCGTCCTGCCCGGCTACCAGAACTCCGGCCCCGAGCACTGGCAGACCCGCTGGGAGGCGGCCGAGCCGGACTCCTTCCGCCGGGTCGAACAGGCGGACTGGGACCACCCGGAGCGGACGGACTGGGTGGCCCGGGTGGACGCGGCGGTGGCCGAGGCCGCCGCCCGGGGCCCGGTGGTACTGGTCGCCCACAGCCTGGGCTGCGTCACGGCGGCCCACTGGGCGGCCACCGCCGCCGCCGGGCGGACCGCCGCCGTCCGGGGCGCGCTGCTGGTGGCCCCGGCGGACGTCGACACCGCCGAGGTCCCGGAGCTGGTGGGCTTCCGCCCGGTGGCGCTGGAGCCCCTGCCGTTCCCGGCCGTGGTGGTCTCCTCGACCGACGACCCGTGGGTCTCCCCCGGGCGGGCCCGCACGTTCGCCGCCGCCTGGGGCGCCCGGTACGTCGAGCCGGGCGCGTACGGGCACCTCAACTCCGACTCCGGACTGGGCGACTGGCCGGAGGGCCGGAAGCTGCTCGCCGAGCTGTGACCGCGACCACGGGGGAACGGGGAACGGGGGCGGAGGGACGATGAACCGGGGGACGACGAACCGACGCACGTCCCGGTCCAGGCGCGTCCTGGTCCGGCTGCTGGCGGCCGGCGGGCTGGCCGCCGTGCTGCTCTACACGGAGGGGCAGTGGGAGAGCCGGTCGGGCGGGCGGATGCTGGTGGCCGACCTGTTCAACCGGCCGGAGCTGCTGCTCGGCGGCGCGCTGGCGGCGCTGATCGCGGCCGCCTGGCTGGGCGACCTGCGGGCCGCGGTGCGGACGGCCACCCGGGCCGTCACGGTGACCGCCGGGGTGGTGTTCCTGCTCGGCGTGGTGGCCGCGCACAAGGTGTCGGCGGCCGAGACCCGCAGCCGGGAGGACGCCCCGGCCGGGGCCGAGCGCGCCCTGGTGGTGGTGCACCGCTCGTACGCCACCGGGCCGGAGTCGGGCGAGCACTGGCAGGTGCTGCTGGAGAGCGGTGAGGGCTGGTCGGCCCGGCGCTGGTCGCTGGCGGACGTCGGCAGGGACCAGGGCGACGCCCGGCTGGTGGAGGCGAGCTGGACCGGGCGGGCGCAGATCACCGTGGTGACCGACTCCTACCGGCGGGTGTTCAACCTCGACCAGGACAGCGGGGAGCCGGTCGCGGCGCGGTAGCCCGGCCCGGGCCCGAGGCCGTCGCCCGTCGCCCGTCGCCCGTCGCCCGTGGACAGCTGGGCAGCTGGGCAGCTGGGCAGCTGGGCGTCACTGCTCCGTCATGTGCGCGATCATCTGCTCCCGGACCCGGTCGAGGTGGCGGGCCATCACCTCGGCGGCGCGGTCGGCCCGGCCCTCGGCGACGGCCTCCGCGAGGTGCTCGTGGTCGGCTATCGAGGCCTCGGTGTGCGAGGCCGGCACGTTGTGCCGGCTGCGGAGCACCGCGATCTGCTGGTGCACGCGCTCCACCTGTTCGGCGATCCGGGGGCTGCGGGCCGCGTCGAGCAGCGCCTGATGGAAGTCGAGACTGCTGCGGTGGGCGAACCGGCGGCCCCCGGTCATCAGCTTCCTCGACTGTTCGCACGCCCGGCGCAGGGCCGTGACGTCCTTGCGGTCGCGCCGCTCGGCGGCCAGGCGCGCGGCGGCGGTCTCCAGCGCGGACCGCAGCTCGAAGAGGGCCTCGACCTCCCGCGGGCCGGCCTCGAAGACGACGGCGCCCTTGTTGGGCACGTGCACGAGCAGGCCCTCGCTGACGAGCTGCCGGATGGCCTCGCGCAGCGGCCCCCTGCTGATGCCCAGCTCGCGGGCGACCTCCACCTCGTTGATCCGGGTTCCGGACGGGATCTCGCCGGTGAGGACGCGCTCGCGGAGCGTGCCCACGAGCTGGCCCGCCAGGCCGCGCCGGAGGGTCTCTGGCATGGGTGGTGTCCGTCCGTTCGGGACTGGCCGCCGCTGTCGTCCGGCCAGGTCGGGGGGTGTGCCCGGGGTGATGGGCCGGAGCGCCGTGGCGTCGGCGGCCGACGGTGGCACAGGGCCGCGTCCGAGTATGTCAGCACCCGGCGGGGGCACCGGCGCGGACCACGTTAAAGTGATAACTGTTGACAGTTCGAGTCGTCCTTTCGGCCGTGGGGCCGAGGAGAGGGGAATGCGCTGTGCACGCGATGGTGGCGGAGGTGTGGCGAGGTGACTTCCTGGAGTCGGTGCACCACGGGACGGTCCTCGCACTCGGTCCTGACGGGCGGACGGTGCTGAGCGTCGGCGAGACCGACCGCCCGATGTACCCCCGGTCGTCCAACAAGCCGCTCCAGGCCCTCGGCATGCTGCGGGCCGGACTCGACCTGGACGGCGAACTGCTGGCCCTGGCCTGCGCCAGCCACTCCGGCGAGGCCTTCCACCTCGACGGCGTCCGCGAGATCCTCGGGGGCGCCGGCCTCGACACCGGCGCTCTGCGGTGCACGGCCGCGCTGCCCATCGGGGAAGCCGCACTGCGGGACCACCTGGCGGCCGGCGGCGGCCCCACCGCGCTGACGATGAACTGCTCGGGCAAGCACGCCGCGATGCTCGCCACCTGCGTCGCCAACGGCTGGGACACGGCCACCTACCTCGACCCCGGCCATCCCCTGCAGCGGGCCCTGCGCGACACCGTCGAGGACCTGGCCGGGGAGAAGGTCGCCGCGACCGGCGTGGACGGCTGCGGAGCCCCCCTGTTCGCCATCGGCTACCGCGGCCTGGCCCGGGCCTTCGCCGCACTGGCGACCGGCCCCGCCGGATCCCCGGAACAGCGGGTCGCCCGGGCGATGAACCGGCACGCCGAGTACGTCGGCGGGACCGGTCGGGACGTGACCCGCCTGATGCGCGCGCTTCCCGGATCGGTCGCCAAGGACGGCGCGGAAGGGGTCTACGCCCTGGCGCTCCCCGACGGCTCCGCCGTCGCGCTCAAGATCGCGGACGGCTCCACCCGGGCCCGTCCCGTGGTGCTGGCCGCCGCGCTGCGACGGCTCGGCGTCCCCGTGGACACCGACGACACCCTCGCCGAACTGGCCGTCGTCCCCGTCCTCGGACACGGCGAACCGGTCGGCTCGGTGCGCCCGGCCCGGGCGCTCCTGGACGGTTCTCCGCTCCGGCCCGCCGAGCCCGGCACCACCGAGCCCGGCGCCACCGCTCCGACGGCCTGACGGCCTGCCGCCGCCCGGACGCACGGCGAAACCCCCGTCCGCCCGCGCGCCCCGGCCCCGCACGAGTACTCGTGCGGGGCCGGGCGGCTCACCGGTCCTCGGGGTCCGCGGTGCCGGGCGGGGCGAAGGGCCCGGTGCGGCCGGGGGTCGGGGTGCCCCCGCGCGGCCTGCCGGTGTTCCCCGGGCCGCCGGTGGCGGGGGCGACGGTGCAGCCGGCCGAGCCCGGCGTGCCGCCGGGAGTGGGGCAGTTGGTGTCCCGCCGCACCGGGTCCGGGATGTAGACGGTGGTGAAGTCCTTCTCCGGCATGTTCCGCACCGCGTCGCTCATCGCCTGCTGCCAGATCGGGCCGGGGCCGGTGGCGCCGAAGACCTCGGCCTGGTACTTGCCGCCGATCCGGATGTTGCGCATCGGCACCTTGGTACCGGGGCTGCCCAGCCAGACCGAGCCCGCCAGGTTGCCCGTGTAGCCGGTGAACCAGGCCGACTTCTTCTCGTCCGTCGTCCCGGTCTTGCCGGCGATCTGGCGGCGGTCGTCCAGGCCGAGGTCCCGCGCGGTGCCGCCCTTCTCGGTCACCCCGAGCAGCACGCTGTTGATCACGTCGGCGGTGTCCTCGGACATCACCGGGGTGCACCGGGCCGGGGGCACCGGGACGTCGGCGCCGTCCACCGTGGTGATCCGGTTGATCGCCATCGGCGCGCAGTAGGTGCCCCGGGCGGCGAAGGTCGCGTACACGTTGGCCATGGTCAGCGGGCTGACCTCCTGGGTGCCCAGGCCGAGCGCCGGCACCTCCTGCAGCGCCGAGCCGTCGGCCTTGCCCTCCATGCCCAGCTTGTTGGCCATCTGCTTGACGGCGCAGAGGCCGATCTCCTGCTCCATCTGCACGAAGTAGGTGTTCACGGAGAGCGCCATGGCCTGCTTGAGCTCGTACGGGCCGACCTCGGAGGTGCTCTCGTTGGGGATGGTCCCCTCCTTCTTCCCCTTGCTGAGGTTCTTCCAGGTGCCGTCGCAGGTCCGCATCGTCGGCCAGTCCATCCGGTTGGGCGAGTCGTACCGCTGGGTCTTCGACAGCCCGGCCTCCAGGGCGGCGGCGGCCACGATCGGCTTGAAGTTGGAGCCGGGCTGGAAGCCGATGCCGCCGCCCATCGCCGCGTCCACGTTGTAGTTGACGACGGTCTCGTTCTTCTCCTTGGCCAGGCCGTACGGGCGGGTCTGCGCCATCGCCAGGATCTTGCCGCTGCCGGGCTCGACCATCGTCATCGCGGCCGAGACCGGGTCGGTGACGTACACCTTGGTGGAGACGGCGTTCTGGGCCGCGGCCTGCTTGTCCGGGTCCAGCGTGGTGTAGATGTTCAGGCCGCCGGTGTCCCACAGCTTCTTGCGCTCCGCCGCGCTCTTGCCGAACGACGGGTCCTGCTTGACCACGTGGCGCACGTAGTCGCAGAAGAAGCCCATCCCGGCCTGGGCGGTGATGCAACCGTTGCGCGGGTCCTTGTAGTTGAGGCCGAGCGGGGCGGCCTTCGCCTCCCTGGCCTGCTCCGCGGTGATGTGCTTGTTCTCCACCATCTTGTCGATGACGGTGTCGCGGCGCTTCTGGGCGGCCACCGGGTGCAGCTTCGGGTCGTACTGGGACGGGTTCTGCACCAGCCCGGCGAGCATCGCCGCCTCGGGCAGGACGAGGTCCTTGGCGTCCTTGCCGAAGTAGCGCTGGGAGGCGGCCTGGATGCCGTACGCCTGGTGGCCGTAGAAGGTGATGTTGAGGTAGTTGGTGAGGATCTGCTCCTTGGTCAGGTCCTCCTCCAGCTTGATGGCGTACCGGAGTTCCTGGATCTTGCGGCCGAGCGTCTTGCGCTGCGCCTCGCGCACCGCGTCCGGGTCGTCCCCGGCCTTCTCGACGTTGACGTTCTTGACGTACTGCTGGGTCAGGGTGGAGGCGCCCTGGACGGCGGCGCCGCTCTCCGCGTTCTTGGTGATCGCGCGCAGGATGCCCTTGAGGTCGACGGCGCCGTGCTCGTAGAACCGGGCGTCCTCGATGTCGACCTGCGCCGTACGGATCAGCGGGGACATCTGGTCGGCGGGTATGACGGTCCGGTCGCGCTCGTACACCTTGGCGATCAGACCGCCGTTGGCGTCGAAGATCTGGGTCGCCTGGCTCAGTGACGGGGTCCTGAAGTCGTCGGGGATGCTCTCGAAGCCCTCGGCGCCGTTCTTCGCCCCGAGTCCGACCGCCCCGGCCGCCGGGAGGATCAGGCCCGCCAGCAGGATGCCGCCCAGCACGCTGGCGCCGAGGAAGGTGGCCGCGTGGCCCAGGATGCCGAGCGGGGTCTCGCGGCGCCTCGGGCGCGGCACCCAGGTGTCGCCCGGGTCCGAGGCGGCGGGTATGCGGCTCTTCGGTGACATAGATCGAACATTACGGCCGTCAACAGGCCGTGGGGGGCGGGTGCCGGTGAAGGATTGTCACAAAATCGCGACGGATTCGACTCATTCCCGGGGGCCGAACGGGCGTGCACGCAGGAACAAGGGCCGTTCGTCCACGGCCCGTTGCCCCCGCACGCCACCTCGCGCCCCCGCTCAGCCCGCCGGGCAGAAGACGTCCCGGACCGGGCGGCGGCCGGTGACCAGGTAGTCCGTCACCACCTGGTCGCCGCAGGCGTTCCCGTTGGCCCGGTACACGTCGTGGCCGCCCGAGTCCACCGCCACCATCCGCGCCCGGTCCCCGAAGGCCGCCCGCAGCTTGAGCGCACCGGCGTACGGCGTCGCGGGGTCGCGCAGGTTCTGGGTGAGCAGCACGTTGGCCGGGCCGCGGTCGGTCACCCGCACCGGCGGCTCGGCGGGCGCGAACGGCCAGAAGGCGCAAGGCATCACGTTCACCGGCAGGCCGGCGGTGAGCGGACGGGCGGCGCGGTCCGCGGTGACGGCCTTGGTGTAGCCCGCTGGGTCGGTGGGCCACTTGACGTCGTTGCAGAGGGTGCCGACCGAGACGGCGAGGGTGTTCTGCACCGCCTGCAGCTCCCGCTCGCCCGGCTTGGGCGGGACGGGCAGCGGAGCACGGCCGAGACCGGCCAGCATCAGCCGGGCGAGGACCGGGAACTTCGCGTCCGCGTACATGCTCTCCAGCAGGGTCTCGCGCAGCACGTTGCCGTTCAGCTCCGCCGGGTTGGCGCCCTCCCAGGGCAGCGGGGCCCGGTCGAGGCGGGCGGCGAGGTCGAGGAAGAGCGGGCGGACCTCCTCGGGGGTGTCCGCGACCCGGTCCGGGTTGTCCGGGGCCGACGCCCAGGCGGCGAAGTCGGGGAAGCGGTCCTCCACGCCCCGACCGTAGTTGTCCAGCCAGCCGCGCCCGACCCGGGTCGGGTCCGGGTCGTCGTTGCTGTCCAGCACGATCCGGTCGGTGCGCTCGGGGAGCATGGTGGCGTAGACCGCGCCCGCGTAGGTGCCGTACGAGACGCCCCACACGGAGAGGCGGCGCTCACCGAGGGCGCGGCGCACGCTGTCCATGTCGCGGGCCTCGTTGGCGGTGGAGATGCTGCGCAGCACCGGGCCGCCGTTGCGTGCGCAGGTCTCGGCGACGCGGCGGGCGGTGGCCAGGTTCCCGTCGATCGAGCCGTCGGCGGCCGGCCAGGGACGCACCTTGACCATCGACAGGTCGGCGGTGTCCAGTCCGCAGCTGACCGGGGTGGAACGGCCGACGCCGCGCGGGTCGAAGCCGACCACGTCGTAGCGGTCCCGGACGGACTGCGGCAGGTGCCCCGCCATGCCGTGGACGAGGTCGAGGCTGGAGCCGCCCGGTCCGCCGGGGACGGCCAGCAGCACGCCGCGGCGCAGGCCGGGATCGGCGGCGGTGATCCGGGAGACGGCGAGGGTGATGCGGGGGCCGTTCGGGTCGGCGTAGTCCAGCGGGACGGTGACCTCGGCGCAGCGCTGGGGGCTGTCGGCCGGGGCGTCCGGGCAGGCGGCCCAGGCCAGGCCGTCCCTTCCGGGCGCCGCGGTGCCGGCCGCGCCGGCGGGCAGGGCGCTCAGCGCGGTCACGGCGAGGGCGGCGGCCGCGGTGACCGCGGCGGCGATGGTGCGGGTGGGCTTCGTCATGCCCAAGAGTCTGCTGCGGCACGGGACTTGGTCCCATCCGGACAGCGGGCCGGTCAGGGGTGGGGAAATCCCCCGGGGACGGGATGGAGACCGCAGCCGGTCGCGGTCTCCAGCCGTGGAGCGTGAGGGCGGTGGGCGGGGCCGGGTTCGCCGGGCGGGGCCGGGTTCGCCGGGCCCGTTCGCTCAGAGGCCGAGCAGGCCCGGGTCGGCGGCCAGGGCGCGCAGCGGCTCGCGCGGGTCGGCGACCAGCCTGCGCTCCGTCAGGTCGAGGATGCCGCCGACACCGGTGATCTCGGCGGCCAGCACGCCGTCCTCGCGGACCAGCCGCTGCACAAGCTGGAAGGTCTTGCCCTCCCGCCAGGTGAACGAGCAGCCCACCTCCACCGAGTCTCCCGCGCGCAGCTCCCGCAGGTACTTGACCGTGGTCTCCAGGACGACCGGGCCGACCCCCTCGGCGACCAGGTCCGCCTGACGGATCCCGGCCGCCCGGAGGTACTCCCAGCGGGCGTGCTCGGCGTACTGGAGGTAGACCGCCTGGTTGAGGTGCCCCTGGGAGTCGGTCTCGTACCCGCGGACGGTGATGCGCGTGGTGAAGTCCTGATCACTCATGCCCGCACGCTACTCCGGGCCGCGGGCGTGCCACCTCGTGTCCTGCGTCACCCCGTCACGCCGTCACGCCCTCGTGCCGTCATGCCGTCATGCCGTCAGGTCCGGCCTCCGGGATCACCCGGTCAGGACGTCCAGCACCGGCGCGAGGGCGTCCGGGCGCCGGTCGACGGGCAGGTGCTCGACGGGGTGGAAGCCGCAGCCGAGCGCGGTCGCACCGCCGTCGCAGGTGCGGTCGTCGCCGACCATCAGGACGTCGGCCGGGGCGAGCCCGAGCCGCTCGCAGGCGATCTCGAAGATCACCGGATCGGGCTTCTGCGCGCCGACCTCGTACGACAGCACGTAGACGTCGACCAGCTCCGCCAGGCCGTACGCGCGGAAGACCGGCCGCAGGTCCCAGCCGATGTTGCTCACCACCGCGACCGGCACGCCCCGGCGGCGCAGCTCGCGCAGCACGGCGGCGGTGTCCGGGTACGGCCGCCAGTTCGCGGGCGCCCAGTGGGACTCGTAGAGGGCGTCCACGTCGAGGGCGGCGGGCGGCTCGGCGTCGCGGGTCAGCGCGGTGTACGCGGTCCGGTGCAGCTCGGGGGTCAAGTCCCGGGTGTCCCACGCCGGCTGGACCTCCGGCCGGATCCGCCGCGGCGGCACCCCGCCGGGCAGGGCACCGAACTCCTCCAGCCGGGCCACCAGTTCGGCCTCCTCCCGGGCCGGCAGGACGAGGCCGGTGGCGGCAGTGTGGGCCGCCAGCCACTCGGCGGTGGAGACGACGCTGAAGAGGGTGCCGGAGAAATCGAACATCACGCCTTTGGTCATGGACCCCGAGCTTAGGGCGTGCCTTGTGGATCTTGTCGGAGCAGGGCAGGGTCGGATCAGGGCAGGGTGAGAATGCGCGGGCCGTCCTCGGTGATGGCGACGGTGTGCTCGACGTGGGCGGCACGGCTGCCGTCGACGGTGCGCAGGGTCCAGCCGTCCGGATCGGTGCGGTGGTCGTCGCGCCCGCCGGCCAGCAGCATCGGCTCGATCGCCAGCACCAGGCCGGGGCGCAGCGGGTAACCCCGCCCCGGGCGGCCCTCGTTGGCCACGTGCGGGTCCTCGTGCATCCGGCGGCCGATGCCGTGCCCGCCGTAGCCGTCCAGCAGGCCGTAGCGGCCGGCGCGGGCGACGGTGCCGATGGCGTGGGCGATGTCCCCGGTCCGGTTGCCGACCACGGCGGCGGCGATGCCCGCTTCCAGGGCGCGGCGGGTGGTCTCGATCAGGGCGGTGTCCTCGGGGCGGGCGGTGCCGACGGTGAAGCTGATCGCCGAGTCCCCGGCCCAGCCGTCCAGGAGGGCGCCGCAGTCGATGCTCACCAGGTCGCCGTCGCGCAGCCGGTAGCCGTTCGGGATGCCGTGCACCACGGCGTCGTTCACCGAGGCGCAGATGACGGCCGGGAACGGGACGGGCGCGAAGGACGGGCGGTAGCCGAGGAACGGCGAGGCGGCCCCGGCGGCCTTGAGCACGCCCCGCGCCACCTCGTCCAGTTCCAGCAGGCTCACGCCGACCGTCGCGTGCTCCCGGACGGCTGCCAGCGCCTGCGCGACCACGCGCCCGGCCTCGCGCATCGCGGCCAGCCCGGCGTCCGACTTGAGTTCGACCATGGTGCTTCTCTCCTATGGATCCAATTCTTATACCGGTATTTGTATCACGGTCGCGGGGGCGTGGGCGCCGGGCGGCGAGGGGGCCGTAGACTCGTCGGCATGGTGAGGACTCCGCTGACCCCGTGGGAGCGCGAGCGCGGCGAGCGCTTCGGGGCGCTGCTGCGCGAGGCGCGCGGCGAGCGCAGCATGGTCGAGGTGGCCGCGGCGGCCGGCGTCTCGGCCGAGACGCTGCGGAAGATCGAGACCGGCCGGGCACCGACACCGTCCTTCTTCACCATCGCGGCGCTGGCCTTCGCGCTCGACCTGTCCATGGACGACCTGGCCGCCGCGTGCGCGCCCCCGGAGAGCGGCGAGGCGCTCTCCGCCTAGCGCACCGCTCCGCGGCGCCCGTACGCGGACCGTTAACATCCGGTGACGCGGTCTCCCGGATATTGTCACAATCAAAACTTGACGCGTTTATGCCACAGGACTAGCGTCGTCATTCGTCGGCCTTCTTGGTTTTCACCGCCGAATCGATTTCCGAAGCCCTCCTCAAATCCCGTGATGACGTCGCTCGCGGGAATTTCGGTGTCCGTCGAAACGCGGCGCGACACCGTCCGCCGAACGATCTTCATCGGTTTCCCCAGGAGCTGAAGACATGGTCGCCCCGCGCCCGATTCGCACGCCCAAGGAACTGCTCGCACAGCAACTCGTCCCCGAGGAAGAATTCGCGACGATCACCGACGTCGCCAAGAAGTACGCCCTGAGCATCACTCCCGCCATGCGCGACCGGATCGTCGAGCTCGACGATCCGATCGCCCGTCAGTTCGTGCCCACCGGCCAGGAATTGATCTCCCTGCCGGAGGAGCGGGAGGACCCGATCGGCGACGACCCCTTCACCCCCGTCAAGGGCATCACCCACCGCTACCCGGACCGGGTGCTGCTCAAGCCGGTGCTGGTGTGCCCCGTGTACTGCCGGTTCTGCTTCCGCCGGGAGGTGGTCGGCCCCGGCGACTCCATGCTGAAGGAGGGCCAGCTCGCCACCGCTCTGGACTACATCCGCAGTCACCCGGAGATCTGGGAGGTGATCTTCACCGGGGGCGACCCGCTGATCATGTCCCCGAGCCGGCTGCGGCCGATCCTCGCGGCGCTCGACGCGATCGAGCACGTCAAGGTGATCCGCTTCCACACCCGGGTACCGGTGGTGGATCCGGACCGGGTGACCGAGGAACTGGTCGGGGCCCTCACCCTGGACACCCCGGTCTGGGTCGTCGTGCACACCAACCACAGCCAGGAGATCGGCGCCGGCGCCCGTCGCGCGCTGCGGCTGCTGGCCGGCTCCGGCATCCCGCTGGTCAGCCAGACGGTGCTGCTCAAGGGGGTCAACGACACCCCCGAGGCACTGGAGGACCTGTTCCGCACCCTGATCGTGAACCGGGTCAAGCCGTACTACCTGCACCACGGCGACCTCGCCGTCGGCACCAGCCACTTCCGCACCACCATCGCGGAGGGGCAGGCGCTCGTCCGCCGGCTGCGCGGCCGGGTCTCGGGCATGTGCCAGCCGACGTACGTGCTCGACATCCCCGGTGGCCACGGCAAGGTGCCGATCGGCCCTGGCTACCTGAACGGCGACGGGACCGTGACCGACCCGTGGGGCATCACCCACACCTACCCGCCCCGGAGCAGCACGGACTGATCCTGCGACAGTGCCCGGGGGGCCGACCGGCCGACCGGTCCGACGAGCACCGTGGGCCGTCCCCCGGTCCGACGAGCGCCGAGCGCCGCGCACCGAGAAGACCGAGCACCGAGGACCGACCGCCCGACGCCGAAGGGAACCCACCGGCCCATGGTCACCGAGCCCACCCCGTGCCGACCGGACCCCGCCCTCCCGACCCGCTCCCGGAGCTCCGCGACCGGCGTGATCGGCAACGCCGTCCGCCACCCGGGCGGAACGCTGACCCTGATCGGGGCCTCGGCGATCTGGGGCCTGTGGACCACCGCGGAGAAGTACGCCCTGCGCGGGCTCCCGGTCGTGACGGTGCTCGCCGTCTCCCTGGTCACCGCCGCCGCCCTGCCCTGGGCCCTCCTGCTCCGCCGGGGCCACCGGCGCCCGCCGCGCGACCAGCTGCGGCGGCTCGCCCTCCTCGGGCTGTTCGAGCCGATGGTCGGGTACGGGGCGATCGGACTGGGGATGGCGCACATCGACGCGACCCAGGCCTCCGTCCTGCGCGGCTCGGAGGCCTGCTTCGTGGTCGCGCTGGCCGCGCTGGTCGGCCGCCGGGCACCCACGCCGCGCGCCGTCGGCGGCGTGGTGCTGGGCGCGGTGGGCATCGCGGCGCTGGGCGGGAGCCACGCCGTGTTCGGGCTCGGTACGGGGGACCTCCTCGTCCTGCTCGGCACGGTGGCGGCCGCGGCGGCCACCATCCTCACCGGACGGATCGTCCGGGACACCGATCCGCTGGTCGCCACGGCCTACCAGTTCGGCTTCGGGCTGCTGTTCACCGTGCCGCTGATCGCCGGTCAGTGGCTGCTGGGCGGCGCCCTGACCACCGGCGGGGCCGACCCGCTGCACTGGCTGGTCGCGGCCGGGGTCTGCGGCGGCGGGCTGGCGGGCGCGTTCCTGATGTACAACCGCGCCGTGACCCGGACCCCGGTCACCACGGCGGGCGTGCTGCTGAACATCATCCCGGTGTTCGGGCTCGCCTTCGCGGTGCTGCTGCTGGGCGAGCGCATCGACGCCTGGCAGTACGGCGGGGCCGCGCTGATCCTGGCCGGGATCTTCCTCTTCTCCGAGGCGGACACGGCGTAGCCGCGGCCCCTACGACGGCGGCCCGCCCTGCGCGCGGTGCGCGGGGCGGGCCGTCGTCGTGCCGGCGTCCGACCGGGGCGGTCCGGGCGTTCGACCCGGGGTCAGCCGCGGCGGTTCCGGCGCGGCGATTCCGGCGTCCGGCCGGGCCGGTTCAGCCGACCGAGCTGTTGTAGCTCTCGATCGCCGGCTGGAGCTCCTTCGCGGCATCGGCCAGGGCCTGCTGGGCCGGCTTGGTGCCCGCGATGGCCTGCTCGATCGCGGTCTCCACGCCCTTGCGGGCCTGCGGCATCACGCCGAGCAGGCAGCCGGCCGTGGCCGGGGTCGGCTTGGTGGCCTTCAGCTGGTCGATCGCGGTCTGGAACTGCGGGTACTTGGCCACCCACTCCTTGTCCTTGGGGTCGTCCAGGGACTTGGTGTTGACCGGGAAGTAGCCGGTGCCGGTGTGCCAGACGGCCTGCTGCTCGGGGGCGGAGACGAACTTCTCGAACTCCCAGGCGGCGCGCTTCTCGGCGTCCGAGTGGCCGGGGCCGCTGATCCACAGCGAGGCGCCGCCGATCACCGGGCCGCCCTGGTCGGCGGCGTCGACCTTGGGGAAGGCCGCGGTGCCGACGCCGAACTTCGCGGCCTCGGTGTAGCCGCGCAGCACGCCGGTGGACTCCAGGTGCATCGCGACCGTGCCGGCCTTGAACGCGGCCTGGGCGTCGTCGGTGGTGCGGCCGGTGTTGGCCGCATAGCCGCCCTTGACCAGGTCGGCCCACCACTGGACGATCTTGGCGCCCTGGGCGGAGTCGAAGACGACCTTGCCCGCCTTGTTGCCGCGGCCGTTGTCGTTGTCGCAGTACATGGCGCCGGACTCGGCGAGCAGCTGCTCCACGAACCAGCCGTAGATGGCGGCGCCGAAGCCGTACCGGACGGTCTTGCCGTCGGCGTCCTTCTTCGTCAGCTTCTTGGCCAGCTCGCCCAGCTCGTTGAGGTCCTTGGGCGCCTGCGCCGGGTCGACGCCGGCCTCCTTAAAGGCATCGGTGTTCAGGTAGAGCAGCGGCATCGAGGAGTTGAACGGCATCGACTGGAGCTTGCCGCCGACCGAGTAGTAGTTGCGGATGTTGGCGTCGAGGTCGTCCAGCGAGTAGCCGTCCTTGTCGGCGAAGGCCTGGGCCGGGACGGTCTGCTTGGAGTCGATCATGAACCGGGTGCCGATGTCGTAGACCTGTGCCAGGGCGGGGGTGCCCTTCTGCTGCACCGCGGCCTTGTACTTGGTGACCAGCTCGTCGTACTTCCCCTGGAACTGCGCCTTGACCTCGATCTTGCCCTGGTGGGCGGCGTTGAACTGGCCGACCAGCCCGTTCAGCACGTCGGCGTTCTTGCCGGTCATCGAGTGCCAGAACTCCACGGTGGTGACACCGGAGGCCTGGTCGAGCGCCTGGGCGCCGGGCGCTCCGGCGTCGGAGGAGCCTCCGGAGCCGGAACCGGAGCCGCTGGAGCTGCAGGCGGTCAGGGAAAGGCCGGCCACCAGCAGGGCCGCGAGCGCGCGCGCACTCTTCTTCACGAGGGTTCTCTCTCTATCCGGGAAAGCGGGGGACGTGGACGGGACACGCGGTCAGCGGACGGCGCCCGCGGTGAGGCCGCGGACGATGAAGCGCTGGCCGAAGACCACCAGGGCGAGGGTGGGCAGCAGGGAGAGCACGACACCGGCCAGGATCAGCCCGGGATCGGCCATCTCGGAGTCGCGCAGCGAGGTCAGACCGATCTGGAGGGTCTGCATGTTCGCCGTGCGGGTGATGATCAGCGGCCAGAAGTACTGGTTCCAGGCCGACAGGAAGACGTAGATCGACAGCGCCGCGAGGGCCGGCTTGTTGAGCGGGACGACGATCCGCCACAGGAAGCGCCAGTGGCCGGCCCCGTCGATCCGGGCCGCGTCGCGCAGTTCGCCGGGCAGCTGGCGGAAGGCCTGGCGCAGCATGAAGGTGCCGAAGCCGGAGGCCAGGAAGGGCAGCACCAGGCCGAAGTAGGTGTTGCCGAGCCCCCAGCCGGACAGCGTCAGGTAATTGGGGATGATGATGGCCTCCCACGGGACCATCAGCGTGGCCAGGAACACCCCGAACACCACGGCCCGGGCCTTCATCGGCAGGAACACGAACGCGTACGCGGCGAGCACCGAGGTGAACAGCTGGGCGAGCGTGATGGCAGTCGCCACGATCGCCGAGTTGGCGTACTGGCGGGCCAGCGGGATGGCCTCCACGGCGCCGGAGAAGTTCCGTCCGGTGACCGAGTGCGGCACCAAAGCCGGCGGGTAGGAGGAGAGTTCGGACGGGCCCATGAAGGCGCCGGCGATCGCGTAGTAGACCGGGAAGGCCACGGTGACGACCGCGACGGCGAGCAGCAGGTACACGGCGGCGCGGCCGAGCAGGTCGCGCGGGGAGCGCCCGGCGAGGGCACGGGCGCGCGGGCGGGGCGTCCCGGCCCGCGCCCCGGTCTCGGTCTCGGTCTCGGTGGTCAGGGTGGTCATGCGTAGTGCACCTTCCGCTCCAGGACGCCGAACTGGACGGCCGTGCAGGCGAGGACGACCACGAGCAGCACCACGGCCTGGGCGCTCGCGGTGCCGAAGTCGCTGGAGCCGTAGGCGAAGGCCTTCTCGTAGACGGAGTAGACGAGGGTCCGGGTGGAGCCGTCCGGCCCGCCCTTGGTGAGGATGTGGATCTGGCCGAAGCTCTGGAGCGCGTGGACGGTGGAGACCACGGTCAGGAAGAACAGGTTCGGGCCGAGCATCGGGACGGTGATCGAGCGGGCCAGCCGCAGGCCGGAGGCGCCGTCGATGCGGGCCGCCTCCAGGACCTCCCCCGGGATCGAGCCGATGCCCGCGGAGAGCACCAGCACGTTGTAGCCGAGGTTCATCCACACCGTGGTGACGGCCACCGAGAGCAGCGCGTACCGGGAGTCGGTCAGCCAGCCGACCGGGCCGAGGCCGACGTGCGAGAGCAGGCCGTTGAGCACCCCGCTGGCGGGGTTGAAGAACACCGCGAAGACCACCGAGGCGCTGGCCACCGAGAAGGCGAAGGGCAGCGCGAACGCCGAGCGCAGCAGCCGCACGCCGCGGATCCGGTTCTCCAGGAGCAGCACCAGCGCCAGCGCGCCGAGCACCCCGGGCACCACGGTGAGCAGGGTGAACAGGGCCGTGGTCGTCAGGGTGCGGCCGAAGTCGGCCGAGGCGAACAGGTCGGTGTAGTGCTTCGTCCCCACGTAGCGGGAGGGCGCGCCGAAGAGGTCGTTGGCGTGCCCGCTGAGGTAGACGGTCCGGCCCAGCGGGTAGCCGATGAAGAGGACGAAGACCACCAGGGAGGGCAGCAGGAAGGCCCAGGCGAGCCCGTGTTCGCCCCAGCGCCCTCCCCGTGGGGAGCGGCGGCCCGGGAGGGGCCCGGTGTGCGGTGCGGTCGGCATCTTTCGCGCGTCCGCCTTTCGTGATGTCGGTTCCGGCCGAAACCGTGTCTTGCCCGAACGACGGCGTGGAAACCCCGTGGTGATCAACGGGTGTCGCCGGGATTACGCGTTCGCGTCAGATCCGGCCGGTCGTGCCCGGACGGGCGGCGGAGGGGCTGCGCACCGGCGGCGGGCGGGCTGTCGAGCGGTTCACCGCGTTGTCGGAGGGGTGGCGTACGGTGCGCGGGTGGACGAAACGGAATTCGACATCCCGGCGGCAATGGCCGAAAGTGTGCGCTCCCGCGCGGGTGCCTGGGCGCTCGTCAGGGGCTTCGCCGCCTACTGGGGCGAGCCGCTGGGGCCGGGCGACGGCTTCACGGACGCGGAGCTGGACGCAGCCGAGCGGCGGCTGGGCCTGCGGCTGCCGGTGGCGCTGCGCGAGGCGTACCGGCTGTTCGGCCGCCGGGCGGATCTGACCAGCAGCCAGGATGTGCTGCTGACGCCGGACGAGCTGCACGTGCTGGACGGCGCGCTGGTGTACCGGGCGGAGAACCAGGGCTGTGCGCACTGGGGCGTGCCGCTGGACGCCCTCGACCTGGAGGACCCGCCGACGGTGGGCCGGCTCGACCTGGCGGACAAGTCACAGGAGCGGTGGGAGCCCTGGGAGGAGCGCTTCTCCACGGCGGCCGCGGCGATGGCGCTGATGGAGAAGCTGCTGGAGGAGCACGAGCTGACCGACTTCCTCGAATTGGAGGACGAACTGCCGGACGGTCTGCTGGAGTTGCCCGCGCTCGGCCGCAACTTCCGCTGGTACCAGGGCCCGGAGGTGCTGGTCGGGGTGGCCGAGCAGGCCTGGGTGGTGGCCCGCGCCCGCACCCCGCAGGCGCTGGACGCGCTCTACGGGGTGCTGCCCGGGGAGTGGCTGGGCGAGTAGCCGGCCGGCCGGGCGGAGGAGGTTGCCGGCTGGCGGTCGGGCGGAGGGGCTGCCCGGCGGAGGGGCGGGTCAGGCGGAGGAGCCGCCGTCCAGCACCAGGTCGCTGCCGACGGTGTAGCCCGCCTCGTCGGAGGCCAGGTACAGCACCGCGGCGGCCACCTCCTCCGTCGCGCCGACCCGGCCGACCGGGACCTCGGCCCTCATCCGCTCGGCCTTGGCCTCGGCGTCCTCGCCCGGCCGGGAGGACATCGGGGTGTCCACCGCGCCGGGGCTGACGGTGTTGATCCGCACGCCCTCGGCGATGTGGTCGAGGGCGGCGGCCCGGGTCAGCACGGTGACCGCGGCCTTGCTGGCGGCGTAGGCGCCGACGCCGGCGATCCGCTTGTGGGCACCGATGTTGGACGAGACGTTGACGATCGCGCCGCCGCCGTGGGCCCGCATGTGGGCGATCTGCGCCTGCATGGCGAGCAGGGTTCCGGTGACGTTGACACCGATCACCCGCTGCCACTCCGCCTCGTCGATGTCGGCGACCGGGCCGGCGGCGCCGAACACTCCGGCGTTGTTGACGGCGACGTCCAGGCCGCCGAACCGCTCGACGGCCTCCCGGACCAGCCGGGCGGCGTCCTGGGCGTTCGTCACGTCGCCGGTGAGCGCGACCGCCTTGCCGCCGGCCCGCTCGATCAGCTCGACGGTCCCGGCGAGCGGGCCGGCGCCGCGGCCGGCGACCGCGACCCGGGCGCCCTCACGGGCGAAGGCGAGCGCGATGGCCCGGCCGATGCCGCTGCCGGCGCCGGTCACCAGGACGGACTTGTCGGCGAAACGCGTGGTCATGAGGTGAACTCCTTGGTGCGGTCGGTGTGTTCTGTTGCGGTGGGGCTGGTGGGGCCGATGGTCCGGGGCAGGGCGGCGACCGCGACGGCGGTGAGCGCCAGCCCGACGGCGGCCGCCGCGAAGGCCGCGGCGTAGCCGCCGACCACGCTCGGGCGGGTGGCGGCGAGCGCCATCAGGGCGGCCAGTCCGGCGGTGGGGCCGAGTTCCATGGCCGTGTTGAACACTCCCGCGGCCAGTCCGGTGCGCTCGGGCGGCACCCCGCCGGTGGCGAGCACGGTCGCACCGGCGAAGGCCGCGGCGGCGCCGGCGGGCAGCAGGAGCAGTCCGGGCAGCAGTCCGAGGGCATAGCCGCTGCCGGGTCCGAGCCCGGCCAGCAGTCCGAGCCCGGCGGCCGCCAGGGCGAGGCCGCCGGCGGTGACCGCCACCGGGCCGTACCGGACGCTCAGCGGGCCGGCGAGCCGACCGGAGAGCAGCAGGACGACCGCGTACGGCAGGAAGGCGGCGGAGGTGGCCGCGGCGCTCCAGCCGCGCAGCTGCTGGAGGTAGAGCGAGAGCAGGACGAAGGTGAGCGCGGTGCCGGCGGCGGTGGCCATGACGGCCGCGAGCGCGGTGGCCCGGCGCCGGTCGGCGAGGAAGCCGGGCGGCAGCAGCGGGTCGGCGGTGCGGCGTTCGGCGGCGGCGAAGGCCGACAGCAGGAGCGCCCCGGCGACCAGCGGACCGTATGTCCCGGGGCTGCGCCAGCCGTGTTCGGTGGAGGCCACCAGGGCGTAACTCGCCGCGCAGACACCGGCGGTGGCGAGGGCGGCACCGCGCAGGTCCAGCGCCGGGCGGGCGCCGGCCGAGGCGGCCGCGGGCAGGGCCGCGGAACGGACGAGGCCGAGCAGCGCGACCAGTACGGGCACCGCGAACAGCCAGCGCCAGGAGACCGCCGCGGCGACCGCGCCCGAGACGACGCTGCCGACGGTGGCGCCGAGCACCGACAGACCGCCCCAGGTGGCCATCGCCCGCCGGTAGGCGGCCGGTTCGGGGTGCAGCACCCGGACCACCGCGACCGCCGCCGGGGCGGTGAGGGCGGCGCCGACGCCCTGTACGAAGCGGCTCGCCAGCAGGACGGGGTAGCCGGGCGCGAGGGCACAGGCGATCGAGGCGGCGGCGAGCAGTGCCAGGCCGGCGCGGAGCACCGGGCGGCCGCCGTGGCGGTCCGTCAAGCGGCCGCCGAGCAGCAGCAGGGAGCTGAAGGAGAGCCCGTAGGCGGCGCTGAGCAGCAGCACCCCGGACGGGCCGAGTCCGAACTCCCGCGCCACCAGCGGCAGCGGCACGGTCAGGATCATGATCGTGAAGATCAGCACCGCCTGGACGACGCCGAGCAGCGCGAAGCCGTACCGGCCGGTAATGATGACGGCCATGTAAAACCCTCCCCCCTATAAAGACCGTTCGGTCCAGAATGAGCCCCGAAAAAGACGCCGGCCCGGGCCGGCCGGTGTCAGTCCAGCAGTGCCAGCGCCTGCTCGGCGGCGTCCCGCGCCCGGGGCGCGCCGTCGGCGGTCTTGCCCACCACCCGGATGCCCTGGAGCAGCACGACCAGCATCCGGGCGAGCGTCCGCGGATCCCGCCCGGCGGGCAGTTCGCCCTGCGCGGCGGCCCGCGCCAGGGCGGCGGTGAGCAGCGTCTCCAGGCGGTCGAGGCTCGCCTCCACCCGGCGGGACGCCGCCGGGTCGTGCGGGGCCAGCTCCACCGCCGTGTTGGTGACGAAGCAGCCGCGCCGCCCCTCCTCCTCGTCCGTCACGGCGTACCGGCGGACCAGCGCCCTGACCGCTGGCAGCGCCGGACCGGGCTGGGAGAGGTCGAGCAGCCGCGCCGAGTCGCTCTGCTCGCAGTAGCGCTCCAGCGCCCGCAGGTACAGCTCGCGCTTGCTGCCGAAGGTCGCGTAGATGCTCGCCCGGGCGATGCCGAGCCGCTCGACCAGGTCGGCCATCGACGTCGCCTCGTAGCCGCGCTGCCAGAACAGCTCCAGGGCCGCCTGCAGCGCCGCGTCCGGGTCGAATTCCTTCGTTCGCGCCATGCCGGGAACAGTAGCCTTTTCTGGACCGAGCGGTCAAGAAAGAGCAACTATTGGTCCAGACCTGATCTCTGACGGAGCATTGCCAAGTGGACTAGACCAAGGCTACCCTTACCGCTCCCATCCACCTCCTTCCCCCACAGGAGGCGTTTCGCATGCCCGCACACCGCCCCAACCACCCCCGGCAGACCGCCGACGCCGCCAGACCCGTCGTGCTGACGGCCTTTCGGATCGTCGTCGGCCTGCTCTTCGCCTGCCACGGCGCCGCCTCGCTGTTCGGCGTGCTCGGCGGCGCCAAGGGCGGCGGCACCGTCCCGCTCGGCCAGTGGCCCGGCTGGTGGGCCGCGCTGATCCAGCTGGTCGGCGGCGCCCTGGTGCTGCTCGGCGCCGGCACCAGGGTGGCCGCCCTGCTCTGCTCCGGCTCGATGGCCTACGCCTACTTCACCGTCCACCAGGAGCACGCCCTGCTGCCCCTGCAGAACGGGGGCGAGGCCTCGGTGCTGTTCTGCTGGGCCTTCCTGGCCATCGCGACGCTCGGCTCCGGCCCGTACGCCCTGGACCGGCTGCTCACCCGCCGGCCGCCGGCCGTCGCGGCCGAACCGGCGGTCCGGCCGACGTCGACGGTCTGACCGGCCGGCCCGAACCAACCACCGTCCGGAGAAGCTCACCTGACGGTACGTCGGCCATCAGCGGCCCGACGGACTCTCAGCGGTCCGACGGGCTCGCAGCGGCCAGGTGCCGCTCGACCGAGGCGACCTTGGCGGTGAGGCCGTCGGTGACCCCGGCCCGGTCGTCGATCTTGATGACCGTGCTCACCCGGTTGCCGTACGCCTTCACCACCTCGATCGCCGCCCTGATCACCGGCATCACCTCGTCCCACTCCCCCTCGATGCTGGTGAACATCGCGTCCGTGCGGTTCGGGAGACCGCTCTCCCGCACCACCCGGACGGCGGCGGCCACCGCCTCCCCCACGTCCTCGCCGATCCCCAGCGGGGTCACCGAAAAAGCTGCGATCACGGCTCTGCGCTCCTTGTGCTGGACGACACGGGTCGCTGGTCCGGGCCGACCCGGACCAGCGACCAGGCTAGAGCCTGCCTCCTGACCTCAGGCGACGCTCGGCAGCGGCGGGTCGACCGCCAGCGGCGCGGTGGAGCGGGCCCGGTGCTGGGCGGCCCAGGAGACCAGCGCCACCGTGCAGGCGTGGTCCAGGTGGCGCAGCCCGGACCAGTCCAGTTCCACCGGCCGGTCCGCCGGCAGCCGCTCCAGGGTGTCCAGCAGCCGGGGCAGCCGCAGGAAGGTGGCGTTGCCGCTCAGCCGCACCCGGTGCAGCGCCTCCCCGGTCGGCTGCGGCTGCTCCTCCACCGCGATCTGCAGGTGCGAGGTCTGCCAGGCGGACTTGGCCACCGCCAGGCCGACGCCGATCAGCACCCCGTCGAACAGGTCGGTGGCGATGATCGCGGCCGCCGTCACCACCAGCACCAGCGCCTCGCCCAGGTGCCCGCGGCAGAGCGCGACGATCCGGCGCAGCGGCACCAGCTTGGCGCCGGCGTGCACCAGGACGGCGGCCAGCGCGGTGAGCGGCACCAGCCCGAGCACGCCGGGCAGCAGCGCGGTGAACAGCAGCAGCCAGGCGCCGTGCAGCACCCGCGAGGCCTTGGTGCGCGCGCCGGCCTGGACGTTGGTGGCGCTGCGCACGATCACGGCGGTCATCGGCAGCGCGCCGAGCAGTCCGCAGACGGTGTTGCCGACGCCCTGGGCGGTGAGTTCGCGGTCGTAGTGGGTGCGCGGGCCGTGGTGCATCCGGTCGACGGCGGCGGCGCTGAACAGCGTCTCGGCGGAGGCGATCAGGGTGAAGGCGACGACCGTGCCGATCCCGGCGGTGCCGGCCAGGGCGGTCAGCGACTCGCGGTCGGGCAGGTGCACCACGTCGAACAGTCCGGCCACCCGGATCCTGGCCACCGGCAGGTCGGCGACCGCGGTGACGGCTGCGGCCAGTCCGACGGCGGCCAGCGGGGCGGGGACGGCCCGGGCGGCGCGCTCCGGCAGGTACTTCCAGCCGACCAGGACCAGCAGGGTGCCGAGGCCGAGGGCGACCGCGCTCGGGTTGGCCGCCGCGGTCAGCACGTCGCCCAGCAGGGCGGGCAGGCCGGCGATCTTCTCCGGCCCGGTGGCGGGGGCGCGGCGGTCGGCGAGCGCGTAGAGCTGGCCGAACACCAGGGTCAGTCCGATGCCGGCCAGCATGCCGTGCACCACCGAGGCGGACATCGCCCGGAACCAGCGGCCGAGCCGCAGGGCGCCCATCGCCAGCTGGAGCAGGCCGGTGGCGAGCACCAGCAGGCCGAGCGCGCCGACGCCGAAGCGGTGGACGGCGTCGGCGACCAGGACGGTCAGCCCGGCGGCGGGACCGCTGACCTGGAGGCTGCTGCCGGGCAGCAGGCCGGCGACCAGGCCGCCGACGATCCCGGTGACCAGCCCGAGTTCGGCCGGGACGCCGGAGGCGACGGCGACGCCGACGCAGAGCGGGAGGGCGACCAGGAACACCACCAGCGAGGCCGGCAGGTCATGACGCCAGGGGATTGCGCGCAGGACGGCGACCGGGGTGCGGGGCCGGCCCGGCGGGCCGTGCTTGCGGAGGCGGCCCGGCGGGCTGTCGCTCCGGTGGGGCGGCGGGTTCACCCGGTCACCACCAGGGACCGGGCAGGGGTGCAGCAGCGCATGGGGACGTTCCTTCCGCGCGCCCGCCGCAGCGGGCGCGCCGTTGCAAGGGCGGGGAGCACGAGGAAGAAGGGGGAAGGGACCGCGCCGGGGGCGGCGACAGCGGTACGGCCGCGGGTCCGGGCGGACCAGAGCGCGGCGGCGGGTGTCGGGTCGGTGCGGCCGGGGGGGTGCGTCCCTCGCTCGGGTACGGCGGACCGGGCACGCTGGTCCTGGACGGGGCCACCGGCGGAGTTCCCCCGCTCCGCGGCGCTCCCAAACCCCCCTGCCGCGGCCTCAGTTGGACATCACGGGCCCGGCGTGCCACCGACGGTACCCAGCGCGGCGGGGCGGGCCAACGACCGGCACCGTCCCTTCACGGCCACTGCACACCGGCTGCGCTTCCCGGCGCGGAGCGTCCGCTTCCCCGGGCACACCAGCACGACTGCCGTTCGGGCGTGCGAATCCCCACCGGTCCGGCCGCGCCGCGCGGCCCTGCTCCCGGCCCGATTCCCGCCCCGCCGCCGACCCGCCGCCGGCCCACCGCCGACCCCGCCCGAGGCTTCCACATTCTGTTGAAGTCCTCTTGACGCTCCGACGGACCCCGCCCTACCGTGTTTCCGCATACAGAAACCGTTCTTCCGCATGATGGAATTCGAGAGATGAGCCCTCCGAGCCACTGCGGGCCGAAGCAGGAGAGATCCGATGCCTCGTATGACAGCCGCCCGCGCGGCCGTGGAGATCCTCAAGCTCGAAGGCGTCGAGGTCGCGTTCGGCGTGCCGGGCGCAGCCATCAACCCGTTCTACGCCGCACTCAAGGCCTCCGGCGGGATCGGGCACACGCTGGCCCGGCACGTCGAGGGCGCCTCCCACATGGCCGAGGGCTACACCCGCGCCGAGGCCGGCAACATCGGGGTCTGCATCGGCACCTCCGGCCCGGCGGGCACCGACATGATCACCGGCCTGTACTCGGCGATCGCCGACTCCGTCCCGATCCTCTGCATCACCGGCCAGGCGCCCGTCGCCCGGCTGCACAAGGAGGACTTCCAGGCCGTCGACATCGCCTCCATCGCACGGCCGGTCACCAAGGCCGCCACCACCGTGCTGGAGGCCGCGCAGGTCCCCGGCATGTTCCAGCAGGCCTTCCACCTGATGCGCTCCGGCCGCCCCGGCCCGGTCCTGATCGACCTGCCGATCGACGTCCAGCTCACCGAGATCGACTTCGACCCGGAGGCCTACCAGCCGCTGCCGGTCTACAAGCCCGCCGCCAACCGCACCCAGATCGAGAAGGCCCTCGCGCTGCTCCAGCGGTCCGAACGCCCGCTGATCGTCGCCGGCGGCGGCGTCGTCAACGCCGACGCCTGCGAGCTGCTGCTGGAGTTCGCCGAGCTCACCGGAGTCCCGGTGGTCCCGACCCTGATGGGCTGGGGCATCGTCCCGGACGACCACCGGCTGAACGCCGGCATGGTCGGCCTGCAGACCTCGCACCGCTACGGCAACGAGAACTTCCTCGCCTCCGACTTCGTCCTCGGCATCGGCAACCGCTGGGCCAACCGCCACACCGGCGGCCTGGACGTCTACACCGCGGGCCGCACCTTCGTCCACGTCGACATCGAACCCACCCAGCTCGGCCGGATCTTCGCCCCGGACCTCGGCATCGCCTCCGACGCCAAGGCCGCGCTGGAACTGTTCGTCGAGGTGGCGCGCGAGCTGCGGGCCGCCGGCACCCTCAAGGACCGCGGCGCCTGGGCCGCCTCCACCCAGGAGCGCAAGGCCCTGCTCCAGCGCCGCACCCACTTCGACGACGTGCCGCTCAAGCCGCAGCGCGTGTACGAGGAGATGAACAGGGCCTTCGGCCCGGAGACCCGCTACGTCACCACCATCGGCCTGTCCCAGATCGCCGGCGCGCAGCTGCTGCACGTCTACCGGCCGCGCCACTGGATCAACTGCGGCCAGGCCGGCCCGCTCGGCTGGACCGTCCCGGCCGCGCTGGGCGTCGCCACCGCCGACCCCGCGGGCCAGGTCGTCGCGCTCTCCGGCGACTACGACTTCCAGTTCATGATCGAGGAGCTGGCGGTCGGCGCCCAGCACCGCATCCCGTACGTCCACGTGCTGGTGAACAACTCCTACCTGGGCCTGATCCGCCAGGCGCAGCGCACCTTCGACATCGACTACCAGGTCAACCTGGAGTTCGAGAACGTCAACTCCCCGGAGCTGGGCGGCTACGGCGTCGACCACGTCAAGGTCGTCGAGGGCCTGGGCTGCAAGGCGATCCGGGTCACCGAACCGCAGGGCCTGCTGCCCGCGTTCGAGGAGGCCAAGAAGCTGGCCGCGGAGTTCCGCGTCCCGGTCGTGGTCGAGGCGATCCTGGAGCGGGTCACCAACATCTCGATGGCCGCCGCCGACATCGACAAGGTCAACGAGTTCGAGGAGACGGCCACCCTCCCGGAGCACGCCCCGACGGCCATCAGGCCGCTGGCGCTCTGAACCCGCGCCCGACCCGCGCCCGACCCGCCCCGAACGCGCCGCGGCCGGTCGCGCGCACCGGTCGTGCGGGGGCGGACGAGCCGCTCCGTGCGCCCCCACGCGCCCCCGCGCCCGGAACACCGGCACGCCGACCGCGGTTGATCAGGTCACGGCCGCTACCGTGGCCCCGGAAGAGGCCCGGCCCGACGACTCCCCGAAAGGACCACTCCCGTGAGCCTGTACGACATCCCGCTGCGCACCCTCGACGGCGCGCCCACCTCGCTGGCCGACCACAAGGGCAAGGCGCTGCTCATCGTCAACGTCGCCTCCCGGTGCGGCCTGACCCCGCAGTACGAGGGCCTGGAGCGGCTCCAGCAGCGGTACGCCGGGCGCGGGTTCACCGTGCTGGGCTTCCCCTGCAACCAGTTCGCCGGGCAGGAGCCGGGCAGCGCCGAGGAGATCCGCACCTTCTGCTCCACCACCTACGGCGTGACCTTCCCGCTGTTCGAGAAGATCGACGTCAACGGCGAGGACCGCCACCCGCTGTACGCCAAGCTCACCGAGGTCGCCGACGCCGACGGCCAGGCCGGGGACGTCTCCTGGAACTTCGAGAAGTTCCTGATCTCCCCGGACGGCACCGTCGTCGCCCGCCTGCGCCCCCCGGTCGACCCGGAGGCGCCGGAGCTGATCACTGCCATCGAGGCCGCACTGCCGGCCTGACCGCGCGCACCATGAAGGCCCGGGGCCCGCAGCCCCGGGCCTTCGCCGTGCGCGCACCCGGGGTCCGCACCGGCCTCCGCCGGGTGTTGCGGACATGCTCAACGCACCCCTACCGTGTGTGGCCCTGTTGATCCATTGCGCACGGAGGGCTCACCTTGATGTTCCGTCAAGTCAGAACAGCGGCACGCGCGCTGCTCGCGGCCGGCCTGCTCGTCACCGGCACGATCGCGAGTGCCTCGCCGGCGGCGGCCGCTGCGGCGCCGACGGCCCTGACCGCGTCCGACTACACCCTCACCTCGGACTACCACCAGTACGACACGCTCAACTCGGCGCTCGCCACGACGCTGGGGGCCTCCGCCGTCCACACGGTGATGGAGAACGCGAACCACGACCGGCAGCCGCTCCCCGCGTCCTTCTCCGTGGCCGGCCTCTCCACCGGCTTCCGGTTCGACGACGGCGACAACTCCGACTGCCAGAGCTTCCCCCAGGGCATCACCACGAGCCGGGACGCCGTGGGGACGGCGAACAGCGGCAACTACGACGGCCACCAGCTCGTACTGGTGAGCTGGTACACCAAGGACGGCTGCGACGGCGCCCAGCAGCGCAGCCGGATCACCCTGGCCGACTGGGACGCCACCTACCCCAACAAGTACCGCAAGATCCTCCTGGTGGAGCCGACCGGAACCGCGGCCGCACCGGACTTCAAGGACATCCCGATCCACGCCGGCGGCGTCTCCTGGTACGGCGACTACCTCTACGTCGCCGACACCGGCCGCGGCATGCGCGTCTTCGACATGCGCAAGATCCTCAACACCGACACCGGCGGCACCGCCGACCAGATCGGCCGCCAGTCCGGCTCCGTCTACTACGCCCACAACTACGCGTACGTGCTGCCCCAGATCGGCACGGTCACCGCGCAGGCCGCCACCGGAGCCAAACTGGTGTGGTCGTCGATCTCCCTCGACCGGGTCAGCAAGTCGATCGTGATGACGGAGTACACCTGCCAGGCGAACTGCGTCGACTACCCCAACCGCCCGCCGCGGGCCGTCCGCTTCCCCTTCGCCTCCGGGGCGACGACGTTCGCCGCGACGACGACCGCCGGCCAGGCCCTCCAACTGCCCTGGTACAACCTCAACGGCGTGGCCTCCCACAACGGCCGCTGGTGGTTCAACTCCTCGGGGCAGAAGAAGCTCTACTACTGGACCCCGACCGCCGGCCCCTCGACCTTCGCCTGGGTGGGCGGCGGCGAGAGCCTCTCGTACTGGGAGGACGCCACCGAGCCCGACCTGCTGTGGTCGCTGCAGGAGACCACGGGCGGACGCAACGTCTTCGCGGTCACCCAGTCCACCTACGGCGGCGGCTGAGCCCCGGGCCCGGGCCCGAGTTCACGGACCGGCGCCGTGGCGCACGAACCGGATGACGGGGGCGGCCCCCGGGCGGGCCCGGCGGCAACGGTCTGCCGGATGATGGGAGCGAGGGCACGGCAGCGGATGTGAGGGCAACGCGGTGACAGCAGGCGAATCCATGGAGTTGGAGTCGGGACACCGGTCGGCGGACCGCGAGGGCCCGGAGACCGTCGTGGCCGCTCCCCGGCCCGCGGCGGGCACGGAGCCCCCGGGCGGGGGTGCGCGGCGCCGGCGTTCCCTGGTCCGGCGGCTGACGGTCCTCGTGCTCGTCCTCGTCCTGCTGTGCCTCCCGCCCTGGTGGACGCTGTTCGCCTCCGGCGCCGACTGGCCGTTCCCGGTCTTCCTGGCCGGCACGGTCGTCCTCGCCGGCTGGCTGGTCTCCTTCCCCTTCCTGATGGTCGCGGGCCACGGGCGGCGGCGCAGCGACCGGGCCGCCCGCGTCGCGGACACCAGCCTCGGGATGATCTGGGTGCTGTTCACCTGGTCGGTGCTGGGCGGCGCGGTGGACCTGGTGCTCGTCGGGCTCGACGTCGGCGGCACCGACCGGGCCAGGGCGGTGGCCGTGGCCGTCGCCGTGGTCTCGGCCGGGCTGCTGGGCTGGGGGCACCACGAGGCGATGCGCGTGCCCCGGGTGAAGCGGGTGGACGTGCACGTCCCGCGGCTCGGCGCCGGCCTGGACGGGACCCGGGTCGTGGTGCTGGCCGACACCCACTACGGGCCGATCGACCGGGCGCACTGGTCGGCGCGGGTCACCGAGGCGGTCAACGCGCTCGACGCGGACGTCGTGGTCCACGCCGGCGACATCGCCGACGGCACCCCCGCCCAGCGCCGGGAGCAGTCCGCGCCGCTCGGGACGATCCGGTCGCGGCTGGCCAGGGTCTACGTCACGGGGAACCACGAGTACGGCAGCGAGGCCCAGGGCTGGCTGGACCGGATGGCGGACCTGGGCTGGGAGCCGCTGCACAACCGCCACGTGGTGGTGGAGCGCGGCGGGGACGCCCTCGTGCTCGCCGGCGTGGACGATGTGACCGCGGAGTCCTCCGGCCTGGCGGGACACCGCGCGAACCTGCTCGGCGCACTGGCGGGGGCGGACCCGGCCCTGCCGGTCCTGCTCGTCGCCCACCAGCCCAAGTACGTCCCGCAGGCCGCTGCCGCCGGCATCGACCTGCAGGTCTCCGGGCACACCCACGGCGGCCAGATCTGGCCGTTCAACTTCCTCGTCCGCATCGATCAGCCGGTGGTGCACGGCCTGAGCCGGCACGGGGAGCGGACCCAGCTCTACACCAGCCGCGGCACCGGCTTCTGGGGCCCGCCCTTCCGGGTCTTCGCCCCGAGCGAGATCACTCTGCTCACGCTGCGCTCGGGCGGAACCCCGCCCGCCGCGTAGCGGGCCCGTCGCCCGCCGGATCCGATGCTCGCGGGACGCCGGCTCGCGGGACGCCCGCTCCCCGTCCGCCGGCTCGCGGCAGGGCTCAGGGCAGCAACAGCCGGGTGCCCGGCGGCAGTTCGCCGTCGCGTGCGGCGTCGCGCAGGTGCGCCAGCAGGGTCTCCCGCAGGGCCTCCGCCGCGCGGGTGGGCGGCACCTCGTGGCCGTGCGCGACGGCGATGGTGCGGCCGAGGCCGGGCCCGGCGAACGCGGTCACCGCGAGGCCGGAGCGGGCGGCCACCATCCCGGGGACGACGGCGGGGCCGAGCCCGGCCCGGACGAAGCCCAGCACCGCGTCCATCTCGCCGCCCTCCACCGCGAACCGCGGCTCGAACCCGGCCGCCCGGCAGGCCGCCAGGGTCGCCTCCCGGACGTCGTAGCCCTCCCGGAACATCACCAGCGGCCGGTCCTTCAGCTCCGTCACCCGGACCTTGCGCCGGGCCCGCCCCTCGGCGGCGACCAGCACCAGTTCCTCGTGCAGCAGTTCGGTGACCGACAGCGCGGGCTCCTGCTCCCCGCCCGGCCGGGTGATGATCAGCGCGAGGTCCAGTTCCCCCGCCGCCAGCCAGCCGACCAGATCGCGCGAGCCGCCCTCCCGGACCACCAGCGTCACCCCCGGGTAACGGTCCCGGAAGACCCGCAGCACGTCCGGCACCAGGCTGGTGCACAGGCTCGGCGGCGCGCCCAGCCGGACCCGGCCGCGGCGCAGCTGGACCGTCTCCTGCACGGCCAGCCGGGCGCTCTCGGTGTCCGCGAGGATGCGCCGGGCCAGCGGCAGGAGGGCGTCCCCGGCGTCGGTCAGCGCGATGTTGCCCCGGGTGCGGTGGAACAGTTCGGCGCCCAACTCCCGCTCCAGCGAACGGATCTGTTGCGAGAGCGACGGCTGGGCGACGTGCGCCGCCTCGGCGGCCCGGGTGAAGTGCCGGGTCTCGGCGACGGCCAGGAAGTAGCGGAGTTGCTGGAGCTGCACAGGGCCAGGATAGGCCGCATCGATAGCCAGTGCCTATCGTCACCAGCCGCATCATGTCTTGGACGCACCCGACCCACCGTCCCTACCGTTGCAGCCATGACAACCGCGACTCGGACGGCCCGGCACCCGTCCACCCTGGCGACCCTGTGGCGGTCGACCGTCGGCAAGAAGGCGGTCATGGCCGTCACCGGACTGGCCATGCTGCTGTACCTGGTCGCACACATGCTGGGGAACCTCAAGGTGTTCTTCGGCCCGGACGACATCAACGGCTACGCGGCCTGGCTGCGCACCATCGGGCAGCCCTTCCTGGGCCACGAGTGGTTCCTGTGGATCGCCCGGGCCGGCCTGCTGGCCGCCGTGGTGCTGCACGGCGTCTCCGCGTACCAGCTCAGCCGCCGCGACCTCGCGGCCCGCCCGAGCCGGTACGTGCACAAGCGCCGCCGGGCGAGCTACGCGACCAGGACCATGCGCTGGGGCGGGGTGATCCTGGCGCTGTTCATCGTCTGGCACGTCCTGGACCTCACCACGCTGACCGTGAACCCGGCCGCCGAGCACGGCCACCCGTACCAGAACATCGTGGCCTCCTTCGGCCGCTGGTACGTCGACGTGTTCTACGTCGTCGCGATGCTGGCCGTCGGCCTGCACATCCGGCACGGGTTCTGGAGCGCCGCGCAGACCCTCGGCGCCAACAACGCCCGCCGCGACCGGGCGCTCAAGCTGATCGCGAACGGCCTGGCCCTGGTGCTGACGGCCGGGTTCCTGTCCGTCCCCGTGGCCGTGATGACCGGAGTCGTGAAGTGAGCAGTCGTGAAGTGAGCAGTGGTGAAGCGAGCAGTGGTGACATGAGCTACCTGGAGTACACCCTCGGCGAACCGGTCGCCGACACCAGGGCCCCGGCCGGCCCGATCGAACAGCGCTGGGACCAGCGGCGGTTCGACGCCAAGCTGGTCAACCCGGCCAACCGGCGCAAGCACACCGTGATCGTGGTCGGCACCGGCCTGGCCGGCGGCGCGGCCGGCGCCACCCTGGCCGAACAGGGCTACCACGTCGTCCAGTTCTGCTTCCAGGACTCCCCCAGGCGCGCCCACTCGATCGCCGCCCAGGGCGGCATCAACGCGGCCAAGAACTACCGCAACGACGGCGACTCCATCCGCCGGCTGTTCTACGACACCGTCAAGGGCGGCGACTTCCGCGCCCGCGAGTCCAACGTGCACCGGCTGGCCCAGGTGTCGGTGGAGATCATCGACCAGTGCGTGGCCCAGGGCGTGCCCTTCGCCCGCGAGTACGGCGGCCTGCTCGACACCCGGTCCTTCGGCGGCGTGCAGGTCTCCCGGACCTTCTACGCCCGCGGCCAGACCGGCCAGCAGCTGCTGCTCGGCGCCTACCAGGCGCTCTCCCGGCAGATCGCCGCCGGGAACGTGGAACTGCACCCGCGCACCGAGATGCTCGACCTGCTGGTGGTCGACGGCCGGGCCCGCGGCATCGTCGCCCGCGACCTCGTCACCGGCGAGATCCGCAGCTACACCGCGGACGCCGTGGTGCTCGCCAGCGGCGGCTACGGCAACGTGTTCTACCTCTCCACCAACGCCAAGAACTCCAACACCACCGCGATCTGGCGGGCGCACCGGCGCGGCGCGTACTTCGCCAACCCGTGCTTCACCCAGATCCACCCGACCTGCATCCCGCGCTCCGGCGACCACCAGTCCAAGCTCACCCTGATGAGCGAGTCGCTGCGCAACGACGGCCGGATCTGGGTGCCCAAGGCGCAGGGCGACACCCGGCCGCCGGCCGAGATCCCCGAGGAGGAGCGGGACTACTACCTGGAGCGGATCTACCCGTCGTTCGGCAACCTGGTGCCCCGCGACATCGCCTCCCGGGCCGCCAAGAACGTCTGCGACGAGGGCCGCGGTGTCGGCCCCGGCGGCCAGGGCGTCTACCTGGACTTCGCCGACGCGATCCGCCGGCTGGGCCGGGACGCCGTCGAGGCCAGGTACGGCAACCTCTTCGAGATGTACGAGCGGATCACCGCCGAGGACCCGTACCGGGTGCCGATGCGGATCTACCCGGCGATCCACTACACGATGGGCGGGCTCTGGGTCGACTACGACCTGCAGACCACCGTCCCCGGCCTGTTCGCGATCGGGGAGGCCAACTTCTCCGACCACGGCGCCAACCGGCTCGGCGCCAGCGCCCTGATGCAGGGCCTGGCCGACGGCTACTTCGTGCTGCCGCCGACCATCAACGACTACCTGGCCCGCCACCCGCTGCCGGCCGTGCCCGCCGACCACCCGGTGCTCGCCGAGGTGGAGGCCGAGGTCGAGGACCGGCTCAACCTGATCCTCGCGGTGAACGGCGACCGCACCCCGGACTCCTTCCACCGCGAACTCGGCGAACTGCTCTGGAACGAGTGCGGGATGGCCCGCGACGAGGCCGGACTGCGGCGGGCGCTGGAGCGGATCCCGCGGCTGCGCGAGGAGTTCTGGCGCCGGATCAAGGTGCCCGGCACCGGGCAGGAGCTCAACCAGTCGCTGGAGAAGGCCAACCGGCTCGTCGACTACTTCGAACTGGCCGAACTGATGTGCCTGGACGCACTGCACCGCGCCGAATCCTGCGGCGGCCACTTCCGCACCGAGAGCCAGACCCCGGACGGCGAGGCCGCCCGCCGCGACGAGGACTTCTCCTACGCCGCCGCCTGGGAGTTCACCGCCACCGGCGCGGCACCCGTCCTCCACCGCGAGGAACTCGACTTCGAGCACGTCCACCCCACCCAGCGGAGCTACGCGTGAACCTCACCCTGCGCATCTGGCGCCAGGCCGGCCCGGACGCACCCGGCTCGATGACCACCTACCAGGTCAGCGGGATCAGCCCGGACATGTCCTTCCTGGAGATGCTGGACACCCTCAACGAAGAACTGATCACTCGCGGCGACCAGCCCGTCGCCTTCGACCACGACTGCCGCGAGGGCATCTGCGGCGCCTGCGGCATGGTCATCAACGGCCGGGCGCACGGCCCCGAGCGCACCACCACCTGCCAGCTGCACATGCGGCACTTCCAGGACGGCGACACCATCGACGTCGAGCCCTGGCGGGCGGCGGCCTTCCCGGTGGTCAAGGACCTGGTGGTGGACCGCTCGGCCTTCGACCGGATCATCGGCTCCGGCGGCTACATCACCGCCCCCACCGGCAGCGCCCCCGAGGCGCACGCCACGCCCGTCCCCAAGGAGGTCGCCGACACCGCCTTCGAGCACGCCGAGTGCATCGGCTGCGGCGCCTGTGTGGCGGCCTGCCCGAACGGCTCGGCGATGCTCTTCACTTCCGCCAAGGTGGTGCACCTCAACGTGCTGCCGCAGGGCGCGCCCGAACGGGCCGCCCGGGTGCGGAACATGGTCTCGGCCATGGACGCCGAGGGCTTCGGCGGCTGCACCAACACCGGCGAGTGCGCCACCGCCTGCCCCAAGGGCATCCCGCTGCCCAGCATCGCGGCGATGAACCGGGAGTTCCTGCGGGCCGCCCGCGGCTGACAACTCCCCTCCTGCGGTCGGCCTCTGTTCTGGTGCTCAGGCAGGGGCCGACACTTGCTGTGTGGCGGGGCGTGCGGGCGGTGGTTCGCGCTACCCGTACGGGTGGCGGATCCCGGCGGGCGGTGCTTCCTGACGGAGAATCGCGCTACGGTGGTGCTCCGCCACGGAAGGACGGCATATGCCCGAGGTTCAGTCCTGTTCCGGTTGCGGCGGGTCCGGGGGGACCCAGAAGACCGAGGCAACGGTCGAACTGGACGAGGAAGGAAGCATGGTGCCCAGCGTCCACACGTTCTGGTCGCCCTGCGGTCGGTGCCACGGATCCGGGACGGTGATCGTCGGATGAGGTTCGTCTTCGAGTGCGTCGAGTGCGGTGGGCACTACCTGCCGCCCGAGGAGATGGTGTACCCGGACGGGCCGGCCTCTCCGGTCTGGTGCACCGCCTGCCAGAGCGCCAAGCACGCGGCCGGTGTCCGGGAGGACCCGCTGCTCGCCCGGGTCGCCCTGGCCGCCGCCCGGGCCGCGCTGGCCGGGCGGGCCGCGGAGGCGGCCGAGCAGCCGGCCCGCGCCGACGTCCGCCCGTCCCGCCCGCCGCTGTCCCGCCGGGCCCGTTCCGGCCCGGGCGTGGTCCGGGGCAAGCTGAGCTGACGGGCCGCGGTCGGCGGGGCCAGGGCATACGAACCGACGATATGTCAGTTACCGGGTACGGCAATGAACTTGTGCAGACCCGGACCGTGCTGGCACATTGTCCTCCCCTGCAGACAGTATTGGGGGACATGGCCATGCAGCCGACCGATCCTACCGATTCGACCCGGGCCGGCCAGACCGGCTCCTTCCCGTTCGTTCCACCGCCTCCGCCCGGCGGGCCGCCGACACCGGCCCCGTTCGGGCCGCCCCCGCCCACCGCCCCGCCGACCTTCGCGGGCGGTCCCAGCGGCACCCCGACCACCACCCGCGTCGCGGTCACCAACCGCATCCTCTGGATCGGGCAGGCCGCGTACCCGCTGGCCAACGTGGCCCGGGTCGGCACCTCCCTGATCGTGCCCGGCCGGCGCCGCGCGCTCCTGCGGCTGCTCGGCTTCGCCGTGGTCGTCTTCCTGCCCGTGTTCGTGATCGCGCAGGCCGCCGACAGCTCGTCCTCGGACTCCGGGTCCGGCACGCTGGTCCTCGTCGCGGTGATCCTCGTGGCGATCTACTTCCTGATCTTCACCTGGCCGGTGCTGCGCCGGCCCGACCTGTACGTGCTGGCCGTGGACACGGCCGGCCCGCCGACCGCGGTGCTGGCCTGGCTCACCGCGGAGCCGGCGTTCGAGCTGCAGGCCACCATCACCCGCGCGATCGAGAACCCGCAGGCCGAGTTCCAGCAGGTCGTCCAAACCATCAGCGTGGACCTGCGGCAGTACCAGTTCGGCGACAGCGTCAACATCTACGGCGGCCAGGGAAACACGGGAGTCAGCAAGTGAACGACAACCAGCGTCCGGACGTCCAGTACGGCGACCGGGTCACCATGCACGGCGGCAGCAACAACATCGGCATCCAGCACAACAACGGCCCGGCCGCCGACCAGGCGCTGCCGCCGGAGGTCGCCGCGCTGTTCGCCCGGCTCGCCGCCGTGGTCACCGAGCTGGCCCGGGACGGCCGGCTGCACGAGGCGGACCGGCAGAGCCTCGCCGAGGCCCTGCCGGTGCTGACCAGCCCGGCCGCCGAGGAGCCGAGGAGCCGGCGCAACACCCTGCTGCTGCTGGCCGGTGTGGCCCAGAGCCTCGGCGAGGCGGCCGCCCCGGCGCTGGGCCTGGCGAACCAGCTCCTGGCCCTGCTCAGCGGCTGACCGTCCGCCGGCGCCCGGCCGTGCCGGGCGCCGGTCTACGCCGCGCCCCTCGTCTCCGCCTCCGCCTCCGTCTTCGTCTCGGCGAGGAAGCGCTGCACCAGGTCGCCGACGGCGTCCGGGGCGTCCTCGGGGCTGCAGTGGCCGACGCCGGGCAGTTCGACGATCCGGCCGCGGGGGAACGCCTCGGCGAACAGCGGCAGGAAGTGCCGGGCGGCGAGCGCCGCGCGGAGGCCTGGCTGGCCGAAGGGCGTGGGCCCGTCGACGCTCACCGCCCGGGCGATCGGAATGAAAACCGCAAGGCCGAGGCTAGGCCCTTGCGGTTTTATTACGCAACCACGCTGGTCGGGGCGGTTCCGCGAACGCTCTCAGAACAGTGCCTCCTGGGTGTCCGGCTCCGGCGGACGCAGTCGCTCGCGCAGGGTCAGGCCCTCGGACCCGCGGCCGGTGACCGGGCCGAGCGTCCAGCCGGTGAGCAGCCGGGTGTCCAGCAGCAGCGGGCCGGAGCCGTCCGCCTGGTCGAGGAAGAGGTGCCGGCCCACCGGCGGGCGGAGCCGGCCCGCGACGACCGCGCCGTCGGCCAGCCCGACGATCTCCCGGTACGCCTCCGGGGCGCCGCCGGCCAGGCCGTAGCGCTCGACGTGGTCGACCACCGGGCGGTCGGCGAGCAGCTCCACGGCGTGGCCGTCCAGCAGCCGGTGCGCCCGGACGCGGGCCTCGCCGAGCACCGTGCGGCGGTACGGGGCGTCTCCGTGCGACCACCAGTGCTCGGTCTTGAGCCGGGACTTGTACCGCTCGCGGGCCAGGCCCGAGGCGGCGACGGTGAGTTCGGCGCGCCGGACCGCCGGCAGGGCGCCGCGGGCGGTGAACGCGTAGGCCAGCGCGCCCTGTTCGAGCAGTCGGCTGTCGCCGCGCTGCTCGGCGGTGAGGCCGACCTTGAGCAGGCCCTCGCCGAACCAGGCGAGGTAGAGCAGGTAGGTGCGGCCGTCGTCGAGGATCTGGTCCCGGGCGAGGGCGAGGCCGCGGTCCACGCTCTGGCACGCCGGGCACTGGGTCGCGCCGCCGGCCGGATCGATCACCGCGTGGTGCGGGCAGGGCGTGCGCTCCGTCGCCCCCGCCAGCCAGGCCCCGACGCAGCGGCGCGGGCCGCCCAGCAGCCAGCCGACCTCCGCCCCCGGCGCCACCGCGCGCTCGTGCACCCGGGCGCCGCACGCGGCCCCGAGCAGGGCGCGGCCGTCCTGCCAGCTCAGGCCGGTGGAGATCCAGCCGGCGGGGCGACCCTGGGGCTCCGGGTGCTGCGGGGGGATCGTCACGTCTCTCCTTGCCGTCGGTAGCCGTCGAGACTACCCGGTGCCGCCGACAGGCCCGTCGCTCCCGCGGAGTCTCCGGGCCCTGGTGGGCGGGCGGCGGCCGGACCTCCGCTCGAACCCCGCTCGACGGACCCTCCAGTCGACGTGACCCCGTCAAAACACACGGCTAGCGTCCTCGGCAGTGAATCCCCCACGAACGACCCCCTCGGGAAGGGAACAGCCATGCGCATTCTCCAGCGTGCCGCCGCCACCACCGGCGCTCTCGCCCTCGCCGCCTCGGGCCTGCTCCTGGCCGCCGGCCCGGCCTCGGCCACCACGACCGCGTTGAGCTGCAACGCACCGTCCTACTTCACCGGCAGCGGCGGCCACGCGGGCGCCTCGATCCGCTGCGTCGGCTCGGCCTTCACCGGCCGGATCGTCTGTTACAAGCCGGGCTACGGCAACTACACCCACTACGGCAACCGCGCCGAGTCCGGCGGCACCTCGACCACCTGGTGCGACCTCGGCGCGACGATCCAGAAGGCCGACGCCGTCTCCTCCTGACCCTGCGGCAGCACGGCGCGGGAGACCGTGGGCCTGTCCGGCGACACACCGCCGGGCGGGCCCACGTCGGCTTTCCGCCACCTCGGCCGCCACGCCCTCCGGCGCCGTCGCCCCGCCCGAAAGCCCCGCAGGTCACCGGCGCTTGGCCCGGCGGGGTGTTCACGTTCTATTCTTGCGGGCGCGGTCGGCGGCGCAGCCGGGAGGCGGTGCCGCGGCGGCCGGTCGGCGCGAGGCGAATGGGGTGGACGGACGGTGTCGGGGCGGCGGAGCAGCGGGGTGCTGGCGATCTGGGCGGAGGCGCAGCGACAGCAGCAGCGCCGGGAGGAGGCCCGGTGGCGCGCCGAGGCGGCGGAACTGCGCCGCCGGGAGCGGGAGCAGCGCGAGACGCAGAAGGCGGCGGCCCGCGACGAGCGCGAGGCGCTGCGCGCCCACCAGCAGTCGCGGGAGGCGGAGGTGGCCAGGCGGACGGCCGAACTGGACGCCCGGGTCGAGGAGTTGAGGGGGCTGCTGGCCGCCGGGCTGGCCGCGCCGGCCTTCGGCCCGCAGGCCCTGCTGGCGCCGCCGGCGGTGCCGCCGTTCGATCCGGGTCCGCTGGGCGAGCCGGTGCCGATGCCGGACCAGTCCTCGGCCCGGTACTTCGTGCCGCCGCCGGACCCGGTCCAGGCCCGCAACCCGGGGGTGCGGCAGCAGTACGAGCAGTACCTGGCCCAGGCCCGGGCCCGGTTCGAGCAGGACTGGTACGCCGCCCAGGCCCGGGAGGCGGACCGGCAGCAGCGGCTGGCCGGGTACCACCAGGAGTACCGGGCCTGGGCCGAGCAGTCCCGCCGGCAGCAGGAGGAGCTGGCCGCGCGGACCGAGGAGCTGCTGCGCCGGCTGCGGGCGGGTGAGCCGGAGGCGGTGCAGGAGTACTTCACCGCGGGCCTGTACGCCTCGGCGGCCTGGCCGGAGGGCTTCCCGCACCGGCTGGCGGCGGCGTTCGACGCCGGGAGCCGCCAGTTGGTCGTGGACTGGGAGCTGCCCGGGCCGGACGTGGTGCCGGCCGCCGCGCGGGTGCGGTACGTGAAGTCGGACGACCGCGAGGCCGAGGTGGCCCGCCCGGCGACGGAGCGCAAGGCGCTGTACCGGCAGGTGCTGGCGCAGTCGGCGCTGCGGGTGGCGGCGGAGCTGTTCCGGGCGGACCGGGACGGGCTGCTGGACTCGGTGGTGCTGAACGGCTTTGTCCTCGGCATCGACCCGGCGACCGGCCGGGAGGCCGAGCGCTTCCTGTCCACCCTGACCGCGACCCGGGCCGGCTTCGCCGGCCTGGCACTGGACCGGGTCGATCCGCTGGAATGCTTCCAGGGCCTGGGCGGCCGGTTGTCGGCGCGCCCGGAGCGGCTGGACGAGGTGCGCCCGGACCGGCGGCCGGAGAGCGTCGGCGGGAGCCTGGCCGGGCACGGCGGCGAGGACGAGCCGGACCTGTTCGAGATGGACCCGCTGGAGTTCGAGGACCTGATCGCCGAGCTGTTCCGGCTGCGCGGTTTCCGGGTGATGACCACGGCCCGCAGCGGCGACGTCGGGGTGGACGTGGTGGCGGAGGACCTGGACCCGGTGACCGGCGGCAAGATCGTGATCCAGGCGAAGCGCTACAAGAAGACCGTCCCGCCGACGGCGGTGCGCGACCTGGAGTCCACCGTCCGCCACCACGGCGCGAACAAGGGCATCCTGGTCACCACCGCGGGCTTCGGCCGCGGCTCGTACAGCTACATCGAGGGCAAGCCGCTGACGCTGGTGAGCGGTCCGGAGCTGGTCGTCCTGCTCGCCGAGCAGGGTCTGCGCGGCCGGCTCGGCGGCGGGTCCGGGGAGGCCGGGGCCGCCGCTGCCGCCACCACCACCACCGCGAACGGCGGTCCCGAGGGGGCGGGCGAGACCGCCCTCACGGTGAGCTGGCAGAGCCGGACGGCCGGCGGGGACGCGGTGGAGCTGGACGTCACCGCCTTCCTGTGCGCGGGCGGCCGGGTGCTGAGCGACGAGCACTTCGTGTTCTTCAACAGCCCGCAGGATCCGGACGGTTCCGTCCGGCTGCATCCGACCCGCTCGGTGCCGGGCGAGCCGACCCGGGCGGCCCGGCTGGCGCTGGACCTGCACCGGCTGCCGGCCGCCGTCGACGAGGTGGTGGTCGCCGTGTCCACCGAGGAGGAGGAGCACCCGGCGCTGCCGCTCGGCTACGTGCACGGGCTGGCCCTCGCCGCCGCGTACGGGCCGGGCGCGGGCGGTCCGGACGCCTGGGCGGGACCGACCGGCGGGGTGCCGGACACCGCGATGCTGCTCGGGGCGTTCCGCCGGGGCGCCGGCGGCTGGGAGTTCAGCCCGTCCGGGCGGGCGGTGACGAACGGTCTGGCCGGGCTGGCGGCGGCCTTCGGCGTGGCGGTCGAGTAGCCCGCCGGAACCAGATCCCTCAGGGAGCGGCGTCATACCTGAGGAGGAGATCGCCCCCGCCACCCCGCCGGGTGGGCGGGGGCCGACCGTCCGCGCGGCATACACATCGCGTTCGAACAGCTTGGGATGATGTTACGGAGTTAAACATTCCGTTAATCCGTCCCAGGAGTCCACGTGACGTTCCCCGCAACCGCCGTCCACACCGGGCGGGCGGCCGCCCGAGCCACCAGCCTGAACAAGGTCTACGGGGAGGGGGAGACCCGCGTCGTCGCCCTCGACAACGTCAGCGTCACGTTCCCCCAGGGCGAGTTCACCGCCATCATGGGCCCGTCCGGCTCCGGCAAGTCCACCCTCATGCACTGCATGGCCGGCCTGGACACCGTCACCTCCGGCTCCTCCACCATCGGCGACACCGAGCTCGTCGGCCTCAAGGACAAGCAGCTCACCCAGCTGCGCCGCGACCACATCGGCTTCATCTTC
>NZ_JBHVRT010000060.1:23332-45638 GCF_042885555.1 Kitasatospora sp. NPDC058048 | reverse complement strand
CCCTCCACCCGTGGGTGGAGGGCCCTCGCGCTGCCGGTTCCACCCGTGGTCCACCCCGGCTCCGATCAGCGGGAAGCGCCGGATCCGTAGCGTCGGAGAGGTCAGCAACAAGCCTCTCCCCGGGACGGAGAATTCGATGAGTTCCATCGCCAACATCCTCGTGGTTCTTGCGGTGGTGGTCCTGGTGGTCCAGCGCCAGATGCGCGTCCAGCGCCTGGACACCGAGCGCCGTTTCTGGCTGCTGCCGCTGATCCTGGGCGCGCTCGCGCTGCGCGACCCGCAACTCGTCGACCACCAGCACACCGCGCTCTCCGCCGGGCTGCTGGCCGCCGGACTGGTCGCCGTGCTCGCGATGGGCACGATTTGGGGCTGGACCGTCCGGGTCTGGCGGGCCTCCGACGGCAGCGTCCTGGTCAAGGGCACCAGGGCCACCGTGGCCGCCTGGTGCGGGATGATCGCCGTCCGGATCGGCCTGTACGCGGTCGGTGCGGCCCTGCACGTCCACCAGGCGGGCAGTTCGCTGATGCTGGGCATGGCGCTCCTGCTGCTGGTCCGCTCCCTCGTGGTGAACTGGAGGGCCCGGTCGCTGGAGCCCTCGCGGCCCGCCGCCGCACTGCACTGACCCGCCGCCGTGAGCATCGAGGAGGCCCCGTGGCCGGGTGGTACTGGACCCGCTGGCCGTCCCGGGAAGGGATCGGCCACGAGGACGAGAGCCGGCCGCGGCGGGTCCTGTCCGTGTTCGGCCGGAGCGTCCTGCTGGTCGCCGTCGGCTGGGGGACCTTCTCCGGCGGCAGGTACACCGGCTGGGCGGTGGCGGCCGCGGCGGCCGGGCTGGCCGCGGCCGTCGCCCTCTGCACGGCGTACCTGCGGGTCACCCGGGAGCAGCGCCCGGCGGTCTCGTACCTGCTGGCCGCCGTCCTGGTCGGCGGCGGCTGGCTCGCCGACCAGGGGCTGGCCCACACGCTGGCCGACTTCCTGTGGATCGGGTTGGCCGTGACGGCTCTGATCCGGCTGCCGCCCGCGCCCGCGCTGGTCGTCGCGGCGGCCGCGCTGGGTTCGTACACGGCGGTCTCCCCGGCGGGCTGGCTCGGCAACGCCGCCACCGTCGGGGGCTCCGTCCTGGTCGGCTGCCTGCTGCGGCTGGACATCGAGGCGCGCGGCACCGCCCGTCGGCTGCTCGCCCAGGAGCGGGCCGCCCGGGCCGCCCAGGCGGAGAGCGCGGCGCTCGCCGAACGGGCCAGGATCGCGCGGGAGATCCACGACGTGCTCGCCCACAGCCTCTCCGCGCAGCTCGTCCACCTGGAGGCGGCCCGGCTGATGCTGGACGCCGGGACGGACCGCGAGCAGATCCGCGAACGGGTCGTCGCCGCCCGGCGGATGGCGCAGGACGGGCTGGCCGAGACCCGCCAGGCACTGTCCGCGCTGCGCGGGGAGCTCACCCCGGTCGGGGAGTTCCTGGTCGAGCTGACCGGTCGGGAGCGGGCCGCCCTCAGCGTCACCGGCACGCCCCGCCCGCTCGCCGCCGAGGTCGCCCTCGCGGTGCGGCGCACCGCGCAGGAGGCGATGACCAACGTCCGCAAGCACGCGTCCGGGGCCCGCAGCTCCGTCGAACTGCGCTACCTGGACGGCGCGGTGGAGCTGGAGGTGTGCAACACCCGGCCGTCGCGCGGCCAATCCGCGGGTGAGGCCCCGTCGGAGGAGCTGGCCGCCAGCGGCAGCGGGTACGGTCTGCTGGGAATGCGCGAACGCGCGGAACTGCTCGGGGGCACGCTGCTGGCGGGCCCGCAGGACGGAGGGTGGCGCGTGCTGCTGCGGGTGCCGGCATGAGTGAGCACATGAGTGGTGCGGGGGCGATCAGGGTGGTGGTCGCGGACGACCAGACCGTGGTGCGCGAGGGCATCGTGATGCTGCTGGGGCTGTTGCCCGGTATCGAGGTGGTCGGTGCGGCCGGGGACGGGGAGGAGGCCGTCGCCCTGGTGGAGCGTCATCACCCGGACGTGGTGCTGATGGATCTGCGGATGCCGCGCTGCGACGGGGTCGAGGCGACGAGGCGGATCCGCGCGGCGCACCCGGAGACCGAGGTCGTGGTGCTCACCACCTACGCCGACGACGACTCGCTGTTCCCGGCGCTCCGGGCCGGGGCGCGCGGCTACCTCACCAAGGACGCCGGCGCCGAGGAGATCGCCCGGGCCGTCGCGGACGTCCGCTCGGGTGCCGCCGGGCTCTCCCCGCAGATCCAACTCCGGCTGCTGGAAAGGCTTTCGGGGCAGCCCGGCGACCCCGGGCCGGCTGCCGGGAGGCCCGGAAGCCGGTCGGGGGAGCTGCCCGACGGGCTGACCGTCCGGGAGGCCGAAGTGCTGGCGCTGATCGCCGAGGGGCTGTCCAACGCCGAGATCGCCCAGCGGCTGTTCGTCAGCCAGGCGACCGTGAAGACCCACATCAACAATCTGTTCGCCAAGACCGCGGTGCGGGACCGGGCTCAGGCGGTCGCGTACGCGTTCCGACACGGAATCACTGGGACGCAGCAGTAGTCCGATGAGTGTCTGTCGGATGATCGATCACCTCATCGAGTGAACGTATCTGCGATGGTCAGGGGCGCTCTCCTAGGGCCGCCATCATGGTTCGGGTCAGAACATCCGGCCGTCCAGGAGCAGCAGTGCCACAGCAGCAGACGAGCAGTCCCGGCCCGGGACAGCAATTCGACTGGTGGGCCGCTGCGGCCGCCGGTAACCCCGTTGAGTCCGCCGAGCCATCGGCTGCGCACCGCCGGACGGCGGTACCGGCGCAGTCGGGCCCCGCCCCCACGGACCACGTTCCTACGGCCCGGTCGGCAGAGGCCGCCGTCGGGTCAGTGGCCGTCGGCGCACCGGTCCACGGGGCCGCCGTCGAGCCGTTCGCCCAGAGCATCCCAGCCGATCCGGCGGCCCCGGCCGCACCGCACGCACCACTCGACGAGGAACCGGTCGCCGACCGCACCGAGGTCTACCGGACGGTTCAGGCCAGCGAGACGTTCCTGCAGATCCGCCGCAGCTACCGGACCTTCGTCTTCCCGATCACCGGTGCCTTCCTCGCCTGGTACCTGCTGTACGTCGCCGCCCAGGCGGGTGCCCCCGACCTGATGCGCCGGACGGTGGCAGGCCCGCTCAACGTGGCCTGGCTGCTGGGGCTGCTGCAGTTCGCCTCGACCTTCCTGCTCACCTGGCTCTACGCCCGCAACTCCCGGACCAAGCGCGACCGCGCCGCCCTGGGCCTGCGCTGGGACACCCAGGACCAGCTGCGATGACGCCCCTGCTGGCCACCGTGCCCACCGATGCGGCCAAGGCCGCGGTGCAGACCGCCGTCCGGACCGTGGTGTCGACCGCCACCCCGCCGCCGGTCGCCCCCACCGGCGACCACCACTCGCTCGCCATCGCGCTGTTCGCCGTCGTCGTCCTGGTCACCCTGGGGGTCACCCTCTGGGTCGGCCGCCAGGGCAACGCCGCCGAGGACTTCTTCGCCGGCGGCCGCGACTTCACCCCGCTGCAGAACGGCTTCGCGCTCTCCGGGGACTACCTCTCCGCCGCGTCCTTCCTGGGCGTCGCCGGGCTGATCGCGCTGTACGGCTACGACGGCGTGCTCTACAGCATCGGCTTCCTGGTCGCCTGGCTGGTCGTGCTGATGCTGGTCGCCGAACTCGTCCGCAACGCGGGCCGGTACACCCTCGCCGACGTCCTCGCGCTGCGGCTGCGCCGTCGCAAGGTGCGCGCCGCGGCCGGCGGTGCCAGCGTCGTGGTCACCCTGCTCTACCTGGTGGCCCAGATGGTCGGCGCCGGTTCGCTGGTCGCCCTCCTGCTCGGCACCGGCAGCCCGCACGCCCGCACCTGGACCATCATCGCGGTCGGCGCCCTGATGATCGTCTACGTCACCATCGGCGGGATGCGGGCCACCACCTGGATCCAGATCATCAAGGCCTTCCTGCTGACCGGCGGTTCGGTGCTGCTCACGGTGCTGCTGGTGGTCCGCTTCCACGGGGACCTCGGCGAGCTGATGCGCGAGGCCGCCCAGCACAGCGGCGCCGGGCAGCGCTACCTGGAGCCCGGGCTCAAGTACGGCGGCAGCATCACCAGCCGGCTGGACTTCGTCAGCCTCGGCCTCGGCCTGGTGCTCGGCACCGCGGGCCTGCCGCACATCCTGTCCCGCTTCTACACCGTGCCCACCGCGCGGGCCGCCCGCCGCTCCACGATGTGGGCGATCGGCCTGGTCGGCAGCTTCTACCTGATGGCCATCGTGCTCGGCCTCGGCGCCACCGCGCTGATCGGCTCGGCCGAGGTGCGGCACGCCAACTCGGCCGGGAACACCGCCGTTCCGCTGCTCGCCCTGGTGCTCGGCGGCGGCAACGGCAGTACCGGCGGGGTGGTGCTGTTCGCCCTGATCTCGGCGATCGCCTTCGCCACCATCCTCGCGGTGGTCGCCGGGCTGACCCTGGCCTCCTCGGCGGCCTTCGCCCACGACATCTGGGCCGGCGCCTGGCGCGCCCGGCCGAGCCGCGAACAGCTGAAGAGCCGCGAGCAGTCGAAGAACGGCCGCGGGCGGCGCCGCCGGGGCGAGAGCGTCCCGGCCTCCCGGGCGGCGGAGGAACCGGTCTCCGAGCTCAGTGAGCAGCAGGAGGTGGTGGTCGCCCGGTTCGCCGCCGCCGGGATCGGTGCGACGGCGATCGTGATCAGCCTCTTCGCCCAGCAGCTGAACGTCGCCTTCCTGGTGGGCCTGGCCTTCGCCGTCGCCGCGTCCTCCAACCTGCCGGTGCTGCTGTACAGCCTGTTCTGGTCGCGGTTCACCGCTCGTGGCGCGGTCTGGGCGGTGTACGGCGGGCTGGTCCCGGCGATCGTGCTGGTGTTCTTCTCGCCGGTGGTGTCCGGCTCCCCCGAGGCGCTCTTCCCGGGCCTCGACTTCCACTGGTTCCCGCTGGAGAACCCGGGCATCGTCTCCATCCCGCTGGGCTTCCTGGCCGGCTGGGTCGGGACGGTCACCTCGTCCGAGCCCGCCGATCCGGACCGGTTCGCCGAGCTGGAGGTACGTGCCCTCACCGGTGCGGGCGCGGCCTGAGCCGTCGCGCCCGGGGAACCCCGGCGGGCCTGGGGCCGCCGGGGTTCCCCCCTGTCCGGCCCCGGGCCCGGGACCACGCCCGGCCCCTGTCCGGCCCCGGGCCCGGGAGCACGCCCGGCCCCTGTCCGGCCCCAGGCCCGGGAGCACGCCCGGGACCAGGCCCGGACCCTGTCCGGCGCCCATGCCCTAGGCGCGGGCCGCCAGCCCGTAGCGGTGCTCCGGCCGGCCGGTGTCGCCGTACCGCAGGGTCAGCCGCAGCCGGCTGTCCCGCTCCAGCTGCTTGAGGTAGCGCTGTGCGGTGGAGCGGCTCAGCCCGGTGGCGTCGGCGACCTCCTGGGCGGACAACGGCCGGCCGGCCCGGCGCAACACCCCCATCACCAGGTCCGTGGTGGGCGCCGAGTGGCCCTTGGGGAGCGTTCCGGCCGGGGCGGCGGCGCTGCGCAGGGTCGCGAACAGCCGGTCCACCTCGTCCTGGCCGGCCTCCCGGGCCGGCGCGGCGAGCGCGTGGCGCAGCTGCGCGTACGCCACCAGCTTCTCCCGCAGCCCGGCGAAGGTGAACGGCTTGACCAGGTACTGGAGTGCGCCGTGCTGCATCGCGGCGTGCACCGTCGACACGTCCCGGGCGGCCGTCACCATCATCACGTCGCAGGCGACCTGGCGTTCCCGCAGCCGGCGCACCAGGGCCAGGCCGGTCTCGTCGGGCAGGTGGTGGTCGAGCAGCAGCAGGTCCACCGGGCGGCGCTCCAGGGCGGCCAGCGCCTCCCCGGCCGAGTGCGCGGTGCCGGTCACCCGGAAGCCCGGGACCTTGGCCACGTAGGCGGCGTGCACGTCCGCGACCCGGAAGTCGTCGTCCACCACGAGTACGTCGATCATCACGCCTCCACGAGCCGACTGGTGAGCAGGGCCTCGGGCAGCTCGACGGTGAACCGGGCGCCGCCGAGCGGCCCGGTGTCGAGCACGATCCGGCCGCCGGTCCGCTCGACCAGCCGCCGCACCATCGCCAGCCCCAGCCCGCGCGGACGGTGCGCGGGCGCGTCCTTGCTGGTCCACCCCTCTTCGAAGACCTGCTCGCGCAGCTCCTCCGGCACGCCCGGGCCGCTGTCCGCGACCTGCAGCAGCAGGGTCGCTCCGGCCGCCGCCAGGCTGACCTCCACCCGGCCCCCGCCGCCCGCGGCCAGGGCGTCCACCGCGTTGTCGATCAGGTTGCCGAGCACCGTCACCAGTGCCCGGGCGTCCACCACCGCGTCCGGCAGGTGCGCCGCCGCGGCCAGCGCCAGCAGCACCCCGCGCTCGCCCGCCACCGAGGTCTTGCCCGCCAGCAGTGCCGCCACGTGCGGGTCCTGCACCTGCTCGGCGATCCGCGCGGCGACCACGGCGTGCGAGCCGGACTGCTCCGAGATGAACGCCACCGCCTGCTCGTGGCGGCCCAGTTCCAGCAGGCCCAGCAGGGTGTGCATCCGGTTGGCGTGCTCGTGGTCCTGGGCCCGCAGCGCCTCGGTCAGGCTGCGGGTGGTGTCCAGCTCGCGGACCAGCGACTCCAGCTCGGTGCGGTCCCGCAGGGTGACCACCGCGCCGCCCTCGGGGGTGGTCGTGCGGTTCACCACGAGCACCCGGTCGTCCCGGACGGCCGGCAGGTCGGCGCCGGCGATCCGCCCGGAGAGCACGTCCGCCAGCCGGCCCGGTGGCAGCACCGCGCCGATCGGCCGGCCGGTGCAGTCCTCGGGCAGGCCGAGCAGCCGCAGGGCCTCGTCGTTGGCCAGCCGGATCCGGCCGCGTTCGTCCAGCGCCACCATGCCCTCGCGGATTCCGTGCAGCATCGCCTCCCGTTCCACCAGCAGCGCCGAGATGTCGGCCAGCGCGATGTTGTGGGTGCGGCGCTTGAGCCGGCGGGCCAGGAGGAGGGTGGCGAGCGTGCCGGCGGCCAGGCCGGCGCCCGCGCACAGCAGGATGCCGGTGAGCATCGTCAGCAGCCGGCGGCGGATCGAGTCGTCGCTGATGCCGACCGAGACCTCGCCGACGATCCGGCCGTCCGCCATCCGCAGCGGCACCTTGCCGCGGGCGGTGCGGCCCAGGGTGCCCTGCTGGATGGCGGTGACGCTGCGGCCGCTGAGGGCCGGCTCCGGATCGGTGCTGACCCGCTGGCCGATCCGGCCCGGGTCGGTGTGCGACAGCCGGATGCCGTCCAGGTCGGTGACCACCACGAAACTGGCGCCGGTGGCCAGCCGGATCTGCTCGGCGTTGCGCTGGGCGGCCACCACGTCGCGGCCGGCGGCGGCCCGGGCGATGTTCTCGTCGGTGGCGGTGGCCTGGGCGATCGACAGCGCCCGCTGCATCGCGTCGTGGTCCAGCTCGCTGCTGACCGGGGCCAGGAACAGCCCGGCGGTCACGGCGGTGACACCGACGGTGACGACGGTCTGGCTCAGCAGCAGCTGGGCGAAGACCCGGCGGGGTCCGCGGGGGAGCTTCATCCGGACCTCCTCTCGGCGGCTGCGGGGGATCGGGCGTCCTCGGGGGGCGGTCGGGGCGCCGATGGGTGGGGTCGGGACACCCTATGTTTCCGGGGTGTTTCTGTCAGCCGCGTCCCCGCAGTTGTAGCGGAAGCAAAACGAGCAGAACACCCCTCTATGCGGAGAAGTCGCACTACGCGAAGAAGGCTCCCGCCGGGGCCGGGCCCGCTCCTACCTTTCCGGGGCAGGCAACAGACCCGGGAGGATCGACATGAGCAAGACCCCGGCGATCGAGCTGACCGGCGCGACCAAACGGTTCCGCACCCCCTCCGGGGCGCTGCACACCGCCGTCCGCGATCTCGATCTGACCGTCGCCCAAGGCGAGTTCGTCGCCGTCGTCGGCCCCACCGGCTGCGGCAAGTCCACCACGCTGACGCTGGTCAGCGGTTTGGAGGAGCCCACTGAGGGCGAGGTCCGGGTGTACGGCGAGCCCGTGCGCGGGATCGACCCCAAGGTCGGGTTCGTCTTCCAGCAGGACGCCGTCTTCCCCTGGCGCACCGTCCTGTCCAACGTGATGGCCGGCCCGCGCTTCCGCGGCGTGCCCGCCGCCGAGGCCCGGGAACGGGCCCGGGACTGGCTCGGCCGGGTCGGCCTGGCCGCCTTCGAGGACCGCTACCCGCACCAGCTGTCCGGCGGCATGCGCAAACGCGTCGCGCTCGCCCAGACCTTCGTCAACGACCCGGCGATCCTGCTGATGGACGAGCCGTTCTCGGCGCTGGACGTGCAGACCCGGGCGCTGATGTCGGACCAGCTGCTGGAGCTGTGGGCGGGGACCGGTTCCGCCAGGGACGCGGCGTCGGTCGTCTTCGTCACCCACGACCTGGACGAGGCCATCGCGCTCGCCGACCGGGTCGTCGTCATGACGGCCGGACCGGCCACCGTCAAGGAGATCTTCACCGTCGACCTGCCGCGCCCGCGCAGCGTGGAGGCCGTCCGGCTGGAACCGAGGTTCGTCGAGTTGTACCGCGAGATCTGGGCCTCGCTCGGCGAAGAGGTGCGCATCACCCGGGAGAGAGGAGCGGGTCGTGCCGCTTGAGACCGCATCCGAGTCCGCGTCCGAATCCGGGGCGGAGTCCGTGCCCGGGGCCGGGAAGCCCCCGGCCGTCACGACGAGGACCGAGGCCCGTGAACGGGCCGCCCGCAACCGGAGGCTGGGTGTCTTCGGCGCCCGGGTCGCGGTGCTGGTCGCCTTCCTCGGACTGTGGGAGGTCTGCGCCCGGACGGACGTCATCGACCCGTTCAATTTCTCCCAGCCGTCGAGGATCTGGGACCAGATCTGGCAGTGGACCACCCACGGCACCGCGCAGGGCTCGCTCGGCGAGCAGATCGGCTACACCCTCTACGAGGCCCTCACCGGCTGGGTGATCGGCGTCATCGGCGGTGTGCTGCTGGGCATCGCGCTTGGCCGGGTCCGCTTCCTGGCCGATGTCCTCGGGCCGTACATCAAGGTGCTCAACGCCATCCCGCGGATCGTGCTCGCGCCGATCTTCCTGATCTGGTTCGGCCTGGGCCCGGCGTCCAAGGTCGCCTCCGCGGTGGTGCTGGTGTTCTTCCCGGTGTTCTTCAACGCCTTCCAGGGCGCCCGCGAGGTGGACCGCAACCTCGTCGCCAACGCCCGCATCCTGGGCGCCGACAACCGCAGGGTCACCCTCCAGGTGGTCATCCCCGCCGCCACCACCTGGATCTTCACCAGCCTGCACGTCAGCTTCGGCTTCGCGCTGATCGGCGCCATCGTCGGTGAGTACATCGGCGCCACCAAGGGCCTCGGCCTGCTCGTCGCGGCCGCCCAGGGCACCTTCAACGCGGCCGGCGTCTACGCGGCCATGACCATCCTCGCCGTCGTCGCACTGCTCACCGAGGGACTGCTGACCTTCGCCGAGAAGAAGCTGTTCCGCTGGAAGCCCGCCGACGCGGGCGACGGCCGCTGAACTCCCCCCGTCGTCAGAAGAGAGAGGCACCCCCACCCATGCGCAGACCAGCCGCCGCCGCCCTCGCCGCCGCCCTGCTCCTCCCGCTCTCCGCCTGTGCCAACGACGCCGCCACCGCCGGCCACGGCGCCGTCGCCGCGCCCGCCGGGCAGCAGGTCGACGGACCCAAGGTCAAGATCATGGTCGGTGGCCTGGACAAGGTCATCTACCTGCCCGCGATGCTCACCCAGCGGCTCGGCTACTTCGCCGACGCCGGCGTCAACGTCGAGCTGATGACCGAGCCGGCCGGCGTCAACGCCACCACCGCGCTGCTCGCCGGGGACGTCCAGGGCGCCGTCGGCTTCTACGACCACACCATCGACCTCCAGGCCAAGGGCAAGAAGGTCGAGTCCGTCGTGCAGTTCGCCCAGGCGCCCGGCGAGGTCGAGGTGGTCTCCACCAAGCAGGCCGACGCCATCAGGTCCGGCGCCGACTTCAAGGGGAAGAAGCTCGGCGTCACCAGCATCGGCTCCTCGACCGACTTCCTCACCAAGTACCTCGCGGTCAAGAACGGCACCGCCGTCAGCGAGTTCAGCCCGATCGCGGTCGGCGCCGGCCAGACCTTCATCGCCGCGCTCCAGCAGGGCAGCATCGACGCCGGGATGACCACCGACCCGACCGTCGCGAACATCCTGGACAAGGGCCTCGGCAAGGTCCTGTACGACATGCGCACCCCCGAGGGCTCGCGCGAGGCCCTCGGCGGGCTGTACCCGTCCTCGTCGCTGTACATGAACACCGACTGGGTGGAGAAGAACAAGGACACCACCCAGAAGCTCGCCAACGCCTTCGTGAAGACCCTCAAGTGGATGTCCGGCCACACCCCCGAGGAGATCGCCGCGAAGATGCCCGCCGACTACGCGCAGGGCGGCGCCGAGCAGTACGCGGCGGCGATCAAGGCGACGCTGCCGATGTTCACCACGGACGGCGTGATGCCGGCCGACGGGCCGAAGACGGTGCTCTCGGTGCTCGCCGCGTTCCACCCGGACGTCAAGGGCAAGGAGGGGACGATCGACCTGGCGAAGACGTACACCACGGAGTTCGTCGCCAAGGCGGCCGGCTGACGCTCCGCCGCAGTGGTCCCGCGCTCACCCCCACGGGCGCGGGGCCGCCGCGTATCAGACCCCCCGTACGGACAGCACGTCCATCCGCGAGGGCGTCCCCGCCGCCTTGCCGCAGCTCTCCGGGCGGGCCGGCTCGCTGGCCGCCTCGATCACGTCCACCTCCCAGGACCGCCCGTCCCGGTGCAGCACCGTCACCAGCCAGCGGCCCCCGCCGTCCGGCCGCTGGGTGAGCGTCAGCACGTCCACCCCGGTCTCGCCGGTGGCCAGCCGCACCGCGTGCTCGGCCGCCTGGCCCGGACGCTCCCAACCCGAGCAGCCCCGCGACCACTCCGGCACCACGTGCCCGGCCGCCGTCGCCGCCAGCACCTCCTTGGCCGTCTCCGGCGTCAGCCGCCCGTACGCGTAGCCGTACGGCAGCACCAGCATCGTGGGGGAGAAGCGGTGCCCGCCCAGGTGGGTCACCTCCCACACCTCGCTGTGCCCGGCCGCCGCCAGCTCCGCCGCGAGCGGCCGGCCCAGCAGGGCGCAGCAGCGGTCGCGCCGCCCGTTGGTGCACACCAGGGCCACCGGGCCGCCGACGTGCTCCGTTCCGAAGCCGGTGTGGTCACCGGCGCCCAGCGCCGCGAAGTCCAGCTCCAGCAGCTCCGCCGGATCCGCCACCCCCGCCCGGCGCACCCAGCCGCGGCCGGGCACCGTGTGCGCCACGAGCACCTCGTGGCGTGCGGTCGGCAGGCAGTCGGCGTGCCGACCGGGCCGTCGGATCAGGGCCACCCGCACGCCCGTTCCCGCCGCGGCCGCCTCCAGCGCCCGCCCGACCGCCGCGTCCAGGTGGCTCTCACCCAGCGCCTTCGCGCCCCACGGCCCGTTCTGCTCCACCAGCAGCCAGGTGGTCGCCACCGCCGCCGTCGCTGCCAGCGGCTCCGAAAGTTCACGCGACACGGTCGCACAGGTGCTCACCCCGGCAAGGCTACCCTCACCTGATCACCCGCACCCGGCTCACCCGAACGCGGCCCTCACCCGCTGCGCCACCTCCTCGTCCACCGTGTCGTACAGCGGCTCGGAGACGGTCGGGAGGTCGGCGAACTCCAGGTGGATGCTGCGGGCGACATCGGCGAACAGCTCCGAGTAGAGCACCCAGTCCTCGGGGCACGGGGTGCTCAACTCCAGCGAGAGCAGCTGGGACTCGTTCGGCAGCGGCAGGTGCACCTGGATCACCGAGGTGGTCAGCACCCCGTCGGCGAGCGGGACCGCCAGGCCGTCCAGCGGGGTCGATCCGTCGTCGACCGGGGTCGCCACGGCGTCGATCACCGCCACCGCCCGTCCGGCCGGCAGCTCGATCGCCGTCACCTCCGCCTCCGGGCGGGACAGGGCCAGGCGGGTGAGCAGGAAGTCCACCGCGCCCGGGTAGTCGGTCCCGGCCAGGGGGCACACCGAGGCCGTGATCGACGCCGTGCTGGGGCGCCCGTCCACGTCCACCAGGCACATCCCGGCGTGGATCACCCCGGCCTCGGCCATCGGCGGGATCAGCTCGGCCAGCGCCACGGCCCAGCGCACCCGCATCTCCTCGGGATGGGAGGCGAGCACCTCGCAGACCAGCTCCCAGAGCTCCTCGGCCACCTGGTCGTCGGTGCCCAGCACCGGGACCTCGTGGAAGGCGGGCGGGACGACGAAGCGGATCTGGAGCCGGGTGTCCTCGGTGACTGTCGGAATGTCGGACATCGGGCCCTCCACGGAGGTCATGAGGGCTTGCGGATCCGGTTGCGGACGTCCAGCCAGGACGGCGGGACGGGGACCGGGACGCCGTACGCGCGGGCCTCGATCAGCAGGTCGAGGTAGGCGGCGGCCCGGTCGCGCAGGCCGGAGCGGTGCCAGGTCCAGTGCGTCTTCAGAGCGGGGAGGGCGGCGAGCGCACAGGTGGCCACCAGGCCGCCGATGACGAGGATGGACTGCCGACGCTGCTCGGAGTAGGTGAAGTCCGAGCCGAGAACACCGACCATTACGGCCACGACGAGGACCAGGGCGAAGATTTTGCTCCACGTCGATCTCCGGCGGACGGTGCGCTTCTGCGCGGTGAGCAGCCCCCGGACCGCCTGTTCGTCCAGGAAGTCGACACCGTACGGAGCACCGAGTTCACGGGCCCGGCCGGCCAGTGCCCAGTGCTGTTCGAGCGCGGCCGGAGGCAGCACCGGGAACTTGGGGTCGATCACGGCGCCGGCCGGCCACCACGAGCCGGGCTGTGCAGCGACAGCGGGTGGGGGAGGCGGGGAGCCGTACGGGACCGGACCGGTGGGGTGTGGGGTCGGGGCGGCCGGTGGCTGCGGAGCGGCCCGGGTACCTTCCTCCCACACGGCCCGATCGGCATCGGCTCCCCACTCGGCGGGAATCCGGACCGTCAGCCCCGCGCGCCTGGCGTGGTTCAGCAGACCGATGTACGCGGTGAAGTGCACCGAGGCGGTCTGCTTGCTGGAGCTGCGGCCCGCGCCCCGCAGCCAGACCGCGATTCCGGCCGGAATCCCCAGGATCGCCGCTGCCCAGTTGCCGGTGACCAAGGAGACCACGATGCCACCGAGGACGAGGAGACCCGCGGCTTCGTCGTGCCAGTCCTGCTGATCCCGCTTCCGCAGGTGCTTGATCACCACGTTGCGGGCCACGTCGTCGTTCAACAGGGTGACCCCGTAGAGCGTTTCGGCCCGCCGCGCCGCCTCGGCCACCTCGGGCACGGCGGCGAGCTGTCCGCCCGGAACCGGCAGCGTCACATGGAGGTCCTTGACCATGAGCTGCTCCTCTCTCAGCCGACGGCGTTCAGGAACGGTGCGGACGCCGGCCGGTACGCGGGCTTCGGAAGCGGTCCCGGGGCCTCGACGTAGGACTCCCGGGCCTTCTCCTTCTTCTCGTCCTGGTAGAAGCCGTAGGCAAGTCCGTTCGCCTTGTTCGTGATGGTGACCGCGCGGGGATCCACTTCGACGCCTGCCTTCTTGAGCCCGCCGACGATGGCCTTGGTCGATATCGGGTTCACGGTCTTCTCGAACAGGCCTGCGCCGGCGGCCGAGGTGCGCTCGGCAGCGCCGGCTCCCTCGGCGGCCACCGACGTCCTGATGTTCTTGATCGGGGCCCGGACCACCTTGTTGACGACGCCCACGCCCTGAACTTTCGTGATCGACTTTCCGGCGGTGGCGAAGCCCTTGATGGCGCCGACACCGGGGATCACCCCGAGCCCGTCCATTCCGATCTTCAGCCAGGAGACGTCCTGTCCGCGGGACTTGGCGATGCCGTGCCCGGCCATCGCGGCCGCACTGGTCAGCATGGCCGCGGCGCCCAGGATCGGGCCGGCCCCGGGGATCACCAGGGCCGCGATCGCCAGTCCGGCCGAAATCTTGGACAGGTCGTCGGCGTGCTCGGCCAGGAAGTCCAGCGACTTCTGCCAGGCGTGCTCCACCTTGTCCAGCATCCGCTTGAGGAAGCTCGGGTCCGGCGGGTGGTGGCGGGACGCCTCCATGATCGCCTTGGCGGCCGCCTCGGCCTTGTTCTTGTGGTCGGACAGCTGCTTGCGGCCGTTGGCGATCACCTCGTCGAGCTGGTGCACGAGCTGCTGCTGGGCCTGGAGTTTGGCCTCGAAGTCGGCCTTGGCCTTCGTCTGGGCGGCCGCGTCGGTGGACTGTGCGGAGGCGTCGAGGGCCTTTCCCGCGGTGTCGCACTGGACGTTCATGTCGCCCAGTCGGGAGCGCAGTTCGACGGCCTGGGCCTCCATGGTCCGGCCGGTGGAGAGCAGTCCGGTGAGCTGGGTGTGCCAGGCCTTGAGGGCCCGGGAGCAGGCGGCCATCGATTCGTGGCCCTGGGTGAGGTACTTGGGCAGTTCGCCCAGTTTGCCGGCGAAGTTGCGGGCCGCCTCGCCCTGCCAGGCGCTGCCCTCGGAGCCGAGGTCGGCGAGCGCGTGGCGCAGTTCCTCCAGTTCGCGGGCGACGGCGTCGACGTCCGCGTACATCTTGGCGATGGCCGGGAGGTCCCCCGGGGCCGGGCAGAAGCCGAGGCCCGGCCAGTTCTTGTCACTCATGGTGGAAGTCAGTCCCCTGGGTGTTGGCTCAGGTCGCGCCGAGGCCCTTGGCGGTGCCCTGCTCGTTGTCCCCGTAGTTTTTGAGCGAGGCGTCCAGGCCCTCGCGCAGGCCGTGGGCGAGCTTGGCCATCCGGCCGATCCCGCCGTGCCAGTGGTCCTCGAAGCCCTTGCAGGCCGAGTCGAGCCGCTCGGTGCCCAACTGCTTGCCCTTTCCGAGGTTTTCGAGGCTCTTGGCGACCGCCCCCATGCGGTTGCCGCATTCGTCGAGCTGTTTGGACACCGTTCTCATCCGGCCCATGTCGATCTTGAATTCTTCGGCCAACTCCCCGTCCCCCCAAAGCTTGTGGCGCGATATGGAGCACCTGTTCGGTGAACCTAACCCATGGGTGGGCAAAGTTCGGGCCATGCCCGGGAATTGGAGATCGCCCTTCCGCATTCCCGGTCGGACGGGCACGAAAAAGCGGAGGGGCACCGGATGATCTCCGGTGCCCCTCCGCTCGTACGGGTGCCGCTACGCCGGGCCGGCGACCACCGCGATCGGGGTGGTGACCGGGGTGCCGGAGCCGTCGCGGCGCGGGTCGCGCTCGGGCAGGTCGACCGGGGCGCCCTTGGCGGTGGCGGCGCGGGCCGGGGCGGCGCCGGCCCAGGCGAAGGTCAGGGCCTCCTCGCCGCGCAGGAAGCGCTGGCAGCGCACGCCGCCGGTGGCGCGGCCCTTGCGCGGGTACTGCTCGAACGGGGTGACCTTCCAGCTCGTCTGCTCGCCGTCGGACAGCGTGCCCGTGGCCGTGGCCACCGAGACCACCACCGCGTCCGCCGCCGGGTCCACCGCCGTGAAGGACAGCACCCGCGCGCCGTCCGACAGCTTGATGCCCGCCATGCCGCCCGCCGGGCGGCCCTGCGGACGCACCTGGCCCGCCGGGTAGCGCAGCAGCTGGGCGTCCGAGGCGATGAAGACCAGGTCCTCCTCGCCGGTGCGCAGTTCGACCGCGCCCACCAGCTCGTCACCCTCCTTGAGGGCGATCACCTCGAACTCGTCCTTGTTCGCCGGCCACTCCGGCACCACCCGCTTCACCACGCCCTGCAGCGTGCCCAGCGCCAGCCCCGGCGAGGACTCGTCGAGGGTGGTCAGCGCCAGCGCCCGCTCCCCGTCCTCCAGCCGCAGGAACTCGCCCACCGCGGCCCCGCCCGCCAGCGTCGGCGACGGCGTCGGCGGCAGGGCCGGCAGGTCGATCACCGGCAGCCTCAGCACCCGGCCCGCGGACGTCACCACGCCGATGTCCGCCCGGGCCGTCGCGTGCACCGCCGACACGATCACATCGTGCTTCGCCCGCTTCTCCGACACCTCGAACGGCTCGCCGTCCGCCGTCCGTGCCAGCAGACCGGTCGACGACAGCAGGACCCGGCACGGGTCGTCCGCGACCTCCAGCGGCACCGCCAGAGCCGCCGAGGGCACCGCCCCCGCCTCCAGCAGCACCGTGCGCCGCTCGGTGCCGAACTGCTTCGACACCGCGCCCAGTTCGGACGACACCACGCTGCGCAGCTTGGTGTCCGACTCCAGGATCTCGGTCAGGTCCGCGATCTCCGAGGTCAGCTTCGCCTTCTCCTGCTCCAGCTCGACCCGGTCGAAGCGGGTCAGCCGGCGCAGCGGGGTGTCCAGGATGTACGCGGTCTGCGTCTCCGACAGCGAGAAGCGCTCCATCAGGCGCTCCTTCGCCTGCTGCGCGTTGTCACTCGACCGGATGATCGCGATGACCTCGTCGATGTCGACCAGGGCCACCAGCAGGCCCTCGACCAGGTGCAGCCGCTCCTCGCGCTTGCGGCGGCGGAAGTCGCTGCGCCGGCGCACCACGGTGAAGCGGTGGTCGACGTAGACCTCCAGCAGTTCCTTCAGTCCCAGCGTCAGCGGCTGGCCGTCCACCAGCGCCACGTTGTTGATGCCGAAGGTCTCCTCCATCGGCGTCAGCTTGTACAGCTGCTCCAGCAGCGCCTCCGGCACGAAGCCGTTCTTCACCTCGATGACCAGCCGCAGTCCGTGCTCGCGGTCGGTCAGGTCCTTGACGTCCGCGATGCCCTGGAGCTTCTTCGCGTTGACCAGGTCCTTGATCTTCGAGATGACCTTCTCCGGGCCGACGTTGTACGGCAGCTCGGTGACCACGATGCCCTTGCGGCGGGCCGTCACCGCCTCCACCGTCGTCGTCGCCCGGATCTTGAACGTGCCGCGGCCCGACTCGTACGCGTCCCGGATGCCCGACAGGCCCACGATCCGCCCGCCCGTCGGCAGGTCCGGACCGGGCACGAAGCGCATCAGCGTGTCCAGGTCGGCGCTCGGGTGCTTGATCAGGTGCCGGGCCGCGGCCACCACCTCGGAGAGGTTGTGCGGCGGCATGTTCGTCGCCATGCCGACCGCGATGCCCGTCGCGCCGTTCACCAGCAGGTTCGGGAACGCGGCCGGCAGCGCCAGCGGCTCCTGCTCGCTGCCGTCGTAGTTCGGGCCGAAGTCGACGGTGTCCTCGTGGATCGACTCCACCATCGCCATCGAGGCGGCCGTCAGCCGCGACTCGGTGTAGCGCATCGCGGCCGGCGGGTCGTCGTTGCCCAGCGAACCGAAGTTGCCGTGGCCGTCGATCAGCGGCAGCCGCATCGAGAACGGCTGCGCCATGCGCACCACGGAGTCGTAGATGGACGCGTCACCGTGCGGGTGCAGCCGGCCCATCACCTCGCCCACCACGCGCGCGCACTTCACGTGCGCGCGCTCGGGGCGCAGGCCCATCTCGTTGGCCTGGTACAGGATCCGGCGGTGCACCGGCTTCAGGCCGTCCCGTGCGTCGGGCAGCGCACGCGAGTAGATCACCGAGTAGGCGTACTCCAGGAAGGAGCCCTGCATCTCGTCCACGACGTCGACGTCGAGGATCCGCTCCTCGAAGTCTCCGGGCGGCGGGGTCTGCGAACTGCGGCGGGCCATCGCGGCGGGGCTCCCTTACGTGTCGCTGGCTGTGTCTCGGTAGGTCGTCGGTCGGTCGCCGAACGCCCGGGGGCGGTCGTCGGCCGTCTCCGCACCGTCCCGCCGCCGGACCCGTCAACCGGGTGCCGCCGACAGGGCGCGGCGCCCCCATTGTGGACCCTCTCGCCGACACTCCCGGTCAGCGGCCCTCTTCCGCCCCTGGCGAACGGCCCCGTCCGCGCGGACACGAACACGGCTCCCGCACGTTGCACCACAATGGGGGACGCCACACGAACCCCGACATCGACGACGGGAAGGACCCGAGCGCATGGCCAACCCGGCCCCCGCCTCCAGCCGAGGCATCGCCATCACCGAGCACCGCCTGGCCAACGGCCTGCGCGTCGTCCTCTCCGAGGACCACCTGACCCCGGTCGCCGCCGTCTGCCTCTGGTACGACGTCGGCTCCCGCCACGAGGTCAAGGGCCGCACCGGCCTCGCCCACCTCTTCGAGCACCTGATGTTCCAGGGCTCGGCCAACGTCTCCAACAACGGGCACTTCGAGCTCGTCCAGGGCGCCGGCGGCTCGCTCAACGGCACCACCAGCTTCGAGCGCACCAACTACTTCGAGACCATGCCCGCCCACCAGCTGGAGCTCGCCCTCTGGCTGGAGGCCGACCGGATGGGCTCGCTGCTCGCCGCGCTCGACGAGACGTCCATGGAGAACCAGCGCGACGTCGTCAAGAACGAGCGCCGCCAGCGCTACGACAACGTCCCGTACGGCACCGCCTTCGAGAAGCTCACCGCGCTCTCGTTCCCCGACGGCCACCCGTACCACCACACGCCGATCGGCTCCATGGCCGACCTCGACGCGGCCACCCTGGAGGACGCCCGCACGTTCTTCCGGACGTACTACGCGCCCAACAACGCCGTCCTGTCCATCGTCGGCGACATCGACCCCGAGCAGACCGTCGCCTGGGTCGAGAAGTACTTCGGCTCCATCCCCGCGCACGACGGCAAGCAGCCCCCGCGCTCGGGCGAACTCCCCGAGACCATCGGGCGGGAGATCCGCGAGGAGATCCACGAGGACGTCCCCTCGCGCGCCCTGATGGCGGCCTACCGCCTCCCGCACGACGGCACCCGCGAGGCCGACGCCGCCGACCTCGCCCTCACCATCCTCGGCAGCGGCGAGTCCAGCCGCCTCTACAACCGGCTGGTCCGCCGCGACCGCACCGCCGTCGCCGCCGGCTTCGGCCTGCTGCGGCTGGCCGGCGCCCCCAGCCTCGGCTGGCTCGACGTCAAGACCTCCGGCGACGCCACCGTCGAGCGGATCGGCACCGCCGTCGACGAGGAGCTCGCCCGCTTCGCCGCCGAGGGCCCCACCGCCGAGGAACTCGAACGCGCCCAGGCCCAGATCGAGCGCGAGTGGCTCGACCGGCTCACCACCGTCGCCGGCCGGGCCGACGAACTGTGCCGCTACGCCGTCCTGTTCGGCGACCCCAAGCTGCTCAACGACGCCCTCCCCAAGGTCCTCGACGTCACCGCCGAAGAGGTCCAGGCCGTCGCCAAGGCCCGGCTCCACCCCGACAACCGGGCCGTCCTCGCCTACGAGCCGACCGCCGCCGCCGAGACCGACGCCGACTCCGACGCCGCTTCCGAAGAGGAGGGTGCCGCCGTATGAGCACCGACTTCGTCCCCGCCATGACCTTCCACCCGCAGCCCCGGCCGGGCACGCCCAGCCCCTGGGACTTCCCCGCCCCCGAGCGGGCCGCCCTCGGCAACGGCATCACCGTCCTGCACTGCCACCGGCCCGGCCAGCAGCTGGTCGCCGTCGAGGTCCTGCTCGACGTCCCGCTCGCGGCCGAGCCCGAGGGCCTCGACGGCATCTCCGGGATCCTCGCCCGGGCCTTCAGCGAGGGCACCGACAGCCTCAGCGCCGAGGAGTTCGCCGCCGAGCTGGAGCGCGCCGGCGCCACCCTGGACGCGCACGCCGACCACCCGTGCATCCGGATCTCCCTGGAGGTGCCCGCCTCCCGGCTCCAGCGCGGCCTGTCCCTGCTGGCCGACGCCCTGCGCGCCCCCGCGCTGCCCGAGGCGGAGATCGAGCGGCTGGTCGCCAACCGCCTGGACGAGATCGTCCACGAGCAGGCCAACCCCGCCCGGCGCGCCGCCAAGGCCCTGTACGCCGAGCTCTTCGACGCCGCCGACCGGCTCTCCCGGCCCCGCGCCGGCACCGCCGACACCGTCAAGTCGATCGACCGCGCCGCCGTCAAGGCCTTCTACGACGCCCACGTGCGCCCCGCGACCGGCACCGTCGTGGTGGTCGGCGACCTCACCGGGGTGGACCTGCCGGCGCTGCTGGAGAGCACCCTCGGCACCTGGACCGGGACGGCCGCCGAGCCGTCCGTCCACGCCCCGGTCACCGGCGACGACCGCGGCCGCGTCGTCATCGTGGACCGCCCCGGCTCCGTCCAGACCCAGCTGCTCATCGGCCGGATCGGGCCCGACCGCCACGACCCGGTCTGGGCCGCCCAGACCCTCGGCACCTACTGCCTCGGCGGCACCCTCACCTCCCGCCTCGACCGCGTCCTGCGCGAGGAGAAGGGCTACACCTACGGCGTGCGCGCCTTCGCCCAGCCGCTGCGCTCGGCCGCCGACGGCAGCGGGCGCGCGATGCTCGCCATCAGCGGCTCGGTGGACACCGCCTCCACCGCCCCCGCGCTGGCCGACACCTGGACCATCCTGCGCACCCTCGCCGCCGAGGGCCTCACCGACGCCGAGCGCGACGAGGCCGTGCAGTTCCTGGTCGGCGTCGCCCCGCTGAAGTACGAGACCGCGGGCTCGGTCGCCGGCACGCTGGCGGACCAGGTCGAGCAGTACCTGCCGGACGACTACCAGGCCGAGGTCTACCGGCAGCTCGCCGAGCTGCGCACCGCCGCCGCCACCGAGGCGGTCGTCGCGGCCTTCCCGCCGGACCGGCTGGTCACCGTCCTGGTCGGCGACGCCGCCGTGATCGCCGACGACGTGCGGGTGCTCGGCATCGGCGAGGTCACCGTCGTCAGCTGACGCCCTTCGCCGTTCCGTCCGGCCCGGTGGAGCACCCGCTCCGCCGGGCCGGACGCGTCTTTAAATCCATTGCGGGCCGCACCCGTTCCGTGGATAGATGTTCCCCGGCGCACAGCACGTGCGAACCGCACCGCGACTGCGGACCGCGAACTGCGAACCGTGTACCGCGCACTGCGACGAAGGAAGGGAGGCGGTCACCATGCGGGTCGAGCAAGCCATACGACGCTCCCCGAGGCCGTATTCCCCCTGCACCGTCGCCCAGGGCGTCTGAGCCCCACCCCTGAACTTCCCCGAGCCGCACCGGGATTCCTCGCGCGGCACCATATTCCCCGAACCACCCGGCCCCTGGAGGTCGTTCACCCATGTCGTACACCGAGGTACCCGGCGTCCGCGTCCCGATCCGGATGTGGACCGACCCGGCCACCGTCGAGGGCCAGGCCCTCCAGCAGCTGCGCAACATCAGCTCCCTGCCGTGGCTGCACGGCCTCGCCGTGATGCCCGACGTCCACCTGGGCAAGGGCGCGACGGTCGGTTCCGTCATCGCCATGAAGGACGCGGTCTGCCCGGCGGCGGTCGGCGTCGACATCGGCTGCGGGATGAGCGCGGTGAAGACCTCGCTCACCGCCGCCGACCTCCCGGACGACCTCTCCGTCCTGCGCCGCGAGATCGAGCGGGCCATCCCGGTCGGCCGCGGCCTGCACGCCGACCCGGTCGACCCGGCCAAGCTGTACGGCTTCCGCGCGGCGGGCTGGGACGACTTCTGGCAGCGCTTCGACGGCATCGCGGAGGACGTCAAGTGGCGCCGCGAGCGGGCGATGCAGCAGATGGCGACGCTCGGTGGAGGAAATCACTTCATAGAACTGTGTGTTGATACGACCGATGCGGTCTGGCTGATGCTGCACTCCGGATCGCGCAACATCGGCAAGGAACTGGCCGAGCACCACATGGGCGTCGCCCGCGCGCTGCCGCACAACCAGGGCCTGATCGACCGGGACCTGGCCGTCTTCCTGGCGAAGACCCCGGAGATGGCCGCCTACCGCCAGGACCTGTTCTGGGCGCAGGAGTACGCCAAGCACAACCGCGCGGTCATGATGGCGCTCTTCCAGGACGTCGTCCGGCGCGAGTTCACCAAGGCGGAGGTCACCTTCGACGAGGTCATCAGCTGCCACCACAACTACGTGGCGGAGGAGCGGTACGACGGCGTCGACCTGCTGGTGACCCGCAAGGGCGCGATCCGGGCCGGCTCCGGCGACCTCGGAATCATCCCCGGCTCGATGGGGACGGGGTCCTACATCGTCCGCGGTCTGGGCAACGCGTCGTCGTTCAACTCCGCCTCGCACGGCGCCGGCCGCAAGATGAGCCGCACCGCGGCGAAGAAGCGGTTCACCGCCCAGGACCTGGCCGAGCAGACCAAGGGCGTGGAGTGCCGCAAGGACGGCGGCGTGGTGGACGAGATCCCGGGCGCCTACAAGAACATCGAGAAGGTCATCGAGCAGCAGAAGGACCTCGTCGAGGTGGTCGCGCACCTCAAGCAGGTCGTCTGCGTCAAGGGCTGACCGAAAGCCGATCGGGGTGCCGCCACGATGTGGCGGCCCCCCCGGGGGGGGGGGGCTGCGAGGCGGAGGGCGCCGGGG
>NZ_JBHVRT010000060.1:0-23322 GCF_042885555.1 Kitasatospora sp. NPDC058048 | reverse complement strand
CTCCCCGTGGTCGGGGTGGCCCCCCACCTCTCGCTGGTCGTGCGCTTCCCGGGCCCACCCACCCCGGGGGGGGGGCCCCCCTGGTGGGGGCCCCACCCCGATCGGGTGTGTGCTGCGAGGCTCAGGCCGCGGCGGGGAGCTCGTCGAGGCCTTCGGAGACGAGCTTCGCGAGGCGGTCGAGGGCGTCGTCGGCGTTCTCGGCGTCGGAGGCGAGGATGACCTCGTCGCCGCCCTGGGCGCCCAGGGCGAGGAGGCCGAGCATGGAGGCGGCGTTGACCGGGTTGCCGCCGGGCTTGGCGATGGTGATCGGCACGCCGGTGGCCGTGACGGCCCGGACGAAGACGGAGGCGGGACGGGCGTGCAGGCCCTCGGCCCAACCGATGGTGACGCGGCGCTCAGCCATGAGACGTGCCTTTCCGGTGAAGCTGGTCACGGCCGTGCTCAGGGGGAGCGGGGGAAGCGGCCATGTTGTCTAGACCAGTGTTGCACGCAGGCGGCCCCTGGAAACCGCCGCGTTCAGGAGTTGTGATTGTTTCTTTTCGGGGCATAAATCCCGGTCGATGGCGCTGTCCACCCTGCCGTGAGCACACGCCCGGCGCCATTCGGCCCGCCGCCGGATAACCTGACGAATGTGGAAGACCCCGCGGTGGCGAACCCCGAGCAACCCGACTATCCGCAGCACTGGGAAGCGGACATCCTGCTGCGTGACGGCGGCACGGCCCGGATCCGGCCGATCACCCCCGCCGACGCCGGCCGGCTCGTGGAGTTCTACGAGCAGGTGTCGGACCAGTCCAAGTACTTCCGCTTCTTCGCCCCCTATCCGCGGCTCTCCGACAAGGACGTCCGCCGCTTCACCCACCACGACTTCGTGAACCGGGTGGGCCTCGCGGTGGTGGTCCGGGACCGCTTCATCGCCACCGTCCGGTACGACCGGATCGACGCCGAGGGCCGCCCCTGCGACACCGGCACCGACGCCGAGGTGGCCTTCCTGGTACAGGACGCCCACCAGGGCCGCGGCGTGGCCTCCGCCCTGCTGGAGCACATCGCCGCGGTCGCGCAGGAGCGCGGCATCCGCCGCTTCCAGGCCGAAGTGCTGCCGGAGAACCGGAAGATGGTGAAGGTCTTCACCGACGCCGGCTACACCCAGCACCGCAGCTTCGCCGACGGCGTGGTGCACCTGGAGTTCGACCTCGAACAGACCGACCGCTCGCTCGCCGTGATGCGCGCCCGCGAGCACCGCGCCGAGGCGCGCTCGGTGCAGCGGCTGCTCACCCCGCGCTCGGTGGCGGTGATCGGGGTCTCCCGCACCCCGCAGACCGTCGGCCGGGCCATCCTGCGCGACCTGCTGGGGGACGACGCCCCGGCCGACCGCGCGGTGTACGCGGTGAACCGCAACGCCGCGCCCGGCACCGAGCTGGACGGCGTCCCGGTCCACCGTTCGATTCTGGACATTCCCGGACCGGTGGACCTCGCCGTGATCGCCGTCCCCGAGGGCGCCGTCCCGGCCGCCGTCGCCGACTGCGGCGCCCACGGGGTGCAGGGCCTGGTGGTGGTCACCGCCGGCTACGCGGAGACCGGTCCGGAGGGCCGGGACCGCCAGCGCGCGCTGGTCCGCCAGGCCCGCGCGGCCGGCATGCGGGTGATCGGCCCGAACGCCTTCGGCCTGATCAACACCGACCCGCAGCACCCGCTGAACGCCTCGCTCGCCCCGCGCCTGCCCGGCAGCGGCGGCTTCGGGATCTTCTGCCAGTCCGGCGCGATCGGCGTGGCCCTGCTGGAGGCCGCCCACAAGCGCGGCCTCGGCGTCTCCTCCTTCGCCTCGGTCGGCAACCGCTCCGACGTCTCCGGCAACGACTTCCTCCAGTACTGGGCCGAGGACGACGCCACCCAGGTGGTGCTGCTCTACCTGGAGTCCTTCGGCAACCCGCGCAAGTTCACCCGGATCGCCCGCCGGCTGGCCGCCGTCAAGCCGGTCGTGGTGGTCAAGGGCGCCCGGCACACCGGCAGCCTGCCGCCCGGCCACGCCGTCCCCGCCACCGCCACCGGCCTGCGCGACGCCACCGTGGACGCGCTGTTCGAACAGGCGGGCGTCACCCGGGTGGCGACGATCACCGAGCTTTACGACACCGGCGAGCTGCTGGCCCAGCAGCCGCTGCCGCCGGGGGACCGGGTCGCGGTGGTCGGCAACTCCGACTCGCTCGGCCTGCTCACCTACGACGCCCTGCTGAGCGCCGGCCTGCGCCCGTGCACCCCCGTCGACCTCACCACCGCCGCGACCGGCGAGAACTTCCGGATCGCCCTGGACGTCGCGCTCGCCGACCCGGCCGTGGACGCGGTGATCGCCGTCGCCATCCCGCCGATCGGCACCTCCGCCCACGCCTTCATGGGCGGCCGGCTGACCGGCGAGGACGACCCGGCGATGGGCTCGGACGACCCGGAGATCGCCGCCGCCCTGCTCGAAGCGGCCCTGCGCGCCCGGGAGCTGGGCAAGCCGCTGCTGCTCACCCACCTGGCGCTGACCGACCTGCCGACCCGGCTGCGCCCCGGCGGCATCCCCGCCTACGCGGCGCCCGAGCGGGCCGTGAACGCCCTCACCCACGCCGTGCACTACGCGCAGTGGCGCCGCCGCACGGCCGAGGCGGAGGAGACGGCGCGCGTCCCCGAACTGGACCGGATCGACGAGCCCGGCGCCCGCCGCCTGGTGGAGGCGGCGCTGAGCACCCGGGCCGCGGTAGCGGCGCGCACCCAGCCCGGCGGCGCCCGGATCACCCTGCCCGAGGCCGGGGCCCAGGAGTTGCTGGCCCGCTACGGGATCGACGTCTCCCCGGTGCGGCCGGCCCCGGACGAGGAGACGGCCGTACGGGCCGCGGGGACGCTCGGCTACCCGGTGGCCCTCAAGGCGACCGCCCCGCACCTGCGCCACCGCCCCGACCTGGGCAGCGTCCGGCTGGACCTGACCGACGAGGCGGGCCTGCGCCGCGCCCACCGCGAACTGGACGCGCTGCTCGGTGGCGCCGCCCAGGCCGAGCTGGTGGTCCAGCGGATGGCGCCGCGCGGCGTGGACACCGTGATCGCCGCCACGGTGGACCCGGCGGTCGGCGCGATCCTCTCCTTCGGCCTGGCCGGTGCGCCGGCCGAACTGCTGGGCGACACGGCGCACCGGCTGGTTCCGGCCACCGACCAGGACGTCGCCGGGCTGATCCGGGAGGTCCGGGCGGCGCCGCTGCTGTTCGGCTGGCGCGGCGCCGAGGCGGTGGACACCGGCGCGCTGGAGGAACTGCTGCTGCGGGTCTCGCAGCTGGTGGACGACGTTCCGGAGATCGCCTCGGTGGATCTCGAACCGGTGGTCGTGGCCCCGCACGGACTGGCGATCCTGGGGGCGCGGGTGAGGGTCGCACCCCTGCCGGTCCGCAGCGATCTGGGCCCGCGCGCGATGAGCACGCTGTAACCTTCCTTGGTTGCGCCCTGCCCGGGCGCTGTTGTCCGAAGCTCGGCGCCGTGCCGCCCGCTTCGTCGGCGGACCATGCCAGGATGGAGATATGGCGAAGACCGGTACCACCACCACTCAGGACCTGCGCTCGGCTATCGAGCGCAGCGGCTACTACCCGGCCCTGGTGTCCGAGGCGGTCGAGTCCGCGGTGGGCCCGGAGCCGATCAGCTCCTACCTGGTGCACCAGGAGACGACGTTCGACGCCAACGAGGTGCGCCGGCACGTGACGGTGCTGGTGCTCACCCCGACCCGGTTCGTGGTGAGTCACACCGACGAGCAGTCCGGGGCCGAGGGCAGCCCGGCGGTGCCGTTCGCGACGACGTCGACGGAGAGCGTCCGACTGGACCGGATCGGTTCGGTCGTGCTGAGCCGGATGGTGGCGAACCCCGAGACGTACACCCCGGGCACCCTGCCGCGCGAGGTGGTGCTGACGATCGGCTGGGGCGCGGTGCAGCGCCTGGACCTGGAGCCGGCCGGCTGCTCCGACCCGAACTGCGAGGCGGACCACGGCTACACCGGCTCGGCCACGGCCGACGACCTCTCCCTGCGGGTGAGCGAGGCCGGCGACGGCCCGGAGACGGTGGCCCAGGCGCTGCTGTTCGCCCGGGCGCTCTCCGACGCGACGATCAGCACCAGCCCGCGGGTCTGAGCTCCGCCGCATCCGACCGACCGCACCGCTACGAATCCGGTTCCATGTCCTTCGTTCCTGCCGACGGCTACGACGCCTTCGAGATCCTTGACCCGGCCACGGCCCCCGCGCCCCCGTACGGCAGCGGCTCGCTGTGCGACCTGCTGCCCTCGGTGGCGGCGGGGCTGGGCGTCCCCGGGTTCACCGCGACGCTCCCGATCGCCCCGGCGGACCGGGTGGTGGTGTTCCTGGTGGACGGCCTGGGCTGGGAGCTGCTGCTGCGCCACCCCGAGTACGCGCCGTTCCTGTCCTCGCTCGTCGGGAGTTCGCTGGGCGGCAGCGGCCGTCCGCTGACCGCGGGCTTCCCGTCGACCACGGCGACCTCGCTGGCCTCGGTCGGCACCGGCACGCCGCCGGGCCTGCACGGCCTGGCCGGGTACACGGTGGCGGTGCCGGGCGCCGGCTACCTGATGAACCAGCTGCGCTGGCAGCCGCCGACCGACCCGCACGCCTGGCAGCCGTACCCGACGGTCTTCGAGCGCACCCACCAGGCCGGGGTGGCGACCGCGCAGGTCTCGTCCCCGCTGTTCGCCCAGACTCCGCTGACCAGGGTGGCGCTGTCCGGCGGCTCCTTCCTCGGCCGCACCACGGGCGAGGAGCGGATGGACCTGGCGGCCTCCTGGCTGGCCGAGCACGACCGGGCGCTGGTGTACACCTACGTCAGCGAGCTGGACGGTGCGGGCCACCGCTTCGGGGTGGACTCGGACGAGTGGCGGATGACGCTGGACGCGGTGGACCGGCTGGCCCGCCGGCTGGCCGCGCAGCTGCCGCCGCGCTCGGCGATGTACGTGACGGCCGACCACGGCATGATCGACATCGCGCCGGAGGACCGGATCGACTTCGACGAGGACTGGGAGCTGGGCGCCGGCGTCGCCCTGCTCGGCGGCGAGGGCCGGGCCCGGCACGTGTACGCGGTGCCGGGTGCGGCGGCCGATGTGCACGCGGTCTGGAGCGAGGTGCTGGGCGACCGGATGTGGGTGGCCACCCGGGACCGGGCGATCGAGGCGGGCTGGTTCGGTCCGACAGTGGACGAGCGGGTGTACGCCCGGATCGGCGACGTGGTGGCCGCGGCGCGCGACGACATCGCGATCGTCGCCTCCCGCAACGAGCCCGGCGAGTCCGCGATGATCGGTCTGCACGGTTCGATGACCCCGGTCGAGCAGTTCGTGCCGCTGCTCGAAGTCCGCGGCTAGCCGGGCCGCGCCGCCCACTTGACTTATCTGTGCCCGAACTCCCTTGATTTGAAAGGCCTTTGCTCCACCCATGGCTGAACTGGTGTTCTTCTCGGGCACGATGGACTGCGGCAAGTCGACGCTGGCGCTGCAGATGGACCACAACCACACCGCGCGCGGCCGGCAGGGCGTGATCCTCACCCGCAACGACCGGGCGGGCGCGGCGACGATCTCCAGCCGGCTGGGCCTGCGCGCCGACGCGGTCGAGGTGACGGACGACTTCGACTTCCACGCGCACGTGGTGCAGCGGATCTCGGCCGGCGGGCGGGTGGACTACCTGATCTGCGACGAGGCGCAGTTCTTCGCGGCCGAACAGGTCGACCAGCTGGCCCGGGTGGTGGACGAGATGGGCATCGACGTCTACACCTTCGGCATCACCACCGACTTCCGCACCCGGCTGTTCCCGGGCTCGCAGCGGCTGATCGAGCTGGCCGACCGGGTGGAGGTGCTCCAGGTCGAGGCGCTGTGCTGGTGCGGCGCCCGGGCGACCCACAACGCCCGGACGGTCGGCGGCGTGATGGTGGTCGAGGGCGCGCAGGTGGTGATCGGCGACATCTCGGTGGACCGGGACGAGGTCGGCTACGAGGTGCTGTGCCGCCGCCACCACCGCCGCCGGCTGACCGCCGCGACGGCGCGCGCCTCGGTGCTCTCCCCGGACGTGCTGCCCTTCGAGGAGCAGCAGGCCTGAGGGGACCGGCAGGCCCGAGAGGGCCGGCGGCCCGCAGGCACCGGCGCCACCCGGACGGCGCCGTCCGCTACGGAATCACTTCCAGCACGGAGAAGTGCCCGCCCTGCGGGTCGGCGAGCCGGGCGGCGCGGCCGCGGGCGGTGTCGTGCGGTTCGACCAGGACCCGGCCGCCGAGCTCTACGGCGTGACGGGCGGCCAGCCCGGCGTCGCGGACCACGAAGTGGGTGCGCCAGCGCGGCGGGTGGCCGCGCAGCTCGGCGCGGTGCCGGATGCCGGCGACCGGCCGCCCCTGCACCAGCAGCGCGGTCTCGTCCGCGGCGGAGCGGACCGGGCGGCCGAACACGGTGGAGTAGAAGGCGGCGGCGCCCTGTGCGTCGGGGGTGAGCAGTTCGGCCCAGGCCGGGGCGCCCGGTTCGCGGCCGGCCTCCCGGCCGAGGTGCTCCTCGCCCTGCCAGAGGCCGAAGACCGCGCCGGAGACGTCGGCGGCGATGGCCATCCGCCCGGCGCGTTCGGCCTGGAGCGGTCCGACGGCGACGGTCCCGCTGCACTCGCGGACCAGCTGGGCGGTGCGGTCGGCGTCGTCCACGGCGAAGTAGGTGGTCCACTGCACCGGGAAGCCGGTGGCGGTGGAGACGCCGAGGCCGGCCACCGGCGCCCCGTCGAGCTCGGCCCGGACGTAGTCGCCGAGCTGCCCGGGCCCGGGCGTGTACGTCCAGCCGAGCAGGGCGCCGTAGAAGGCGCGGGCGCCGGGCAGGTCGTCGGTCAGCAGGCTGACCCAGCAGGGCGTGCCCTGGGCCAGTCGGAGTTCCACCGCGGGCAATGCGGGCCTCCTCGTGGGTGGTTGGCGCACGGAAATCCACGCGCGCGAGGGTGATGCTTCCACCCTGGCGGGCGCCCAACCCTCGGGCCGCGCGGAAAATCCGGCAAAGACACCACAAAGAGCGGCGGTTCGGGCGTGTCCCGACGGATTCCGTCGGATTTCGCGGGTCGGACCGCGGCAAGGAGCCGGATGCCCCGCCACCGGTGCCGCACTGCGCGACAATGGCCGCCATGACCACCACCTACAACGACGGTTCCCCGCTGATCTCCGCGGCCGAGCTGCGGGAGGCGCTGGCCTCCGCGCTGCCGCCGGTGCTGCTGGACGTGCGCTACCAGCTGGTCGGCGCCGCGCCGGGCGGCCCGACCGCGGCCGAGGAGTACCGGGCCGGTCACCTGCCCGGCGCCCACTTCGTCGAGCTGGACCGGGACCTGGCCGCCCCGCCCGGCGCCCCCGGCCGGGGCGGTCGCCACCCGTTGCCGGACCCGGAGGAGTTCGGCGCGGCGATGCGCCGCTTCGGGGTGAGTGCGCCGCGTCCGGTCGTGGTGTACGACGGCGCGGCCTCGATGGCGGCGGCCCGGGCCTGGTGGCTGCTGCGCTGGGCCGGGCACCGGGACGTCCGGGTGCTCGACGGCGGGTTCGCGGCCTGGCAGGGGGCCGGGCTGCCGGTGTCGACCGAGCTGCCGGAGCCGGGGGAGGGCGACTTCAAGCCGGTGCCGGGGCAGCTGCCGACGGTGGACGGGGACGGCGCCGCGGCCCTGGCGCGCGGCGGCCTGCTGCTGGACGCCCGGTCCGGGGAGCGCTACCGGGGCGAGAGCGAGCCGGTGGACCCGCGGGCCGGGCACATCCCGGGCGCGGTCTCGGCGCCGACGGCCGGGAACGTGGGCCCGGACGGCCGGTTCCGGCCGGCCGCCGAGCTGGCCGCCCGGTTCCGGGCGCTGGGCGCGGGGGAGCGGGAGACCGCGGTGTACTGCGGTTCGGGCGTGACGGCGGCGCACCAGATCCTGGCGCTGGAGGTGGCGGGTCTGTCGGCCGTGCTGTACCCGGGCTCGTGGAGCGAGTGGTCGAGCGACGAGTCGCGTCCGGTGGCGGTAACCGAGCAGCCGGGCTGAGCCGGCGCGCACCCTGCGGCGGGATCCCCCGGCGGGTGCGCAGCGGTGGGGGGCGCCGGCTCGGCCGACGCCCCCCACCACCGTGCTGCTGCGCTACTACTCCTGCTTCTTGCGCCGGCTGCCGAAGACGATCTCGTCCCAGCTGGGCACGGTGGCCCGGCGCCCGGGCCGGACGCCGTCCGCCTCGGCCTGCCGGTCGGTGGTGCCGACCAGGCGCTCGCGGTGCGGGGCGACGGCGCGCGGCATCAGGATGTCGGCGTAGGCCGAGCCCGCGCCGACGGCCGGGGCGGCCGCCGCAGCGGCCTCCTCGCTCTCCTCGGCGACCTCGGCGGGCACCGGTTCGATCGGGGCGGGGGCGCCGACGGCGAGGTCGCCGCGGAAGGCGGGGACCACGTCGAGCAGGCTGGTCAGCGAGTCCCGGGCCTCGGCGGTGGCCTCCCGCGACTCGCGGACCTCGCGGGCCGACATGATGCGGTCGGCCGAGGGCCGGTCGATCATCGGGCGGGGCGGCCGCTCGTGGGGGAGTCGGGCGATCCGCGGGATGAACGGGAAGACCGACTCCTCCTCGCGCTCGACGTTCTCGCCGATCAGCGCGCGGGCCTCGTCGTCGTTGGGCTGGACCAGGCGGCGGGGCGGGTCGTACGTCCAGGAGGCGCTGCGGCCCTCGCCGTCGGCCCGGTAGGAGAGGATGACCTCCCAGGTGCCGTCGTCGCGCCGCCAGGAGTCCCAGCGCTCGGTCTCCTTCTCGGCGCCGCGCAGCGCGAGCCGCTCGGCGACGGCCTCGCCGAGCTGCGGACCGGGGGACTCGCCGTTGCGGCGGATCGCGGTCTTGCGGGCGCGCTCGGCCATGAAGGCGCGCTCGGCGAGCACCGGGCCCTCGAAGCGGCGGACGCGGTCGACGGAGATGCCGGCCGCCTGGGCGACCTCCTCGGCGGAGGCACCGGCTCGTATCCGCGCCTGGATGTCCCGGGGCCGCAGATGGCTCTCGACCTCGATCTCGATCTGGCCGAGGCGCGGACGGTCCCCGCGGATGGCGGCACGCAGCCGCTCATCGATGGGAAGGGTGTACTCCGTGCTGTCGGCAGCCTTGAGCACCAGCCGTGTGCCGTCGTTGCTGACGGCCACAACCCGCAGTTCGGGCACGGTTACCTCCCGGGTGGTGCCTGCCGACGTCACCTGCGTCGCTGCTCCCGTACTGAGTGTGGCCTGCCCACTGGCGACTGGCCACAACCTTGCTGAGTTCCCCGGCGTGTCGGGCTTACGCCCGCGCGCGCCGCTGTGGCACGGTTGCCTTTTTGCCACGCCGTCCGTCGGCGTCGCGCCTGGGTGTCCCGGCCGTCCTCGCACGCGGAGTGTTCGCGACGATCCGGGACCGGCGTCGCCGTGCGTGCCCGTTCAGTGGCTCCTCGTCAAGCTACCGGTGTAGACGTAGTCGACAAGTCGACCCAAGGCTCGGGCTTTACGAACAGTACTCCATTCGTGGCATCCAGCGGGGCGGCTCGCCGCTCAAGTCTCCCGCGATTCACGGGAATCTCAAGAGCGCGCTCCCCCAATGGCGGACCACCGTCGGATGAACGGTGATCATCTTCACACAATCCGGGCGCGGAGAACCGCATTTTCGTCCCTTGTGTCCTTCTTTGTGCAAGATGGAGAGCCTTGTTCGAGGAACAGTCGTACGGACCGAGGGATGTTGATGCCGGAGCGGAGCCCCGCCGAGGAGGGCGGAAAAGCCAAGGAGGAGCGCAGGCGCATCGATCTGAGTGTGGCTCAGGTCGCGGCGAGTGCGCTGGCCACGGTGGTGGGCGCGCTGCTGGCCTCCGAGCTGGGGGTGTACGGCACGATCCTGGGCGCCGCCGTGGTGAGCATCGGGGCCACCACCGGTGGCGCGGTGTTCCAGCACATCTTCAAGCGGACCGGTGAGCAGCTGCGCGAGGCGGTGGACCGGGGGCCGAACCAGGCCGCCAATACCCTGCGGCAGGCGCCGGTGGAGACCGGGCCGTCCGGGACGCGGGCGCAGCCGCCGGTGATCACCTCGGAGTGGAACGAGCCGCAGGTGGTGCGGGCGCGCCGGCGGTGGGGCTGGAAGACGTACGCGGCGGTGTCCGGGCTGGTCTTCGTGCTGGCGATGGCGCCGATCGTGGCGTTCGAACTGGCCACCGGGCAGCCGGTGTCGGCGACGGTCAAGGGCGAGTCCGGCAACGGCACGTCCTTCGGCGGGGCGCTGACGTCCAAGTCCGACAAGTCCGACCGGCCACAGGACGCCCCGACGGACCGGCCCGCCCCGGGCGGCCGCCCGGGCCAGGACACCGCGCCGTCCGGCGGCGCCTCGGCCCCGGCGACCACCCGGCCGAGCCGGGAGCCGGGCGACACGCCGAGCACCGGCGCGGGGACGGCCTCGCCCTCGGCGGGCCCGGGCGCGACCCCGTCGGCCGGCGCCTCCCCGTCGGCGGGCGGCGGGAAGCCCGGCGGCGGGACGACCCCGCAGCCGCCTGCGCCGAGCGACGCCCCGGCGAGGGAGCCGCTGAAGGAGCCGGCGAAGGCGCCGGTGGCGCCGTCGGCCGACGGGACCACCGCGACCCCCTAGGACATGCGCCGGTCAGGCGCCCAGCACCCGGCGCAGGTAGTCGTTGCCGAACACCCGCTGCGGGTCGACCTCGTCGCGCAGCGCGATGAAGTCGCCGAAGTACGGGTAGACGCCGGCCAGGTACTCGGCGTCGCGGGTGTGCAGCTTGCCCCAGTGCGGCCGGCCCTGATGGGCGGTCATCAGCTGTTCGACGCCGGTGAAGTAGCCCTGGTCGGCGGTGCCCCGGTAGAGGTGGACGGCGATGTAGGCGCTGTCCCGGCCGGAGGCGGTGGAGAGCCAGAGGTCGTCGGCGGGGGCGAAGCGCACCTCGACCGGGAAGCTGACCTTCCAGTCGGAGCGCTCGACCAGGGCCTTCAGTTCGCGGAGCACCTCGCCGACGGCCGCGCGCGGCACCGCGTACTCCATCTCCACGAAGCGGACCTTGCGCGGGCTGGTGAACACCTTGTACGCGGTGTCGGTGAAGCTGCGCTCGGACCAGGCCCGGCTGGCCATCGAGGCGATGGAGGGGATCGAGCCGGGGAAGCGCCGGCCGACCCGGCAGGCGCCCTCCCAGACGGTGTTGGAGAGGAAGTCGTCCTCCAGCCACTCCTTGAACCGGGGCAGCGGGGCGGCCGGGCCCTGACTGCGGTTGTTGCGCTTGGTGGCGCAGCGGTCGGTGTGCGGGAACCAGTAGAACTCGAAGTGCTCGTTGACGGCGGTGAGGTCGTCCAGGCGCTCCAGCACCTCGTCGAAGCCCATCGGCTGTTCGTGGGCGGTGAGCAGGAAGGCCGGCTCGACGCCGAAGGTGAGCGCGGTGATCACGCCGAGGGCGCCGAGGCCGAGCCGGGCGCCCTGGAAGAGCCGGGGGTTCTCGGTGGGGGAGCAGTGCCGGACGCTGCCGTCGGCGAGGACGATCTCCAGGGCGCGGATCTGGGCGGCCAGCGAGCCCGAGTCGCGGCCGGTGCCGTGGGTGCCGGTGCTGGTGGCGCCGGCCACCGTCTGGACCTCGATGTCGCCCATGTTGGTCAGCGAGAGGCCCTCGGCGGCGAGGACCCGGTTGAGCCGGTGCAGCGGGAGGCCGGACTCGACGGTGATGGTGCCGGCCTCGCGGTCGATCCCGCGGACGGCGGTGAGCGCGTGCGGGCGGATCTGGACGCCGTCGCCGGCGGAGGCGATGGAGGTGAAGGAGTGGCCGGAGCCGACGGCCTTGACGGTGCGGCCCTGTTCGGCGGCCCGCAGGATCTCCTTGGCCAGTTCCTCCGCGGTGCCGGGGGCGGCGGCCCGGGCGGGCCGGGCGCTCTGGTTGCCGGCCCAGTTGGTCCACCGGGTGGGGGTCGCGGTACTGGCCTGGGGCATTGCGCTGCCTCCTGCTCCGTGGCCGAACGGGTCGGCGCGGTCCGGGGCGGCGCTACCGCCCTACCCGCCGGTACGGCCCGCGGGTAGGGCGAGAGACTAGTCAGTTCACCGGTCGGCGTCTACGGGTCGTCCGGCCCCGTCGGCGGCCGCCTCGGCGGCGGGTTCGGTGGTCAGTCCGGCGCGCAGCCGGGCGAGGCCGGCGAGGGCGGCGACCACGCCGAGCAGGCCCGCGGCCAGCGGCACCCAGTAGCCCGCGGCGGCTCCGGAGGCGTCGACCACCCAGCCGCCGGCCGAGGACCCGACCGCGACGCCGAGGGCCAGGCCGGTGGTGGTCCAGGTCATGCCCTCGGTCAGCTGGGAGGCCGGGACGAGCCGTTCGACCAGGGCCATCGCGGTGATCAGGGTGGGGGAGATGGCGATGCCGGCGATCAGCAGCGCGGCGCCGACCGCGACCAGCCCGCCGACGCCGTGCACCGCGTGGGCGACCAGCAGCAGCGGCACCATGCTGACCGCCATGAACAGGACGCCGACGAGGAAGCGCACCGCCATCGAGCCGGTGAGCTTGAGGGTCCCGAAGACCACCCCGGCCAGGCAGGAGCCGAGCGCCCACAGGGCGAGGATCACGCTGGAGATCGACTTGTGGCCCTGGGCCTCGGCGTAGGCGACGGTGACCACCTCGACCGAGCCGAAGATCGCGCCGGTGGCGACGAAGGTCACGATCAGCACCTGGAGGCCGCGGTTGAGGATGACCGAGCCGCCCGCGTGCCGGGCGGCCGGGTGAACCGGCGGCTCGGTGGAGCGCTGCCCGGCGAACAGCAGCACGCCGACGGCGAGGAAGATCCCGGCGAGCAGCACGCCGGCCTCGGGGAAGACGGAGGTGGCCAGGCCGATGGAGAGGATCGGGCCGACGATGAAGCAGACCTCGTCGACCACGGCCTCGAAGGAGTAGGCGGTGTGCAGCTTGCCGGTGTCCTCGCGGTAGAGGTGGGCCCAGCGGGCGCGGACCATCGCACCGGTGCTGGGCATCACTCCCATGCCGGCGGCGAAGAGGAACAGCGTCCAGTCCGGGGCCTCCAGCCGGGCGCAGAGCAGCAGGCCGGTGACGGCGACGACGGTGATCGCCATGGCGGGGACGATGATCCTTCGCTGGCCGTGCCGGTCCACCAGCCGGGAGACCTGGGGGCCGAGGATCGCGGCGGAGACCGCGAGACAGGCGGAGACCAGGCCGGCCACTCCGTAGGAGCCTCTGAGCTGGGACAGCATGGTCACGATGCCGATCCCGGTCATGGAGATCGGCAGTCGGGAGACGAAGCCGGTGGAGGAGAAGGCCAGAGTGCCGGGGGAGGCGAATATCTGGCGGTAGCTGGACAGCACGGGAGCTCCGGGCAAGGGGAGTAAGGAACAAGGCTGGCAAAGACAGCTTACGTACGTTGGCAAACGGTATTTTCCGGACACCAGCGCGGCCCCCGCGACGGCGCCCGGCCCCTCAGTGGCAGGATCGGTGCCATGTCCGACGCGCGCAAACCCTCCCCCTCCGGCGCCGCCCCGTACGACGCCCTGCTGCTGCTCTCCTTCGGCGGGCCCGAGGGCCCCGAGGACGTCGTCCCGTTCCTGGAGAACGTCACCCGGGGTCGCGGCATCCCCAAGGAGCGGCTGAAGGAGGTGGGCAAGCACTACTTCATGTTCGGCGGGGTCAGTCCGATCAACGGGCAGAACCGCGAGCTGCTCGCCGCGCTGCGCAAGGACTTCGCCGAGCACGGGCTGGACCTGCCGGTCTACTGGGGCAACCGGAACTGGGCGCCCTACCTGGTCGACACCCTGCGGGAGCTGGCCGCCGACGGCCACCGCCGGATCGCGGTGCTCGCCACCAGCGCCTACGCCGGCTACTCGGGCTGCCGCCAGTACCGGGAGAACCTGGCCGACGCGCTGGCCGCGCTCGCCGAGGAGGGCGTGCCCGCCCTGCGGGTCGACAAGCTGCGGCACTTCTACAACCACCCGGGCTTCGTCGAGCCGATGACCGACGCCGTCCTGGCCGCCCTGGCGGAGCTGCCCGAGGCCGTCCGTCCCGGCGCCCGGCTGGCGTTCACCACCCACTCCGTCCCGGACTCGATGGCCGAGACCTCCGGCGCCCCGGACGACCCGGCCCGCGGCGAGCCCGGCGGCGCGTACGTCGCCCAGCACCTGGACGTGGCCCGGCTGATCGCCGCCGCCGTGGCCGACCGCACCGGCGTGGCCGAGCGGCCGTGGGAGCTGGTGTACCAGAGCCGCAGCGGGGCCCCGCACACCCCGTGGCTGGAACCCGACGTCTGCGACCACCTGGAGGCCCAGCACGCCGACGGTGCGCCCGCCGTGGTCATGGTCCCGATCGGCTTCGTCTCCGACCACATGGAGGTCAAGTACGACCTCGACACCGAGGCCGCGGCCAAGGCCGCCGAGCTCGGCCTGCCGGTGGCCCGGGCCGCCACCGTCGGCGCCGACCCCCGGTTCACCGCCGCGGTGCGCGAGCTCGTCCTGGAGCGGGCCGCCGTCGAGCGCGGCGAGCGGGTGACCCGCTGCGCCCTCGGCACCCTCGGCCCCAGCCACGACGTGTGCGCGGTGGCCTGCTGCCCGAACCCGCGCGCCCCGCGTCCGGCCGTCGCCGAGCACTGACCGCCCGTCCCGCGCGCCCGGTCCGTCCCGCGCGTCCCGTCCGTCCCGTCCGTTCCGTCGCTCCGGAGGAGAACCCCGTGCCCACCCCCGCCCAGCCCGACGACCGGCTCCTCGACGACCTGCTGGAGGTCGCCCTGGACGCGGCCCGGCAGGCCGGCGCCCTGCTGCGCGACGGCCGCCCCGCCGACCTCGGCGTGGCCGGGACCAAGAGCAGCCCGGTCGACGTGGTCACCGAGATGGACCTCGCCTCCGAGAAGCTCGTCCTGGAGCTGATCACCGACCGCCGCCCGGAGGACGGCTACCTCGGCGAGGAGGGCGCCGAGCGGCCGGGCACCAGCGGGGTCCGCTGGGTCGTGGACCCGCTCGACGGGACGGTCAACTACCTGTACGGGCTGCCCTCCTGGGCGGTCAGCGTGGCCGCCGAGGTGGACGGCCGCGCGGTCGTCGGCGTGGTGTACGCCCCGGCCCGCGGCGAGCTGTTCCACGCCGTCCTGGGCCGCGGTGCCCGCCTCGACGGCCGGCCGGTCTCGGCCCGCCCGGCCCCGCCTTGGGGCCAGGCGCTGATCGCCACCGGTTTCAACTACGTCCAGTCGGTGCGGGTCCGGCAGGCCGAGGTGCTGCTGGCGCTGATGCCGCAGGTGCGCGACATCCGCCGGGGCGGGGCGGCCGCGGTGGACCTGTGCGACGTCGCCGCCGGGCGGCTGGACGGCTACTACGAGCGCGGCCTCGCCCCCTGGGACCGGGCGGCCGGCTGCCTGATCGCCGCCGAGGCCGGGGCCCTGGTCGGCGGCCGTCCCGGGCACGGCCCCGACGGCGAGCTGACCGTGGCCGCCGCCCCCGGGGTGTACGAGCCGCTCCAGGAGCGGCTGGCCGCGCTGCGCGCCTGGGCGGACTGACCGGTTCCGGCCGCCCCGCCCGCGGAACCCGCGGGCGGGGCGGCCCCGGACATGCGAAGAGCCCTGGCATACGGGGAATGCCAGGGCCTGGGTTTCGCACGGCCCCCGCAGGGCCGCTGGTGCCGGAGATCCGGCGACTGGTCGGTGTGCCGGACGGGTCAGGCAGCGGTGCGGTGGCGCTCCAGCACCGTGTCCACGCCGTGCTCGGCGGCGAGTCGGCGGAGGTCGTCCAGCTCGGACTGCTCCACCTCGGCGAGGAACTCGTCCCCGGCCTCGATCGCGCGGTGCAGATCCTGCTCGGCGTTGGCTATGCGCTGCAGGATTCCGGCCTTGAAGGCGTCCATACGGGCCCCCTTACTGTGTCGGACGTGCACGGTCGTGCGCTCTCCGCCCCGAGGAGGTCCAGCCGGTGAAAGCACCGAGCCCGGATGGTGGTGAAGGTCCGGATAGGTGCGGAGACGGCCCTTCGGCCGCTCCCGGTGATGTCCCAGCCCCAGGGCCGGCGCGGATGAACGCACGGCGGGTGGGTGCGACCGGCCGTCAGCCAGATCGCGGGTGTGCAGCTGTCCTCCCCGCCCCGGAGGGCGGGAAACCTCCCGGCGGAAGAAAGTTGCCTGTGTCACAGTCCAAGCGGAGTGGTGCGGGTGCGAACGGTGACGGCCGGGGGCTCCGGCTCCGTGCCCGAGGGGCAGCTTATCGCTGCTTTACCGCCGGACCAGGCAGGATGGAGGCACCGTCGGAGCCGTGCGTCCGCTTTCCGGGGCCGGCCTGGAGAAGGGACAACCACCGTGCGGGTTCTCGTCGTCGAGGACGAGCAGCTGCTCGCCGAGGCCGTCGCGACCGGCCTGCGCCGCGAGGCGATGGCCGTCGACGTGGTGTACGACGGGGAGGCCGCGCTCCAGCGCATCGCGGTCAACGACTACGACGTCGTCGTCCTGGACCGCGATCTTCCGCTGGTGCACGGGGACGACGTCTGCCGCAAGGTGGTCGAGCAGGGCCTGGCCACCCGGGTGATCATGCTGACCGCCTCCGGCGACATCAGCGACCGGGTCGAGGGCCTGGAGATCGGCGCGGACGACTACCTTCCGAAGCCGTTCGCCTTCAGCGAACTCGTCGCCCGGGTAAGGGCGCTGGGCCGCCGCGCGACCGTCCCGCTGCCCCCGGTACTGGAACGCGCCGGCATCTCGGTCGACCCCGGCCGGCGCGAGGTGATCCGCGACGGACGCACCGTCCAGCTCGCCCCCAAGGAGTTCGCCGTCCTGGAGGTGCTGATGCGGGCCGGCGGCGCCGTCGTCTCGGCCGAGCAGCTCCTGGAGAAGGCCTGGGACGAGCACACCGACCCGTTCACCAACGTCGTGCGCGTCACCGTGATGACGCTGCGCCGCAAGCTCGGCGACCCGCCGGTGATCGTCACCGTGCCGGGCTCCGGTTACCGGATCTGACGACCGGAGTCCGCCCGACCCCGGACTCCCCGCCGTACGCGCCCGCCCCGGCGGACGCCCCGAGAGGATCATCATGACCACCCCGCCCCCAGCCGGCGGGGCCTCCGGCGCGCCCGCCGGCGGCCCGCGTGCCGTCCCGCCGAAGCCCCTGACCCCGCCGCGCGTCCACCGCCCCGGGCACTACACCCCCGGCGACGGCATGCTCGCCTGGCTGCCCTTCCGCCCCACCATCCGGATGCGGCTCACCCTGCTCTACGGCGGGATGTTCCTGATGGCCGGCGTGGTGCTGCTGCTCCTGATGTACGTGTTCTTCCAGGATGCCGTCTCGTACCTGGCGCCGCGCAAGCTGGTCTTCGACGGCAGCCTCCGGGTCACCAGCCCCGACGGCATCAGCACCACCATGAACAGCACCGACTACAACCAGTGGCAGGCCGCCGACTACCTGGCGCGCTCCAACTCCGCGCTCAACACCCTGCTGCGCAAGTCGCTGACCATGCTGGTCTGCCTCGCCGTGATCGCCTTCGCGGCGGGCTACGCGATGGCCGGCCGGGTGCTGCGCCCGCTCGGCCGGATCACCCGCACCGCCCGCGACGTGGCCACCTCCGACCTGCACCGCCGGATCGAGCTGGACGGCCCGGACGACGAGCTCAAGGAACTCGCCGACACCTTCGACGGCATGCTGGACCGGCTGGACCGCTCCTTCGACTCCCAGCGGCGCTTCGTCGCCAACGCCTCGCACGAGCTGCGCACCCCGCTGGCGATCAACCGCACCCTGCTGGAGGTCCAGCTCTCCGACCCGGCGGCCTCGTCCGACCTCCAGCAGCTGGGGAGGACCCTGCTGGCCACCAACGAGCGCAGCGAGCAGCTGGTCGAGGGCCTGCTGCTGCTCGCCCGCAGCGAGAACGAGCTGACCGACCGGCGCCCGGTGGAGCTGTCCGAGGTGGCCACCCGGGCGCTGGAGCAGACCCGCGGCGAGGCCGACAAGCGCGAGGTCGAGCTGCGCTCGAAGCTCGATCCGGCCATGGCCGGCGGCAACGGCGTACTGCTGGAGCGCCTCGCGCTCAACCTGCTGCAGAACGCCGTGCGCTACAACACCCCGGGAGGCTGGGTCGAGCTGGCCACCACGGCGGTGCCCGGCGGCGGCGAGCTGGTGGTCTCCAACACCGGCCCGGTGGTGCCCGGGTACGAGCTGGAGCACATCTTCGAGCCGTTCCGCCGGATCAAGGGCGCCGACCGCACCCGCAGCGACAAGGGGGTCGGGCTCGGCCTGTCCATCGTCCGCTCGGTCGTGCGCGCCCACGGCGGCACCATCGAGGCCACGCCGCGCGCCGGTGGCGGACTCACCATGAGGGTCCGCATCCCCTCTCCGTAAGGGTCGAACGACCCTTCCGTAGGCGACCGTTCCCAGCCGCCCCCGTCAGGCCCGTCAAGACGACATAAGGCCTGGCGGGGGCGGCTTGTCTTTTCCGGCCCGAGCAACTTACGGTGTCGTAACCTACGCAACCGTAGGTGAATCCGCCGGCGGCCCGTCTGCGGGTCCGCACGAAGTGTCCCCGTCTCAACGCGCCCGTCCCAGCGCGTGCCGTCCCCTCAGGAGCAAGACCGTGACCATCGCCCCTGTGCAGAGCAGCAGCTCCCCGCTCGTCGCGAGCGGCTGGACCGACGCGCGCCTGATCCTCGCCCTCGAAGAGGTCGTCGAGAAGGAGCTCAACCGCCACCTGGCCGTGGCGAAGGAGTGGATGCCCCACGAGTTCGTCCCGTGGAGCCAGGGCCGCGACTTCGACGGCGTGCTGGGCGGCGAGGCCTGGTCGCTGGAGCAGTCCCAGGTGACCGCGGTGGGCCGGGTGTCGCTGGTGGTGAACCTGCTGACCGAGGACAACCTGCCCAGCTACCACCACGAGATCGCGACCATGTTCGGCCGCGAGGGCGCCTGGGGCACCTGGGTGCACCGCTGGACGGCCGAGGAGGGGCGCCACGGGATAGCGATCCGCGACTACCTGCTCGCCACCCGGGCGGTCGACCCGGTGGCGCTGGAGCGGGCCCGGATGAGCCACATGTCCGAGGGCTTCGAGTCCGACAACGCGCACAGCATGCTGCACTCGGTCGCGTACGTGGCCTTCCAGGAGCTCGCCACCCGCATCGCGCACCGCAACACCGGCAGGTACGCCGGCGACCCGCTCTGCGAGCAGCTGCTGGCGAAGATCGCCAACGACGAGAACCTGCACATGGTCTTCTACCGGAACCTGCTGAAGGCCGCCCTGGAGATCGCCCCGGACCAGGCCATGCGGGCCGTCGCCGACGTCGTCACCGACTTCCGGATGCCCGGCCACGGAATCCCCGGCTTCGAGCGCGCCGCCGCGCAGATCGCCCTCGGCGGGGTGTACAACCTGCGTATCCACCACGACGACGTGCTCCAGCCGGTGCTGCGCCACCTCAAGGTCATGGAGATCGGCGGGCTCGGCCCGGAGGGCCTGCTGGCGCAGAACGAGCTGGGCGTCTTCCTGGACGGGCTGGACGACCAGGCCCGGAAGTTCGAGGAGCGCCAGGCCGCCCTGCTGGCCCGTCGCGCGGCCCGGAAGACCGCCGGCTGAGGTCCGGCACCGGGCGGTCGGAGTGGGTGGATTTTCCGTGGTTTGACCAGGAAGATTCTTAACGTGACCAAGCTCACATCGTGTCGCTCCGCGATTCCGGGCAACCCCGGAGAGTGATCACCGGCCCAGGGGTGCCGATCGCCGTCCGTGACCGGATTTCGACCCCCGGCCGGTCCACGGGATCGGTCGGTCTCCCTGGTGGGCACGGGATTTCCCGGGCTCCCGCACCGGTCTTGCTCACTGTGCGTGTCCGGTTTATCGGGTCCGACAGGGGTCGGCGATGGCCCAGCGTGAGGCCTTCCGCAGGCCTGGGGATCACCCCGATGGAGCCCGGGCTGAGTGTCGATTGAGTAACAGGGCTTGAAGTAAGGCAAAATCTCCGCCTCGGGTCGGGCACAAGACCGACCCCCCATGCGTTACGTGCGCTGGAGATACCGCACACACCGCACAACCCGGAGGGGGAGAGCGACAAATGGCAACCGACTACGACACCCCACGCAAGACCGACGATGACGTCAACGAGGACAGCATCGAAGAGCTCAAGGCTCGGCGGAACGACAAGGGCGGCAGCTCTGTCGACGTCGACGAGTTCGACGCCGCGGAGGGCATGGAGCTTCCCGGCGCCGACCTCTCGAACGAGGAACTCGCCGTCCGTGTCCTGCCGAAGCAGGCCGACGAGTTCACCTGCATGAGCTGCTTCCTGGTTCACCACCGCAGCCAGCTCTACAGCGAGAAGAACGGCAACCCGATCTGCCGGGACTGCGGCGCCTGAGCACCGCGGCGGACAGGGCCCGGTGCCCGCGGCTGCGCCCGCGGGACCGGCACACCGCTCCTTCCGGCCCCGGGCAGCGGGGCCGGACGGCAGGTCCGGGTACCGTCCGGCAGGACGGGCCCGGGAGGACGGAGTCGGCCGGGAACCCGGTCAGGACAAAGTCGTAGGGACGGTCCCGCAGCAGCGGAACCGTCCCTCTCGGTTTGTCCGGCCTCTTCGGTTCGTCCGTCCGGCCCCTTCGTCCGGCCCGGGTCCCGGCCCGGCCGGCTCACGGCCGGCTCGGGCCCGCCTCAGGTGCGGGCGCCGCGCCGGGCGTCCTCCAGGGCCTCCGCCAGCTTCATCGGCGAGCGGGTCGACAGGTAGAGGTACGGCGTTGGGTCGGCCGGGTCGGTCACCTCGACCCGCAGCGCCGTCGGGACGTAGCTGCGCAGCAGCATGAAGGCGCGCGGATCGGCCTTGGGGCCGCGCCAGGCCGCCGCCTCGGCGGGGCTCAGCGCCTGAGCGTCGCCGAGAGCGTCCACCGGGATCCTGGCCGGGCCGGCCACCAGTGAGCCCTGGACCACGCGGATGCGGGCCGAGCCGTAACTGCTGATCGCGACCGCGCCGGCGGCGATGCCGACCACCAGCCCGATCAGCGCGGCCGGACCGCTGACCCGGATCAGAATCAGCGCGAGCGTGAGACCCACCGCGATCGGGAGCAGCCACCAGGAACGCGGCACCGTGAGGCGTTCGTCGTACATGCCCCCCATTGTGGTCGCCCTGACGTCCGGCGCGGGACGCCACCCCCACCGGAGGCCCGCTACCCCTGGGTAGGGTTGGCCCCCGTGACCGGTACGACAGCCCCCAGCACCCCCACCGACCGGCCGGCGCCCGTCATGCCGCCGACCCCGACCACCCCGCCGCCGGACGCCGTCCTGCCGGAGCGCCACCCCCGGGCGCCCGCCCCCGGCACCCGGCTCGGCTCCCACTACGAGCACTGCTTCGGCTGCGGCCCGCAGCACCCCGGCGGCCTGCGGATCGACGCGGTCGCCGGCGAGGGACTCGACGTCACCGCCGAGTTCGCCGTCCGCGACGCCCACCAGGGCGGCCCGGGCCTGGCCCACGGCGGGCTGCTGACCACCGCCATGGACGAGACCCTCGGCACGCTCAACTGGCTGCTGCACGCCCCCGCCGTGACCGGCCGGCTGGAGACCGACTTCCTCAGCCCGGTGCCCGTCGACTCGGTGCTGCACCTGCGCGCCTGGATCACCGGCGTGCACGGCCGCAAGATCTACAGCGCCGCCGAGGCGCGGATCGGCGGTCCGGACGGACCGCTCGCCGTCCGTGCGCAGGCCCTCTTCATCCAGGTGAAGCTGGAACACTTCACCACGCACGGTCGTCCCGAGGACATCGAGAAGGTCCTCGACGACCCGGATCTGATGAAGCGCGCACGAGCCTTTGAGGTGAACCCTTGAGTGATACCCCCCGCCCGCAGCTGGACGTCCTGATCAAGCGCATCGACCCCGAGCTGCCGCTGCCCGCCTACGCGCAGCCCGGGGACGCCGGTGCCGATCTGCGCACCACCGTCGACGCCGAGCTGGCCCCCGGCGAGCGGGCCGTCCTGCCCACCGGCATCGCCGTCGCTCTGCCGGACGGCTACGCGGCCTTCGTCCACCCCCGGTCCGGGCTCGCAGCTCGTTGCGGCGTTGCCCTCGTGAACGCCCCGGGGACGGTCGATGCCGGGTACCGTGGAGAGATCAAGGTGATCGTCGTCAATCTGGACCCGCGCGAGGGGGTCAGCTTCCGCCGAGGGGACCGGATCGCCCAGCTGGTGATCCAGCAGGTCGAGAAGGCCCGTTTCCACGAGGTGGAGGAGCTGCCTGGGTCGGCACGTGCCGAGGGCGGGTTCGGGTCGACCGGCGGCCACGCCGCGGTCTAGCATGCCCGCGGCTTCGCAGGAAGCCGAGCAGGTATTCGCATCGGTCTTGGACCGGGAAGGACAGTGACCGTGTTCCGTCGTCGCCAGAAGAGCGAGGACGCTGTCGAGCAGCTCGCCGACGACGCCATCAGCGCCGACGAGACGGCCGATGACGTCGAAGGTTCCGCCGAGAGCGAGAACGTGACCGAGCTGGACCCGGCCGACAGGGTCGGCCTGCCGCCGGCCCCCCGGCCGGACGGTCCGTGGGACCACTCCGAGCTCGAGAACCCCGAGGAGGGGCGAGTCGACCTCGGGGGTCTGCTGGTCCCCGGTGTCGAGGGCATGGAGCTGCGCGTCGAGGTCGCCGGTGACGCGATCGTGGCCGCCACCCTCGTGCTCGGCAACAGCGCCATCCAGCTCCAGGCCTTCGCGGCCCCGAAGTCCGAGGGCATCTGGGGGGAGGTCCGGGAGGAGATCGCCAACGGCATCACCTCGCAGGGCGGCCTCATCGAGGAGGAGGAGGGCCCGCTCGGCTGGCACCTCCGTGCCCAGGTCCCGGTGCAGCTGCCGGACGGCACCCAGGGTGTGCAGCTGGTGCGGTTCGTCGGCTGCGACGGCCCGCGCTGGTTCCTGCGCGGTGTGATCTCGGGCCAGGCCGCGGTGCAGCCGGAGATGGCCGGGATCCTGGAGCAGGTCTTCCGGCAGACGGTCGTCGTGCGCGGCGAGTCCCCGATGGCTCCCCGTGACCCGATCGTCCTGAAGCTTCCCGAGGACGCCCAGATGGTCGCCGACGGTGGCGGGGCCGCCGCCGGCGGCGAGGGCGACAACCGCTTCGGCGGCACCTCGCTCGACCCGTTCGCGCGCGGTCCGGAGATCACCGAGGTCCGCTGACCCGGCTCCGACCGGCCTCGACCGGCACTGATCGCCCCTGCCCGGACCCCCGGGCAGGGGCGATTTGCATGTGACGGGCCGGTCCCCGTACAGTTCCGGAGTCGCCGCGGGAGACCGGGGCGACAAAGCGGAAAGCAAATCCGATGAATGAAACTCCGGAAAACGGAGCGGAAAACATCTGATAAGCTGGAAACACGAAAGAACGAAGCCCGGAGGGTCCGCTGGAAGGCGGTCCGAA
>NZ_JBHVRT010000059.1:0-48484 GCF_042885555.1 Kitasatospora sp. NPDC058048 | reverse complement strand
CGGCCCTCAGCGGGACCCGGCCGTCCGTGCCAGGGCGGCGCCGGCCGGCGGCCGGCGCCGCCCCTCGCTCAGGCGGGCGCGCAGCAGGGAGAGGATCAGCCACCGGCGCATCGCCCCGACGTGTCCCGGGGAGCCGTGGACGTCGTCGAAGACCTTGAACCGGGCCCGCGGTGCCAGCAGCGCGAGCCGGCGGTGCTCGCCCTGCGGGATGATCTCGTCGCGGGAACTGGCCACGTAGTCGACCGGGATGTCCACGGATCCGAGCTGGGCCGGGGTGAGCGGGAACTCGGCCAGGACGTCCCGGAGTTCGTCCCGGTCCGCGGTCCGGGTGAGCCGGCGCAGGGTCTCCACGGTGATGCCGGGGACCTCGGGCCACCAGGCGGAGTCGGTGAAGAACCCGGCGACGGGCGCCCCGACGGTGTGGATGCTGCGGATGCGGGGGTCCTCGGCGGCGGCCCGCAGCGCCAGGTGCCCGCTGAAGCTGAGGGCGAGCGCCGCCGTCTCGGCGACCCGCGCGCGGTCGGCCAGCCGGTCCAGCAGGTACGGCAGCAGGCGCCAGGAGTCGGCCCGGTACGGAAGCGTGTTCTCGCCGACCCCGGGCAGTTCGGTGGCGACGGCGGCGAAGCCGAGCCGGGCGAACAGCGGAAGCGTCGGAGCCCACTGCTCCTTGACGCTGACGATGCCTCCCATGATCAGCAGCAGCGGCCGCGGCCGGTCCGCCGACAGGCCGGACGCCCAGGCCGCCAGGTTGCCGTCCGGGTGCTCGAACTCCAGCCGCTCGATGCCGTTGCGGCCGGTGCGCCGCCAGGTGTCGAAGGCGTCGACGCAGCGGCGCTGGGCCTCCAGCCGGTCCTCGTCGCCGTGGTACGGGAAGCGGGCGAGCGCGTAGCGCCGGCAGGCGTCGAGCGGGCGGCCGGCCCGCAGCCGGTCGCCCTCGGCGGTCCACACCCGCGCCCAGGAGCCGGGGTCGCCGGGTTCGTCCCCGGTGATCCGGGACAGTACGGACCGGACGTACTGCTCCGTCAGGCCCTGGCCGCGTCCGTGCAGCCGGGCGAACTCCTTGAGCTCTGCCAGATGGTCCATCGTGCGTCCTCGGGTCGGCGGGGGCGGTAGGCGGGGGGCGGGGTGGTCGGCACGGGCCGGGCCGGGGGCGGCCCCGGCCCGGCCCCGCCCGGAAGGACAGTGCGGGTGGCGGCTCAGGCCGTCCCCGCGGCGCCGGCGGGGCGGTCCGGACCCGCGCCGTCCTCGAAGCCCTCCAGGGCCTGCTTGAGGTCGGCGAGGACGTCGGCGGCGAGGGCGCCGTCGATGACCCGGTGGTCGAAGGTGAGGCCGAGCCGCATCAGCGGGGCCACCGCGACGCGGCCGTCCCGCACCACGGGCCGGTCGAGCACCCGGCCGGCGTTCAGCGTCACCGCGGTGCCGCCGCCGGCGTGGAAGCCGTCCACCGGGCGGTGCCCGAGCGAGCTGACCGCGACGGTGCCGAGGACGCCGGGGCGGCGCCGGGGGCTGCGCAGCGCGGCGGCGAAGGCCAGCCGGCCGAGCGGGACCGGCAGCCGGCCCAGCATCCGCACGCCGCGGAACTCCGGGAGGTCGGCGGCGGCGGTGTCCCGGTAGCGGTCGATCCGCGCCTGGATGGCGGGCAGGTCGGCGCTCTCCAGGCCCGGCAGCAGTGCGGAGAGCACGGTGCGCTCGCCGTCGACCGGGCGGTCGAGGGCGAGCTTGGCGGTGACGCCGGTGAAGCGGACCGTCCGGGGGCCCCGCAGGCCGGGCCAGCCCGGGGCCAGAACGGCGTTGGCCTCGGGGTGGCGGTCCAGCACGCGGCCGGTGGCGTGCAGCAGGTAGGCGACCACCGAGTAGCGGCTCCCGGCCGCCCCGGCCTCGGCGCGGTGGCGCTGGACGCGGGTCATGTCGACCTCGGTGTCCAGGTGCACCGGGCGCTGCCGGGCGGCGTACTCCAGGAAGTAGAGGGTGTGCCGCCGGCGGCGCTCGGGGTGCGGGCGGGCGGCGGTCACCGGTCGACCGCCAGCCGGTAGATCTCCTCCAGGCTGCGGGCCTCCATCACCCGTCCGACCGGCAGCGGCCGGCCGGTGCTCCGCTCCAGCGCGGTGACCAGCTTGAGCAGGTAGAGGGAGTCCCACTCGGGGATCCGGTCGAGGTCGGCGGCGATGTCCCCGTCCGCCAGCGGGATGCCCAGTTCCTCGCGGACCAGGCGGGCGAACTCGTCGACGGTCTGCATCATGCGTCCAATCGGTGACGGAGTGTCACATCTTCTCCAGGGCGAAGCCCGCCTTGATCCACTTGCTGGACTCCACGGCCACCGCGAGGGCCTTCTCGCCGCGGGACATCTGCCCCAGCAGCCGCTCCAGCTGGAGGAAGGGCAGCGCGTTGCCGTTGTTGCCGGTGTCCGCGACGCAGGACACCTCGGTGGCACCGGGCACGTCGAGCTGCTCGTGGATGCGGCGGGTCATCCGGCCGGACAGCTGCGGGGGCAGCAGGTAGTCGAGCTCCTCGGCGGACCAGTCCAGGTCGTCGAGCAGCTCCCAGAGGATCTCCACGGCCATCACCGGGACGAACTCCTCGATGGCCTTGTAGTCCTCCCGGACGGCCTGCCGGTCGTCGTACCGGTCGGCCAGGCCGAACCAGTCGATGACCTGGCCGGGCTCCCGGCCGAGGCCGGTGAACCGGTTGAGCACCCGGCGCAGCGCCACCGCCTCGCCCCTGGGCTCGGCGGTGAGCACCGCGGCGCCGGCGCCGTCGCCGAAGAGCACGTAGTTGACCAGGTCGCTCGGCGCGGCACCGGCCAGGTCCCGGTCGAGGTCGAGGTGCTTGCTGCAGACGTCGCCGCCGATCACCAGGCCGGCCCGGTGGCCCTCGCCGGCGATCAGGGTCCGGCCGAGCCCGAGCGCCTGGACGGCACCGGCGCAGCCGGACTGGAGCTGGTACGTGGGCACCTGGTCCAGGCCGAGCTGGTCGGCGATGTGGTTGACGGTGGCGGGCATCAGGTGGTCCGGGGTCGCGGTGCCGAGCACCACGAAACCGATCTCCGCCGGGTCGATCCCGGCGGCGGCGACGGCCCGGGCGCCGGCCTGGGCGCACAGGTCGGCGAGCGACCAGCGCACCGTGCCGGTGGCGAGGTCGCGGGCGAAGTGGCGGGTGCGGGTGCCGATGAAGAGGTCGATCCACTCCTCGTTGACCCCCAGCACCTTGGCGAGCGCGGCGTTGTCGACCGGGTCGCCGGGCAGGGCGGTCCCGACCGAGGCGAGGTACGCCTGGACGGGATCGCGCTCGGGTGGCGGCTGCATGGTGTGCGGTCCTTTCTGCGGGACGGGTTCAGACGGCGGCGGTGTGCCGTTCGCCCAGGAAGCCGATGAGGTCGCCGACCGAGGACAGCCGGGGCAGCAGGTCCTCCACGCTCAGCGGTTCGAGGCCGGTCAGCCGCTCCTCGATGCGCTTCTTGAGCTCCATGACCATCACCGAGTCGAAGCCGAGGTCCTCGAAGAGCCGTGCGTGCGGGGTGATCTCCTCGGGCGCGTAGCTGCCCACCTGGGCGACGGCGGCCAGGACGGCGCCGGCCACCGGGTCCGGGGCTCGGAGGCCCGGGTCGGACCCGGTCGGCCGCGGGTCGGCGGCGGACGGGTCGGGCGCGGACAGATCGGACGTGAACGGGTCGAGCGCGGACTGATCGGACGTGGACCGAACGGGCGGGCGGGCCCAGAACCGGCGGTCGTCGGCGAAGGCGTACGGGGCCAGCCGGTGCGCCCTGCGGTCCTCCTCGGCGTACACCGCGTGCCAGTCCGGGTCGGCCCCGCCGCGGAACAGCTCGGCGACGGCCTCGGCCAGCTCCCGCCCGCCGGCCTGCTCGCCCGGCACCGGCAGGACGCCGCGCGGGCCCGCCCCGGCGGGGGCACCGCCCAGCCGGCGGGCCATCGGAACGAGCACCGGCCGCGGGCCGACCTCCAGCAGGTGGGTCGGCGCGTCCGCGAGCAACTGCCGTGCGGCGTCCGCGAACAGCACCGGAGCGCCGATGTGCTCGACCCAGTAGGCCGCGTCCATCGGCTCGGCCTCCAGCAGCCTGCCGCGCAGCGTGGAGTACACCGGCAGGGCCGGGACGCTCCCGCCGGCCTCCTCCGCGATCGCGGCGAAGCGTTCCAGCACGGGCTCCATCAGCGGCGAGTGGAAGGCGTGCGAGACCTCCAGGCGGCGCGAGCGCACCCCGGCGCGGGTCAGCTCCTCCTCGATCCGGGCCAGCGCCGCGAGGTCTCCGGAGAGCACGGTGGCCGTGGGCCCGTTGACGGCGGCGATCCCGATCAGCGGTTCGCCGGCGATCCGCTCGGCCAGCACGGCGGCCTCCGCGCGCACCGCCAGCATCCCGCCGCCCGCGGGGAGTTCCTGCATCAGCCGGCCGCGCGCGGAGACCAGCCGGGCCGCCTGCTCCAGAGGCAGCGCGTCGGCGAGCACCGCGGCCGCGTACTCGCCGATGCTGTGGCCGAGCAGCATCCCGGGGCGCACCCCGAGTTCGGTCAGGGTGGCGGCCAGCGCGTAGCCGACCGCGAACAGGGCCGGCTGCGCCCAGCCGGTGCGGTGGACGGCGGGGTCCGCGGCGAGCAGCAGGTCGCGCACCGAGCCCTCGGTGTGCGGCCGGAGCGCCTCGTCCGCCCGGTCGAGGTGGCGGCGGAACAGCGGGGCGTCGCGGTAGAGGCCGGCCGCCATGCCCGGGTACTGCGAGCCCTGCCCGGTGAAGAGCAGGGCCACCCGCGGCCGCCCGCCCGGCCCGCCGGTGAGGCGGGTCAGCAGGTCCTCGTCGTCGGCCGCCCGGCGCAGGACGGCCGCCAGGTCGGCGGTGTCGGTGGCCGGTACGGCGAAACGGTGCCGGTGGCCGGTCTTGAGCCGGGTGCTGCTCCAGCCCACGGCGCCGACCGGGGTCACCCGCTGGCGCTGGAGGGCGTCGGCCTGCGCCACCAGGTTGCGGCGCAGCGCCTGCGCGGTGGGCGCGGTCAGGGTGAACACCGCCGCCCCGAGGCCGGTGGGCCGGGCGGCGGATCCGGCCGTGGGCCGGGCGGCGCCGCCGGGCGCGGACTCCAGCACCGCGTGGGCGTTGGTGCCGCCCATGCCGAAGCTGCTGAGGCCGCCGACGGTGGTTCCGGCCGCCAGCCGCAGGGGCGCCTTGAGCAGCCGCAGGCCGTACTTGGAGAGTTTCAGCGCCGGGTTCTCCCTGGCGGCGAACCGGCTGGCGGGCACCACCCGGTGGTGCAGGGAGAGCGCCACCTTGATGAGTCCGGCGATCCCGGCGGCGCCCTCGGTGTGGCCGAGGTTGCCCTTGACCGAGCCGAGTGCCAGCGGCTTGCCGGTGCGGTCGGCGTGCAGGTCGCCGAGCGCCTTGACCTCGATCATGTCGCCGAGCACGGTGCCGGTGCCGTGGCCCTCGGTGAAGGCGACGTCGGACGGCTCGACCCCGGCCCGGCGGTAGGCGGAGGCCAGCACCTCCTGCTGCGACCAGCGGTTGGGCGCGGTGAGGCCGTTGCTGCGCCCGTCCTGGTTGACGGCGGTGCCGCGGATGACCGCGTACACCGGCTGCCCGTCGGCGATCGCGTCCTCGAGGCGGCGCAGCACCACCGCGCCGACGCCCTCGCCGCGGCCGATGCCGTCGGCGTCGGCGCTGAAGGGCTTGCAACGGCCGTCGGGCGCGGAGAGCCCGGCCTGGGTGTAGAAGATGCCGAGGGCCGGTGTGAGGGCGATGTTCACCCCGGCCGCGACGGCGGTGTCGCACTCCCCCGCCAGCAGGGCGTTGCACGCCAGGTGGACGGCGACCAGCGAGGAGGAGCAGGCCGTGTCCACGGCCAGGCTCGGGCCCTTGAGGTCGAGGTGGTAGGAGATCCGGTTGGCGGTCATGCAGTAGCCGTTGCCGGATCCGACCTGCGCGGTGACCCGCGCGTAGTCGGTGAGGTGGAGGTGGGCCCACTCGTTGCCCATGATGCCGACGAAGACCCCGGTGCCGGTCCCGGCCAGGCTCTGCGGCGCGATTCCGGCGTCCTCGACCGCGCGCCAGGCGCACTGCAGGACCAGCCGCTGCTGGGGGTCCATCGCAGCGGCCTCGCGCGGCGAGATCGCGAAGAACTCGTGGTCGAAGGCGTCCGGGTCGGTGATGAAGCCGCCGCTGGTGGTGTTGGAGTGCCCCTCGGCGCCTTCGGGCGAGTAGAAGTCGTCGGCGTTCCACCGCTGTTCGGGTACCCGTCCGACGCCGTCACCGGAGCGCATCAGCAGGTCCCAGTACGCGGCGGGGTCCGGTGCGCCGGGGAAGCGGCAGTCGATGCCGACGATGGCGACGGGCTGCATCATGCCTCTCCCACGGTGGCGCGCAGCTCCTCCACCAGGTATCCGGCGAGTGCGTCGACGGTCGGGTAGTCCCAGGCCACGGTGGGCTCCAGGACGAGGTCGAAATCCTCCTCGATGTCGCCGCACAGGCTCAGCGCGGCGACCGAGTCCAGGCCGTACTCGGCGAGCGGGACGCCGGGGGAGATCTCGTCGGCCGGGCGCTTCAGGTAGAGGGAGATCCGGTCGGCGAGCCAGCCGGTCAGGGTCTCGACGGTGTGCTCGCCGAGGGTGGCCGGAAGGCCGGTGGTGGGGACGGTCATGAGGTGCTCCTCGCTGCGTGGGAAAGGACGGGGCGGCCGGTCAGCCGGCCAGCGGGGTGTCGTAGAGGTCGTAGCCGCGGCGCTCGTGGAAGCGGCGCAGCAGTTCCTGGTGGACCGTCTCCTCGCAGCCGGCCGGCAGGTCGGCCGGGCGCCGTCCGAGGCGCCGGGCGAGCCGGTGCAGGGCGGCCGCGGCCCAGGAGGGGTCGGCGAGGAAGGGGTCGGTGCCGTCGGCCCGGGCCGCGCGCCGGACGCCGAGGACGGCGGCCGCGGCGAGGACCACCGCGTAGCGGTCGGCCAGGGCGAAGGCGCCGGGGCCGGCCAGGGCGGTGCGGTCCCGGGGGGCAAGGGCGAGGCTGTCCTGCTGGATCCGCCGCAGCTCGTCCACCATGGCGAGCGCGAGGGTCCGCAGGGCCCGCTCCTCGGGCGCCGGGTCGGGCCGGTCGTCGCGGGAGGCGACCAGCGAGGCGCTGAGGCTGTCCCGCCCGGCGGCGAGGGTGAGCCGGTCGAAGGGGATCCCGGGCAGGTCCGTGCGGGTTTCGAAGAGCGCCGCGGGCGCCTCGTCGCCGGTGAACCAGGCCCGCCGGGCGAGCCTGGCCAGCTGCGGGACGACGGTGGCCTGGCAGGCCGCCGAGCCGGCGTGGCCGAGGCTGAGCACCGGGAGGTCGCGCAGGTGCTTCTGGAAGGCGCCGAACTCGCCGTCGCGGAGGTAGAACCGGGCGCCGAGCACGATCGACAGGTCGTTCATGACCTCCGTCAGCACCTTGGGCACCAGGTACTTGACGACGGCGGCGGACACGCTGGTCTCCTCCGGCAGGAGGTGCACGGCGCGGGTTCCGACCAGGGAGAGGCTGTCGCAGACCAGCAGGTCCAGGAAGGCGCCGGTGAGGGTGGAGCGGGCGTGCGGGATCTCCGCGACCGGGCGCCGGTAGAGGCGCCGGCCCAGGGCGAACCCGACGACGGTGCGCAGGCCGGTGTCGGCGGCTCCGAGGGCCATCCCGGGCAGGACGCTGCGGGTGATCTGGAAGGAGCGCAGCGCCAGTTCCGCGCCCTGGCCCTGCTCGCCGACCAGGGTGGCGGCCGGGACGGGGCAGTCGTCGAAGTCCAGGCCGGAGATCCGGCAGCCGCGCACCCCGGCGGTGGGGTGGCGGGGCAGGGTGGCGAAGCGGGCCGGGTCGAGCTGGTCGCGTTCCGCCAGCAGGACCGAGTGGCTGCGGGCGCCGGGCGCGTCGTCGGTGCGGGCGAACAGCGCGAAGGCGGCGGCCCGGTCGGCGTTGTTGATGACCTGTTTGCGGCCGTGCAGCCGGTAGCCGCCGGGCTCGGGCCGGGCCCGGAAGTCGTTGCGCAGGAAGTCGTTGCCGTGCGCCAGCTCGTGGTAGGCGACCGAGACCTTGGCGCCGCCGAGCAGCAGCTCGGCCAGCCGGGAGCGCTGCTGCGCGCTGCCCGCGGTCCAGACGTTGACGGCGGCCATGAACGAGGTGACGCCGTGGCCGAGGCCGAGTGCGACGTCGCGCCGGAAGACCGGCCGCAGGGTGCGGGCCAGGGTGTCGATCCGGGTGAGCCGCCCGCCGAGTTCGGCGGGGACGAATTCGGCGGTCAGGCCGAGGTCGTCCAGCAGGTGTTCGCCGGCCCCGGACAGCTCGCCGGCCTCGTCGGCGGCCAGCAGCCGTTCGGTGCCGACCGGGTTGGCCGGGTCGCCCGGGTCGCCGAAGCGGCGTTCGAGCTCGGCGACCCGGTCCCGGGCCGCGGTCTCCTGGGCCCCCTCCCGGGGGCGGTCGGCGGGGGCCTCCGGACGGGGCAGTCCGGGGGCCGCGGAGTCGGTCAGCATGGCGCCCCCTCGGCAGGACGGTCGTCGGTGGGTGCGGGGCGGTGCAGCCGCAGCGGGAGCAGGGAGTGCAGCTCGCCGGCCGCCCGGGTGTCGCGCAGTCGTGCCAGCAGCGCGGGGTAGGCCTCCGGCCGGGGGTCGTCCTGTTCGCCGAGCCGGACCAGCAGCCGGTCCAGGGCGGGCCACAGCCAGACGCCGTCGCGCCAGAGCGCGCCGGTGCGTCCCCGGGCGGCGGCCCGGTGGTTGTGCGCCCACAGGCCCAGGCAGGCGGCGCCCGCCAGGCAGAGGCTGTAGCGCCGGGCGACCTCGAAGGCGGCGGTCGGCACGTCGGAGACCGGGGAGCGGTGGGCGGCCATCTCGGCGTGGACCTGGCCGGTCGCGGCGAGCAGCAGTTCGGCGGCCTCCAGGGCGCCGTCGAGCGCGGGGTCGTGCCCGGCCTCGGCGCGCAGGGCGGCCACGGAGGCCGGCAGCGACGCGACGATGCCGCTGCCGCCCTTGGCGACCAGGGAGAGCCGGGAGGGGTCCAGGGCCGGCAGCGGCGCGGCCAGGTCGAAGGCGGTGGCGGCCCCGGCGGTGTCCCCGGTGCCCCGCTCCCAGCCGCGGGACAGTGAACGGAACTGGTTGACCAGGGAGTTGAGGTTGACCAGGGTGTTGCCGTCGAACAGTCCGACGATCCGGTGGTCCCGGTCGACCTTCTGGAACATGCCTCCGGCGTGCTCCCCCTTGAGGAAGGCGCGGGCGCCCAGCAGCCGGGTCAGTTCGGCGATGACCTGCTCGGTGCCGGTGGGCACCAGGTACTTGGTGGCGGCGGCGGCCACGCCGAGTTCGCCGGTGAGGGTGTGGACCGAGCGGATCGCGACCGTCGCCAGCGCCTCGCCGACCAGCACATCGGCGGCGGCCGAGGCGAGCACCTGCCGCGCCTGCGGCAGGTCCACCAGGCGGCGGCCGTACAGCTCCCGCCGCTCGGCGAAGTCCAGGGCCAGCGCGAGGGCGTGGTCGGCGGCGCCCAGCGACAGCGCGGCGCACATCGTCCGGGTCAGCTGGAGCGCCTTGAGCACCGTCTCCAGGCCGCCGCCCTCGGTGCCGACGAGGGCGGCGGCCGGCACCGGGGCCCGGTCGTAGGCGATGCCGCTGATGTCGGCGCCGCGGATGCCGTGGGTGCGGATCTTGTCGAGGCAGCGGTAGTGCTCCGGGCCGAGGCCGCGCTTGTCCATCAGCAGCACGCTGAACCCGCGCGGGCCGCCGGCCGGGTCGGTGCGCACGAGCGCGGACAGGACGCTGCCCCGGGTGGCGTTGTTGATCAGCCACTTCTCGCCGCTGACCAGCCAGCCCCCGGCGCCGTCCGGTTCGCCGTGCACCTCGTCGGCGAGCAGGTCGCTGCCGTGCGCCCGCTCGGTGAGGCCCAGCGACACCGGGACGCCGGCGCGGATGTCCGCGGCCAGCCGGGCGGCCTGCTCGGGGCTGCCCGACACCCAGACGCAGACGCCGCCCAGGTAGGTCTTGCCGTGGCCGATCGCCACGGTGAGGTCGCGGCGGGCGACGGTCCGCATGACCTGCATGACGGTCTCGTAGTCGGTGAGCCGGCCGCCGTGCTCGGCGGGCACGTAGTGGTCCTGGAGGCGCCAGTCCTCCAGGACCCGGCAGATGTCGGCCGGGAAGGTCTCGCTCTCGTCCAGCTCCAGGCTGCGGGCGTACGAGAACACGGTGCCGGGGGCGTCCGGGTCGCCGAGGAACTGTTCGAGCTCCTCGGCGACGCGGTACGGCGCGTGGTCCATGTCAGCCCACCGGTTCCGGGTCGCGGGTGCCGACGAGCTCGCGCACCGCCGGGTCGAGCACGTCGTGCAGCGGGGTGACGGCGCCCTCCAGGAACAGCTTGCGCATCAGGGTCCGCTGGATCTTGCCGCTGGTGGTGCGGCGGACGGTGCCCGGGCGCACCAGCAGGACGTTGCCCGCGGGCACCGCGAACTCCCGGCTGACCAGGGCCTGGACGGTGGCGGTGAGCTTCTTGAGGTCCTGGTCCGCCAGGGCGCTCGGGCGGACCTCGTGGATCACCACCAGGTGCTCCTGGCCGGTGTCGACGGCGAAGACCGCTCCGGCGCCGAAGGCCGTCGGCTCCAGGGCGCGCACCGCGTTCTCCACGTCGTACGGGTAGATGTTGCGGCCGTTGATCAGGATCATCTCCTTCAGCCGGCCGGTCACGAACAGTTCGCCGCGCTCCACCGCGCCCAGGTCGCCGGTCCGCAGCCAGCGGCCGAGCTCCTCCGCGCCGGTGATCCGGGCGCCGAACACCTCCGCGTTGACCTCGGGGCGGTCCCAGTAGCCGGAGGAGACGCTGGCGCCGCGCACCCAGATCTCGCCGACCTCGCGCTCGGGGCGTTCCGCACGGGTCTGCGGGTCGACGATGCGCACCTCGAAGTCCTCGGAGCCCACGACGCCGCTGGAGGCCAGGGCCCGCGTCGGCTCCCGGAGGAACGGCCCCTCCAGCCGGCCCGCCTCCAGGCCCGCGGCGTCCACCTCGCGCAGCACCGCCGGCCGGCCGTGCCGCTTGCCGGAGACCAGCAGCGTGGTCTCGGCCATGCCGTAGCAGGGGAAGAACGTGTCGGCCCGGAAGCCGTACGGTCCGAAGCGCTCCGCGAAGGCCCGCAGGGTGTCGGCCCGGACCGGCTCCGCACCGTTGCAGGCGACCTGCCAGCTGGACAGGTCGACGCCCTCCAGGTGGGCGTCGGTCACCCGCCGCAGGCAGAGGTCGTAGGCGAAGTTGGGGGCGGCGGAGATGGTCACCCGGTGCTCGCCGATCAGTTCCAGCCAGCGCACCGGACGGCGCAGGAAGGAGGTCGGGGACATCAGCACCGCGCTGGTGCCCAGCCACAGCGGGTGGAGCACGTGCCCGATCAGGCCCATGTCGTGGTAGAAGGGCAGCCAGCCGCCCAGCACGGTGTCCGGGCCGCTGCCGGTGGAGCGCTGGATGGCGGCCTCGTTGGCCAGCAGGTTGGCGTGCGAGACCATCACGCCCTTGGGCTCGCTGGTCGAGCCGGAGGTGTACTGGAGGAAGGCCAGGTCCTCGGGGCGCAGCCCCGGGTCGCGCCAGGCGGCGGCGTCGCCCACCGGCCCGTCCGTGGCGAGGCAGAGCACGTCGGAGAAGCCCTCGTCCGCCAGCCACGCCCCGACGTCCGGCGCGTGCTTGCCGATGGTCAGCACGGCGCCGACCCGGGCGTCCCGGACGATCCCGGACACCCGCTGGAAGTGCTGGCCCTGCTCCGTGGGCAGGGGCGCCGGGACGGCCACCGCGCCCGCGTACAGGCAGCCGATGAACGCCGTCAGGAACTCCAGTCCCGACGGGTACAGCAGCAGCACCTGCCGGCCGGTCATCCCCCGCTCCTGCAGCCAGGACGCCAGCTCCTTCGCCGACCGGTCCAGGCCCGCGTACGTGAGCCGTTCCGGTTCCACCCCCCGCACCCCGTTCTCCAGGAACAGGTAGGCGTCCGCATCCCCACGCTCTGCCGCCCGCGCGAGCACCAGCTCCGCGAACGATCGGAAACCCGCCACCGTCAATCCCCCTCGTTCGGTCGACACGTCCGGACCGATCATCAGTTCGAGCACTAAAGCCGCCGTTGCGCTACACGCGCCTGCGCAGGCCCTCCAGTTGGGCCCACAGCTCCTGCTCCCGCTCCGACAGCGGGACCCCGCGCAGCAGGCGCTCGGGGTGGTCCGCCGGCGGTTCCTCCAACGGCGCGGGCGCCGGCTCCCGGCCGACGGTCAGGTGGTACTCGACCGTCACCGCCCCGAACATCGCGCCCAGGTTGGCCAGCGCCCGGACCCAGCCGACGGCCAACCGCCGCAGCGCCGCACGCCGCCGCTCCCCCGGCCCCACCGCTACGCCCCCCGGTCCGGGGCCCGGTCGAAGTCCGCGGTCAGGGCGACGTGCCCCGGCACCTCGGGCAGGACCTCCAGGTCGTGCCGGAAGGACACCTCCCCGGCCGCGTCCTCGCCGGTGGGCACGAAACCCAGCGACGGATAGAACCCGCGCACCTTGCCGTTCTTGGCGGTGGGCCGGAACCGGGCGTGCACGGCCGGCGCCCCGGCCCGCCGGGCGCGCTCCAGCACGGCGGCCAGCGCGGCCTGTTCGATGCCCCGAGCGAAGACCCGGCAGCTCAGCAGGGCGTTGTCGATGTGCCAGCCGTCCGGGGCCGTGCGCACCAGGACCAGGCCCACCAGCCCGTTGTCGCCGAACCGGTCGGTGGCGCGGACCGCGAGCACCAGGTGCTCCGCCGCGTCCGTCCGGGCCCGGACGTCGGCCGCCTGGAGCCGCTCGGTGGTGAGGTTGAACTGGTTGGTGCGCAGGGTGATCTGGGAGGCCCTGGCCACCTCGTGCTCCCGCACCGGCGAGAGCGAGACCCGCACGTCGAGCCGGGCCAGGTAGTCCTCCATCGAGCCGGCGCCGTCCAGCAGGTCCTGCCGGGCGGCCTCGGAGCGGTACTGGTCCGCGCGGACCCGGTCCTCCGCGGTGAGCGCGGCCACGTCGAACCAGCCGTCCGCGAGCAGCCGCTCCACGTGCAGGGCCGGCTCCTCGTCCAGGCGGACGACGGCCACCTGGGGCAGGCTGCTCGCGACCAGCCCGCACTCGAACGGCGAGTCGTCGACGAAGACGAAGCTGTCCACGCCCAGGTTGAGCCGGCGGGCGATGTCCAGCAGATTGCCGTCCTTGGGCTCCCAGTTGGCGTTCACCCGGACGAAGTCGCCCTCCCGGAGCACCATGTCGGGGTGGTCGCGCAGCACCCCCAGCACCGCCTCCTGGTCGTTCTTGCTGGACACCGCCAACAGGACGCCCTGGGCTCCTATCTGGGCCACCACCCGCTGGAAGCGGCCGAACGCCTCGCCCCGGTAGGTGGTGGCCGCGGCGATGCCCTCCGGACCGTCGTCGCCCAGGATGCCGTCCCACAGGGTGTTGTCGAGATCGACCACCAGCACCTTCCTGGCCCGGCCGCGCAGGCCGCGCACCAGGTGGCCGACCTCGCGGGCGTACGCCGCGAGCAGCTCCTCGCCGAGCTGCGCCTTGGCGTAGGCGGCCAGCCGGGGCTCGTTCACCGGTCCGCCCGCGGCGACCAGCGGGTCCAGGTCGACCACGCGCACCCGCTCGTGGTCCAGGGCGATGCGCAGCAGCCCGGCGTTGAACTCCCGCCACGCGATGCCGATCCGCGCCCGGGAGCGCGCGTCGACCAGCTGGCGGGTGTGGACGGGCAGCAGCGGCACCGTGTTGAGCACCAGGGTGCCGGTGCCGTGCCCGACGTAGCGGGCGGCCAGCGCGGTCAGCAGGCGCAGCTTGGCCGCGACCGCGTCCTCCAGGTCCTCCGCCCGCCAGGGGTGCGGCAGTTCGTCGAACACCAGCTGGGCGTCCAGCACGCACAGGGCGAGGTCCACGCCCGCCGCGTACAGCTCGCTGCCGGTGTCCTGCAGGTCCCGCAGCCAGGAGCCGTAGTCGGTGGTCGTCGTCCTCGCCACGAAGCCGTGGCGGGCGAGCTCGGCGGTGAGCGGGGCGGTGAGGGAGCCGAGCGTGGAGTGGCCGGTGACGGCCACGCCGACCGCCTCCAGCCCCTCGTGGCGGGCCAGCACCTCGGCCGGGTCGAGCCGGGCCAGCAACTGCCCGGCCCGGGCCAGGTCCCGCCCGGACGTCCCGGCCGGTGCGCCCGCCGCCAGTTCGGCCAGCAGCCCGGGCACCTGCGGGTACTCCTCGGCCAGCCGCCCCTCGCCGTGCAGGGCGCGCAGCCGGTCCAGCGGGCCGGTCCGCTCGCCGGTGGCCGTGTTCACAACCGCGGTCACGGTCTCTCCTTCGCTGCCTCTGATGGACGCGCCGAGCCTGCGCGGACCCTCTTAAGGCGTCCTTGCGCGCGGGCCGGGGCGCAACGGCCGCTCCCGGGCCCGCGACGTCGTGTCGCCGGCCCGGGAGCTGGTGGTAGCGGTGGTGCTCAGCGGCCGGCCGGAGCCCCGTCGCGCTCCGGTGCCGGTCCCGGGCCGGGGGCGTTCCCGGCCGTCCCGGCCTGTTCCGCGGCCTGTTCCACCGCCTGTTCCACGACGGCCTGTTCCTCGGCGGCCCGGCGGCGGCGCAGGCGGGAACGCACCCAGAAGGCCGCGCGGACCACGACGGCGATGATCGCCGCGGAGATCACCGGATGTCCCGGGGCTGAATGTGACGCATGGCGGCTCCCGCTCTGCTGGTGGGACGACGGACGGGTCGGGCGGGTGTCAGGCCGGGTCGGCCGTCCGCCCCGCGCGCAGGGCGGAGACGACGTTCCACAGCCGGTCCGGGGTGGAGAAGGTGTCGCTCACCAGCTCCCCGTCGGGGATGCCGATCCCGTACAACTGCTCGACCTGGACGAGGAGTTCGACCATGGCGAGCGAGTCCAGGCCCGCGGCGCGCAGGCTGGCGTCACCCGTCAGCGGGCCGCGGGCGGCGAGCCGGGGCAGGGTTCGGAGCAGCAGTTCCTCGAAGGCCGTGTCCCACGGCCGGTCCTGGCGGGTCTCGTCGGTCATCGGTGCTACCTCCGTGCGGTGGATGGGTCGGTGGCGTCGGCGGCGCCGTCGCCGGGCTCCAGGGCCCGGCGCTGCAGCGCCAGCCGGGTCGCGGAGACCACGCGGTCGCCGTCGACCAGCACCTCGGCCGGGGCCCGGTGGCCGAGGAAGCCGAGCAGGCTGGCGGTGAGGCCGTACGCGCCCACGTTGGGAACGGCGAGCAGGTCGCCGGAACGGACCCCGGGCAGCTCCACGGCCCGGGCCAGGATGTCCGCCGGGGTGCAGAGCGGACCGGCCAGGGTCACCGGCTCGGCCGGCTCCCCGGCGGCCGGGGTCCGGGCCGGCCCGGTCGGCTGGGCCCGCAGGGGCAGCAGCCGGCCCAGACCGGACAGCCCCCCGAGGTGGTTGATCCCGGCGTCGAGCACCGCGTAGGTGCTGCCCCGGCTCGGTTTGACGTCGGTCACGGTGCTCAGCAGCCGCCCGCTGTCGCCGACCAGGTAGCGGCCGGACTCGAAGGCGACCACCGGCCGCCCCTCGCGCCAGCCGGGCAGGTTCTCGTCCAGCACCTCGGCCAGGGCCTCCCGCAGCCGCCGGTACACCGGCCGCTCACCGGCCGTCGCGTACGGGCAGGCGAAGCCGCCGCCGAGGTCCAGCAGCTCCAGCTCGATGCCGAGCCGGTCGCGCAGGTGGGCGGCGGTGCGCACGCTCTGGGCGAGTTCGGCGATCAGGCCGTCCTCGTCCGCGGAGTTGGTCAGCGGGAAGAAGTGCAGCCCGACGACCCGGGTGCCGGCGACCCGCAGGCGGTCGGCCTCCTTCGCGAGCCAGTCCAGGTCGAAGCCGAACTGGGAGGGGCCTCCGGTCATCCGCAGCCCCGCGGTGCCCGGCGCGCCGGCGGCGTTGATCCGCAGCACGCAGTCGGCCACCGCGTCATGGGCGGCGGCGGCCGCGCCGACCCGCTCCAGGTCCCCGAAGGACTCGACGGAGAAGGCGCGCACCCCGGCGCGCACCGCCTCGTCCAGCTCGGCCGCCACCTTGCCCGGCCCGGAGTACAGCAGTTCCCCGGCCGGGTGCCCCGCCTCCAGCGCCGCGGCCAGCTCGCCGCGCGAGGTGACCTCGGCGTGCACGCCGCCGCGGCGCAGTTCGGCGACCAGGGCGGGGTGGGGGTTGGCCTTCAGGGAGTAGTAGATCCGGGACGGCTGCGGGACGGCCTCGCGCAGGTCCCGGGCGGCGGCCCGGACCCGGGCCGCGTCGTAGACGTACAGCGGACTCCCGTACGCCGAGACGAGTTCAGGATCGGTGGTCATCGCGGTCCTTTCGTAGCGGCGTGCGCGGCGCCCCGCGGTCGGTGCCCCGCCGGCGCGCGGCCGGTCGCCTGCCTGGTGGCGGCGCGCCGGGAGCGCGCGAGCGTCTCCTGACGCACCGCCACCACCATCCTGCGAGGGCGGACTTGGGCGCCGCTAAAAGCGATCCGGCCCCGGCTCCGCCGTACGGGCCCGGGGCGCCCGGATCAGGCGACCGGCCGGCGGACCCTCTCGGCGGCCGGCGCGGCGGCCGGCTCCGGGACAGGGGCCGGCTCCGGGGCGGCCGGGCCCTCCATGCGGTCCAGCCGCAGCGCCGCGTGCAGCCTGCGCAGCGGACCGGGGGCCCACCAGGTGGCGGAGCCGAGCAGCGCCATCAGCGCGGGCACCAGCAGCGCCCGCACCACCGTGGCGTCCAGCAGGACGGAGAACGCGGCGCCGAGGCCCAGCTCCTGGACGAACACCAGCCGGGACATCGCCAGCGCGCCCACCGCGACGCAGAACAGCGCGGCGGCGCTGGTGACGGTGGAGCCGATCTGCGCCAGGCCGTCGGCCACCGCCTCCCGGTCGCCGCGGCCCGCGGCCCGGGCCTCCTTGATCCGCCCCAGCAGGAAGACGTTGTAGTCGGTGGAGAGGCCGAAGGCGAGCGCGAAGACCAGCACGGGCGTGGTGGTCTCCAGCCCGCTGTGGGCGGCGAAGCCGAGGTTGCCGTCCTGGAAGACCCACACCAGGAAGCCGAACGCGGCGCCGGTGGAGAGCAGGTTCATCACCAGGGCCAGCAGCGGCAGCAGCACCGATCCGGAGAAGGCGAACAGCAGCAGCACCGTCACGCCGGCCAGCACGCCGAACGCCAGGGGCAGGCGGTCGGCGATGCTGCCCCGCTGGGCGAGGAAGTCCGCCGTCGTCCCGGTGAAGCGGGCGGTGACGGGCGCCGCCACGTCCTGGACCCGCTCGCCGGCCCGCAGCGCCGGACCGTCCAGCGGGTTGCCGGCGAGGACGGCGTCGATCTCCCAGTGCCCGGCGTCCAGCCGCTGCGGCTCGCCCACCGATTCCACCCCGGGCACCGCGGCGACCCGCCGGGCGTACTCCTGGAGCCCGGTGTCGTCGGCGGTGTCGAGGACGATCTGGAACGGGCTGGTGGCGATCTCGCCGAAGTCGCCGCCGAGCCGCGCGGCGACCTGCCCGGCGCTGATGTCCTTGGGGAGCGAGGTCGGGTCGACGCCGGTGAACCGCACCCCGGTGAGCGGGGAGGCGACGAGCAGCAGGACGGCGGTGGCGACCAGCGTGAAGACCGCGGGCCTGCGCATCACCGCCGAGGCCAGCCGGTGCCAGCGCCCGGCGGTGGCCTGCCCGGCCGCCGCGGACCGCTGCCAGCGGCGCGGCGCCAGCGCGTTGATCCGGTGGCCCAGCACGGCGAGCAGCGCGGGCAGTCCGAGCAGGGCGAACAGGGCCGCCGAGACGACGGTGATGACGCCGGCCAGGCCCATGGACCGCAGGTACGGGTGCGGGAACACCATGATCGCGAGCAGCGCGGCCGCCACCGTGAGCGCGCTGAACAGCACGGTGCGCCCGGCGGTGGCGACCGTCCGCCGCAGCGCCTCGGCGCCGGGGCCGTGCTCGGCCAGCTCCTCCCGGTAGCGGGTGACGATCAGCAGGCCGAAGTCGATGGACAGCCCCAGCCCCAGGGCGAAGGCCAGGCTCATCGCCCCGGTGGAGACGTCCATCGCGGTGGTGGCGATCCGCAGGCCGGCCATGGTGAGCAGCAGCGAGACGACGGCGCCCAGCAGGGGGACGAGGGCGGCCACCAGGCCGCGGAAGACCAGGAACAGCGCGATCAGGATGACCGGCGTGGCCAGGCCCTCGGCCTCGGCCAGGTCGGTGTCGGAGACCTGGGCCACCTGGACGTGGCCGGGCGTGGCGCCGCCGAGCCAGGCCCGGCCGTTCAGCGCCGGGTCGTCCTTGACGGCCCGCTGGAGCTCCTGCTCGGCGGCCTTGGTCTCCGGTTCGGCCATCGGGCGCACGGCGCCGACCACCACCGTGCTGTGCCCGTCCCGGGAGATCAGCGCGGGGTCGGCCGAGTAGTCGACGACCCGCTCGACCTCGGGCCGGTCCTTCAGCAGCCGGACGGCCGCGGTCACGGCGGCCGGGGGCGCTCCGGCGCCGCGCAGCTGCTCGTCGGTGCGGACCAGCAGCAGGTAGCCCTGCTGGGAGTCGATGCCGGTGGCGCGGGTGATCGTCTCCCGGGCGACGACGTTGCCGCCGCCCGGGTCGTCGTAGTCGGACAGCCCGTTGGTGAGCCTGTCCCCGACGGAGCCGCCGAAGACCGCGGCCAGCACGGTGATCAGCAGGGTCAACAGCAGGGAGGCTCTCCGTCGCCCGTGCAGAGCGGAGCCCAGAGCGGTGAACATCGGCATTCCTTCCGTCGCGCGGCCGTGGTGCGGCAGCGCGGGCGCAGAAGCGGACACGGCCGCCCCACCCTCGGCGAAGGCCCTTGGCTCTCGCTTGAGCGGGGCGTGCCCGTCCGCTGACTGCACGTCACCGGCGCGGCGCGGCGCGGCGGCCGGACGGTCAGGCCGGCTCCCCCGCCAGCAGGGCGCGCAGCGCCTTGCCGTCCGTCTTGCCGTTGGCGGTGAGCGGCAGCGCGGGCAGCACCCGGCAGAGGTCCGGGACCTTGGCCGCCTCCAGCCGGTCGGCCAGCCTGCCCAGCACCTGCTCGGCGGTGACCTCGCCGACCACGAACAGCACCATGTCCCGGTCCTCCTCCGGGGCGAGCAGGGCCGCCTCGCGGACCCCGTCGATGTCCAGGACGGCGGCCTCGATCTCCACCGTGCTCATCCGCGAGCCGCGCCGCTTGAACAGGTCGTCGCGCCGGCCCTGGAAGTACAGGTGGCCGTCCTCGTCCAGCCAGCCGTAGTCGCCGGTGCGGAGCGTGACCCGGCCGTCCTCCGGGCTCACCCGGAACCGCTGCGCGGTGGGCTCCGGGGCCTGCCAGTAGCCGGCCATCACGTGCGGGCCGCGGACGGCGATCTCGCCGATCTCGTGCGGCGGCAGCGGCCGGCCGTCGTCGTCCAGCGTCAGCACCTCGGTGCCGGGCAGCGCGCGCCCCACCGAGCCGGGCCGGGCCAGGTCGCCGTCGGGCTCCAGGACGGTGATCCGCTTGCACTCGGTGGTGCCGTACATCGGGGCCACGGCCGCGCCGGGGAAGGCCTCCCGCAGCGAGGCGATCAGCGGCGGGTTGAGCGCGGCACCGGTGTTGGTGAACAGCCGGACCCCGGTGGGCCGCGGGTCCCGGGAGGCCAGGCGCACCAGCAGTTCGCCGAGCGAGGGCACCAGCGGCACCACGGTGGCGCCGTGGTCGCGGGCGAACCCGAGCAGCCGGGCGTGGCCCTCCGGGCCGGACAGCAGCAGTTCGGCCCCGGCCAGCGCCGAGAGCAGCACCTGGTAGAGGCCGTAGTCGAAGGAGAGCGGCACGGCGGTCAGCACGACGTCGTCCGGGCGGTAGTTCAGCCGCCGGGCGATCGCCCGCGCGGCGAACACCACCTGGGCGTGCGGGCAGGCCACGGCCTTGGGCGCGGCGGTGCTGCCGGAGGTGTAGATCAGCAGCGCCAGCCGGTCGGCGGGCACCAGCGCCTCGCCGCGCCCGGCCGGGTCGGCGGGCCCGGAGAGGTCCAGCTCGGAGACCACGGCGACGGGCACCCCGGCGGGCCAGCGCAGCCCGTCGGCCTGCTCCCGCTCCGCCGCCTCCGCCACGATCAGCGACGGCGCCGAGTCGGCCAGCACCGGCCCCAGGTGGAAGGCCCGCATTGCCGGGTTGACGGGAACCAGCACGGCGCCGCTCCGCCAGGCCCCGAAGAGCAGGGCGGTGAACTCGCGGCAGCTGCCCACCCGGGCCAGCACCCGGTCGCCCGGCCGGATGCCGTGGCCGGCCAGGATCCGGGCGAAGGAGTCGGCGGCGGCGTCCAGTTCGGCGTACGTCCAGGCGCCGTAGCGGTCCCGTACGGCGGGTGCGTCCGGGCGGGCGGCGGCGGCGGCGCCGAGGAACTCCTCGGCCGCGTTGGCGATCCGGGCGGCGTGCTCCGAGCCGGCGGCGGTGGCGACCCCGGGTACGGGTACGGTCTCGAACGTGCGCGTGGTCAATGCTCCCCCTAGTCGGTGACGGTGACGGGTGGTCGGGCATCTGGCCGTGCGCGGCCCCCCGGCCTCGTCCCGCATCGTCCGAGAGGGGGCTTTGGCACCGCTAAAAGCGCGCCGGCCCGGGGGCCGTGCCGGGAATCGCGCCGGGGGCCGCCCCGTAGCGGCGCAGCACGGCGGAGAGGAGCTCCGGGAACCCGGGCGCCTCCCGGGGGAAGAAGTGGCCGCCGGGCACCACGGCGATCTCGCTCTCCCGGGTGGAGTAGCGCGCCCACTCCCGGACCTCGGGCACCGTGACCAGCCGGTCCTCGGCCCCGCCGAAGGCGTGCAGCGCCACCGGCAGCGGCGTGCGGGCGACGGTGCCGGCGGCGGCGCACAGCCGCAGGTCGTCGCGGACGATCGGCAGCAGGGCGGCGAGCCACTCCGGGTGGTCCAGCAGGATCCGGGGCAGTCCGCCGTAGGCGTCCAGGGTCCGCACCAGGTCGGCGTCGGGGATGCCGGGCTCGTCGGGCAGCGGCGCGGGCAGGTGCGGCGCCCGGTGGCCGCCGAGCACCAGGGCCGCGGGCAGCCGGGCGCCGCGGGCGTGGCGGTGCTGGGCGAGCGCGAAGGCGATCAGGGCGCCCATGCTGTGCCCGTAGAGCACGTGCGGGTGGTCGAGTTCCGGCCCGAGCTCCGCGTCGAGGTCGGCGACCAGGTCGTGCAGGTCGGTGAACCGCGGCTCCGCCATCCGCCCCTCCCGGCCGGGCAGTTGGACCGGGAGCAGCTCCGCGTCCGCGGTGATCCGGCGCTGCCAGCCCGCGTAGGCCGAGGCCCCGCCGCCCGCGTACGGGAAGCAGAACACCCGCAGTCGTCCCGGGGGTGGCGGGGTGCGGGTGAGGTAGCGCGTCATGGTACTGGGTCTCCTCTCGGCCGGGCGGCGCCCGGCGGCCGAGGCTCCGCACCCTGCCCCGGCGTCCTCTCGCGCTCCGCCCGCCCGGCCCCGGTCGGGGGTGCCGGGCCGGGCGGGCGGAGCGGCGGGTTCGGCCGGTGGGGGCGGACCGGCCGACGGTCCGTCAGCTTTGGTGCGGGCCCTAAAGAACGGGCTGCGCTGGGCCGGTGGCCGTCGCCGGCCGGGCGGGCGCGGCGGCGGGCGCGGCCCGCCATCGGGCGCGTTAAGCGGGACTGAAGCCCGGGGCGGCACGGTACGGGCGGGGCACCCTGCCCGGATCAGTGTCCGACGCCGCCGCACCGAAGGAGCGCGCCTGTCATGCGCCGCATCTCGTCCGAGGTCCACATCGCCGCCACTCCCGGCGAGGTGTGGGCCGTGCTCACCGACTTCGCCCGGTTCCAGGAGTGGAACCCGTTCCTGGTCCGCGCCGCGGGAGAGGCCGAGCCCGGGGCCCGGCTGGCGCTCCGCTTCCGGCTGCCCGGCGGCCGCGAGATGGACTTCACGCCGACCGTGCTGGCCGCGGAGCCGGGACGGCTGCTGCGGTGGCGCGGCCGGCTCGGGGTCCCGGGGATCTTCGACGGGGTGCACGCCTTCGAACTGACCGCCCGGGACGGCGGCACCCACGTCCTGCAGAGCGAGCGGTTCAGCGGGCTGCTGGTCCCGCTGACCGGCTCGATCGTGCGTCAGAGCGCCCGGGGTTTCGTCACCCTGACGGACGCCCTGAAGGCCCGGGTGGAGGAGCAGGCCCTGCAAGAGCGCCTTTAGCCCACCGCTGGACCATCGATCGACCCGTGACCCCCGGAGAGGCAGGATGACGATGACAGCAGAGCTGACCGCCCAGGTGTGCGTGGTGGGCGGTGGACCGGCCGGCCTCACCCTCGCGGTGGAGCTCGCCAAGCGCTCGGTCTCCGTGGTGGTGCTCGAACAGAGCGGCCACTTCAACCGCTCCTTCCGGGGCGAGTCCGTGTCGCCCGACTCGGTGTGGCTGCTGGAGCGGCTGGGACTGCTCGACGCCCTCGACGGGGCCTACCAGCAGATGCACCACATGGAGATCGTGGACGGCGGGCGGACCGTCATGCGCGCCGACTTCGACGACTTTCCCTACCCCCACCCCTACCCTGTGGAACTGCCGCAGCCCGCGCTGCTGTCCGCGCTGGCGGAGGTGGGCGAGGGCCTGCCCGGCTTCACGCTGCTGCGCCGCGCCACCGCCGTCGCGCTGGAGCAGGACGGCCACGGCACCGTCACCGGGGTGCGGGCCCGTACCCCGGACGGCGAGATCACCGTCCGGGCGGCTCTGACCGTGGGCGCCGACGGGCGGTTCAGCAAGGTCCGCGAGATGGCCGGGCTGCCGTACCGGAAGGTGCCGCTGGACCGCGACGTGGTCTGGTTGAAGCTGCCGTTCCCCGCCGAGTGGGACGACCGCACCTACCGCATCCGCATCAGGGGCGACCAGCACGGCCTCTTCATCCCCACCCACCCCGACAGCGTCCGGGTGGGCTTCAACATCCCCAAGGGCGGCCTGAAGGAACTGCGCGCCAAGGGTCTGAACGCCCTGTACGAACGGCTGGACCAGCTGGCCCCGGAGCTGTCCGGTGCCGTGCGCCAGGAGATCACCAGCTGGTCGGACACCTCCATGCTGGACATCTTCACCAGCGTGGTGCCGAACTGGTCGATGCCCGGGCTGGTGCTGGTCGGGGACGCCGCGCACACCCTGACGCCGATCCTCGGGCAGGGCGTCAACCACGCCATCATCGACGCCGTCACCCTGGCCCCGCTGCTGGAGCGGGCGTTCACCGCCGGCGGCGGGCCGGCGGTCACCCGGGCCACCGCACAGTTCCAGCGCTCGCGCGAGGAACCGGTGAGCCGCTCCCGGGGGCTGCAGCTGCGCCAGGAGAGGCTGTTCGCGCTGCACGGCCCGCTGGGCGGCACGCTGCGGCGTTCGCTCTACCAGGTGCTCGACCGCAGCCCCCGGCTGAAGCGGCGCGTCCTGGCCGGGGCCTACTTCCAGCTGCAGAAGCCCAGTGCGGCGCACCGCGCCGCGCGGATGCGGGCCGGGACCTGACGGCCCGTCACCACTCCACCCGGCTACGCCGCTGCCCGGGTCCCGGACGGGACCCGGGCAGCGGCGTTCCGCGGCCGTGGCCGGTCACCAGGTGACCGGCAGGCGCTCCAGGCCGTGGACCATCATCCCGGTGGTCATCCGCAGGTTGTCGACCTCGTCGGCGAGCGCGAGGTTCGGGAAGCGGCGCAGCAGCGTCGACAGCGCGATCTGGAGCTCCGCCCGGGCCAGCGCGGCCCCCAGGCAGAAGTGGGCACCGTGGCCGAGGGCGAGGTGCCCGGTCGCCGAGGCGCGGGTCGGGTCGAAGGCGTCCGGGTCGCCGTCCGAGAAGCGGTCGGCGTCCCGGTTGGCCGAGCTGGTCGCCGCGATCACGCCGCTGTTCTTCGGGATCACGGTGCCGCCGATCTCGACGTCCTCCAGCGTGACCCGGTACGGGCCGCCGTCGCCGATGGGGTTGATCCGCAGCAGTTCCTCGACCGCGTGCTCCATGAGTTCCGGCCGCTCGCGCAGCGCGGCCAGGTGCTCGGGGTGGCGCAGCAGGGTCAGCACGCAGGTGCCGATCATGCTGACGGTGGTCTCGTGGCCGGCGACCAGCAGCGTGATGCCCATGACGATGAGCTCCATCTCGCTGAGGCTGCCCTCCTCGTCGTGGGCGTTCACCAGGGCGCTCATGAGGTCCTCGCCGGGCTCCTCGCGCTTGGCCTGGACGAGCCGGCCGAGGTAGCCGAACAGCTCCATGCGCTTGGCGTTCATCTCCTCCGGCGACATCGAGGTCAGCGAGACGAATGCGTCCGACCAGCCCCGGAACTTCTCGCGGTCCTCGAAGGGCACCCCGAGCAGCTCACAGATCACCATCGCCGGCAGCGGGAAGGCGAAGACCGTGTTCAGGTCGACCGGACCGTCCGACTGCTCCATCCGGTCGAGCAGTTCGTCGGTCAGCTCCTGGATGCGCGGGCGCATGTTCTGCACCCGGCGGGCGGTGAACTCGCGCGACACCAGGCGGCGCAGCCGGGTGTGCTCGGGCGGGTCCATGGTGAACAGGCTCGCGGGCATGGGCGGCAGGTTGGTCAGCTTCGGCGCGTCCGGCTCCACGGTGGCGGCGCGGCTGAAACGCAGGTCGGACAGGACCGTGCGGACGTCCTCGTAGCGGCTGACCACGTAGCCCTCGTCGCCGCTGGGGAGCCGGACCTTGGCGACCGGGCACTGGGCGCGCAGGTCGGCGTAGACGGCGGGAACCTGCACCGCCGAGGGACGGTGGAACGGGTACTGAAGCTGGTCCTGGCCGGCTGAGGACGCGGTGCTGTCCATGGGCTGGATGCTCCTTCTGCTGGGTGGTGGTCGGTCACCGCCCACGCTCGCAGCCGGGGCTAGCGGCCCGGTAAAGGACACCGGGGCGGGGCCGGCCGGACACGCCTCGGGCCCGCGGCCGTGAGGACGCGGGCCCGGTGTCGCGAGGTCCGTCAGGAGGCGGCGGGCCCCCGGCGCAGGGCGTGTCCCAGCGCGAGGTGGGTCAGCCAGGCCATCCCGAAGGTGAAGGCCGCGGAGGTGTCCTCGGGAGGGCCCGGGATCGCCGTGCAGACGAGCATGACGGCGAGCGGTATCCAGACCCGCAGCAGCGCGTGCCGCACGACCGCCGCCCGGGGCGCGAGCCCGGCCAGGAGGGGGACGAGGAGCCCGGCGACGGCGAGCACGAGCGTGAGGCCGGTGTACTTCGCCGCCTCGAACACCGTCCAGACGAGCAGGAGGAGTCCGAGCCCGCCCCAGGCCGCGCGCCCGGCTCCGGACGCGGGGGTGGGGGTGGGACGGACGCCGGCGGTCTCTGGGGTCATGTCGTCTCCGCTTTCCGTGTCATGCGCCTCTTCCGTCAGGGCACTGATCGTCAGTATCCCTCGTACCACGGCGTTTTACCGCTGGTCGGCCGGACGGGGCCGGGCCCGGTCCCGCCCGGTCAGCCCGCCGTCCGCAGACCGGCCGGCTCCCAGTCCGGCTGCCCGGTGATCTCCAGGACCGCGCAGGTGAAACTGAAGCCGGATCCGCCGCCGACCATCAGGACCCGGTCGCCCGGGGCGAGCCGGCGGTGCTCCAGCAGGTGGTTGAGGGCGGCGATCTGGTCGCCCGCGCCCAGGTGGCCCACCCGGCGGGCGAACTCCCAGGTGGACTTCTCGAACGGGATGCCCAGCAGCTGCGGCACCTGCCACTCCATCCGGCTGCGGCCGCTCGCCAGCGTCACCACCCGGGCGATGTCCTCGCGGCCGATGCCGGCGTCCGCCAGCGCGGTGTCCACGGCGGCGCTCATCACGGCGCCGACCCGCTGGGTCGCCTCGCGCAGGCCTCCCGCGTCGGTGCGCATGAAGTGGCCCACCCGGCCGAGCAGGTCCAGCGGTTCACCGGTGGGGACGGCCTTCAGCTCGGGGCCGCGGACCACCGCCTCCATGGCGTTGTCCGAGCCGCTGGCGGTGGACAGCAGCCGGGCGATCCCGCCCCGGCCGGACAGCACGATCGCGGTCGCGCCGTCGCCGTAGACGAAACCGGGCTCGCTGCTCCACCTCTTGATCAGCGGTGCGCCGAACCGGTCGGCGGTGGTGACCACGGCCGCCTTCTCCGGCTGACCGGCGACCTGGCGGGCGGCCAGCTCCAGGGCCCCGAGGGCGGCGTTGCACTCCTGCTGGAAGCCGAAGGCGATGGTGTCCCGGCCCAGCGCGTGGCCGGCGACGTAGGACGCGGCCGGCCACATCTCGACGCCCTGGAACCAGACGCCGGAGTGGATCAGCAGCCCGACCTCCGAGGCGTCCAGGCCGGACCGCTTCAGGGCGGTGGTGGCGGCCTGGACCGCCATGTCCGGCGGGGCGGTGCTCTCGTCGGCCACGCAGACCGAGAGCAGGTCGTCCTGCTCGGCCTGCTCCGCGTCGTAGCGACCGTCCTCCACGGCCGTGCGGGCCGACTCCGGCTCCGCCAGCCACACCCCGGTTCCCGCCACGTAGACGTCTTCAAAGCGCATGGGTCGCTCCCTCTCAGCACGGACCTTCCCCGCATGATCGGCGGGGCGGCTTTGGCTCGGCTAAAGAGCACCGCCGGAGTCTGGGCGCCCGGGCCGCGCGGACCACCGCGCGGCGAGAAGCGCGGAGGAGCCGCCCCATGCAGACCCCAGCACCGGACGGTTCCGGGCACCCCAGGCGCTGGTGGATCCTCGGGGTGCTGTCCCTGGCGCTGTTCACCACCGTGCTCAACAACGGGCTGCTCAACGTGGCGGTCCCCGGTCTCGTCCGGGACCTCGGCATCGACCTCGGCCGGACCCAGTGGATCGTCGACGCCTACGCGCTGACCTTCGCGGCCCTGCTGCTCACCGCCGGCGCGCTCTCCGACCGGTACGGCCGCAAGCGCGCGACGCTGCTGGGCGCGGCGCTGTTCGGCGGCGCGTCGCTGCTGGCGCCGGCGGCGGACGGCCCGGCCCAACTCGTCGCCGCCAGGGCCGCGATGGGCCTGGGCGCCGCGTTCATGATGCCCGGCACGCTGTCGATCCTGAACCAGGTCTTCCCGGCCCGCGAACGTCCCCGCGCCATCGCGGTCTGGGGCAGCGTCTCCGCGCTGGGCGTGGCCGTGGGACCGGTGCTGGGCGGCCTGCTGGTGAGCCACTTCTGGTGGGGCTCGGTCTTCCTGGTGAACCTGGCTCCGGTGCTGGTGACCCTGCTGGCGGGCGCCGTCCTGCTGCCCGAGTCCGCCGCACCGGTGCCCAGGCCCGCGGACCCGGTCGGGGCGCTGCTGGGCGCCGGTGCGATGGCCGCCCTGGTGTACGGCGTGATCCAGGCCTCCGGGCACGGCTGGACGGCGCGGCCGGTCGTCGCCGCGCTGGCGCTGGCCGCCGGAGCGGCGGCCGCGTTCGTGGCCTGGGAACGCCGGCATCCCAGCCCCGTCGTGGACTTCGAGCTGCTGCGCGACCGGAACTTCCTGGGGGCGAGCGCGGGCAACATGCTGCTGTTCCTCGGCATCGCCGGAACGCTCTTCGTCCTCACCCAGCGCCTCCAGCTGGAGTTCGGCTACAGCGCGCTGCGCGCGGGGGCGGCGGTGGTGCCCCTGGCGCTGGCGGTCGGCGTGGGATCGGCGTTCGCGCCGGCGGTGGCGCGGCGGGGCGGTCCGCGGGGCGGCGTGGCCGGCGGGCTGGCCCTGGCCGCCGGCGGGATCCTCTGTCTCGGCCAGGCGTCCGGGAGCTATCCCCCGGTCCTGCTCGGGTGCGTCCTGATCGGCGTCGGCGGCGGTCTGGCGCTGACCCCGGCGACGGACACCGTGATCGGGCTGGTCCCGGCCGAACGGTCCGGCAGCGCGGCGGCGCTCAACGACACCCTGCAGGAACTGGGGAACGCCCTGGGGGTGGCCGTGGTCGGCACCGCCCTCGCACGCGGCTACGCCGACGGTACGGCGGCGCTGCCGGAGGAAGCCGGCCGGAGCCTGGGCGGCGCCGTCGAGTACGCGGGCCGGCAGGGCCCGGAGGCCGGCTCGGCGGTCGTCGCCGTCGCCGAGCACGCCTTCGCCGGAGCCGCCGCGACCGCCCTCGGCGTCGCCGCGGCGGTGGTGGCGGCCGGGGCGGTGCTCTCCTGGGTCCTGCTGCCGGGTGCGGCCGGCCGGGGTACGGCCGGCCGCCGCCGGAGGGTGCCGTCGGTGGCGGCCGACGACTGATCAGCCGAGGTGCGCCGGGCGGCGGTCGAGCAGGTCCCGTACCAGGACCGGCAGGAACGCCTCCGGGGCGTCGTGCGGGAAGAAGTGCCCGCCGTCGAAGAGGCGGACGGTGGTGCCGGCGGTGGAGTGCGGGCCCCAGGCCCGGAGCTCGTCCTCGGTCGTGGAGGCGTCCGAGCGGCCGCCGTAGACGGTGATCGGGCAGTCCAGCGGCGGGCCGGGCCGGTGCACATGGGTCTCGGCCACCGCGAAGTCGGCCCGCAGGGTGGGCAGCATGACGTTCAGCAGCGGGTTGCCGGCCCGGGCCTCGGCGCCGTGCCCGTTCAACGCTCCGATCCGCTCGAAGAGTTCGGGCGCGGGCGCGTCGTGCACCGGGGTCGCCCGGCGCGGGAGCTGCGGCGCCGGCAGGCCGGCCACCAGGAGCCGCCGCGGTTCGGGCAGGCCGAGCCGGTGCAGGGCCCGGCAGACCTCGAAGGCGATGCCCGCGCCCATGCTGTGGCCGAACCAGGCGTGCGGCCCGTCGAGCAGCGGGGCGACGTCGCGCAGCAGCGGCGGCAGCAGGTCGCCGAGCCGGTCGTGGGGGCGCTCCCGGAAGCGGGACTCGCGCCCCGGCAGCCGGATCGGCACGACCTCGATCTCCGGTCCCAGGTGCGGGGCCCAGGAGCGGAAGGCGGCCGCGCCGCCGCCCGCGTGCGGCAGGCAGAAGAGCCTGAGCCGGGCCGGGGGCCGCCCCCGGCGGCGCACGGCCCACTCCCCGGCCCGGGGGGCGGCCGGGATCCCGGTCAGTCCATCCATCGGGCCACCCTTTCGGCGAGTGCGAGGCAGGTCAGGTTGGGCGGGGCGCTGGGCATCACCGGGAGCACCGAGGCGTCGACGACGTACAGCCCCTCGGCGCCGTGCACCCGGCAGCGCTGGTCCACCACCGCCTCCGGGTCGTCGGCCGGCCCCATCCGGGCGGTGCCGACGGCGTGCCAGCTCGGCGAGACGAACCTGGTCACGGCGCCGCGCAGCAGCCGGTCCTCCCGGACCATCCGGTCGGTCCAGACCAGCACCCGCTCCAGCAGCACCGCCATCGGCGCCGACCGCAGCAGCTCCCAGGCCTGCCGGACGGCGGCCATCAGCAGTTCGACGTCGGCCGGGTCGGTCGCCAGGCCGAGCAGGATCTCCGGCGGGGTGGCGGCGTCCGCGTCCCGGATCGTCACCGAGCCGCGGGAGGCGGGCCGCAGCACCATGGCGGACAGCCCGACGGCCAGTTCGGCGCGGAGCATGCCGGAGATCAGCGGGTTCGCCGCGACGGGCACCGCGTCCAGCAGGAACAGCCCCAGGTCCGCCGCGGCGCCGGCCGGGTCGGCGGCGCAGCGGGCGGTGACCTGGTGCCAGCTGTCCCCGGCCCGGCAGACCCCGGCGCGGGGCTCGGACCAGAGCACGACCGCCGGGTGGTCGACGAGGTTGCGTCCCACGCCGGGCAGGTCCAGTGCGGGGGTGATGCCCAGGGCCGCCAGCAGCCGCGGGTCGCCGATGCCCGAACGCTGGAGCACCGCCGGGGTGTTGATCGCCCCGGCGGCCAGGGTCACCCGGCCGGCCGCGACCTGCCGGAGCCGGCCGTCGCGCCGCACCTCGACCCCGGTGGCCCGGTTCCGCGCGTCCAGCAGGACCCGGGTCGCCGTGCTGCCGGTCCACAGGGTCGGGCCGTCGCCCCGCTCCCGGGCGGGTCGCAGGTGGCTCTCGGCCGTCGAGATCCGGCGCTCGTCGACGGCGTTGGCGGGCGTGACGCCGGCGCCGAGCGCGGCGCCGGAGTTGAGGTCCGCCAGGACGGGCACGCCGAGCCGGGCGCAGCCGTTCAGGAAGGCCCGGGCCGTGGTGGCGAGCGCGTCCTCGCCGGTCCGGCGGATCGGCACCGGTCCCCGGGTGCCGTGCGCCGGCCCCTCGGCGTCGTGGTCCGTCTCCAGGGCGACCAGGTACGGCAGCACCTGCTCCCAGGTCCACTCCGGGTTGCCGGCGGCCGCCCAGGCGTCGAGGTCCGCGGGCAGCGGGCGCAGCGCGAGCGCGCCGTTGACGGCGGAGGAGCCGCCGACCGCCTTGCCGACCCCGTACGGGAACCCGCGCCTGGCGTCCTCGGACGCCTTGGCGGTGAAGTCCCAGTTGCGGCCGGTCAGGACGGGCACCCCGGCCCGCTCGTCGGACGCGCCGTCGCCGTCCGGGAGTTCCCCGGCCTCGATCAGCAGTACCCGGCGCCCGGGCCGTCGCGACAGGCGTGCGGCGAGCACCGCCCCTGCCGAGCCCGCGCCGACGACCACGTCGTCCCAGTACGGGATCCCGCTCTCCGTGCTCACCTGCTCACGCCCCCCGCCGGTCCTTGACCAGGGCGGCCAGTCCGGCCACCGTGGGGTTCTCGAAGAGCAGTTGGAGGCCTTCCTCGGTGTCGCCCTCCCACTGGAACGTCTCCCGCACCTTGGTGAGGATGTGCACGGCGTGCAGGGAGTCGCCGCCGAGTTCGAAGAAGTTGTCCTCGACCCCGAAGCCGTCGAACTCCATGACCTCGGCCCAGATCGCGAGCACGGCCGCCTCGAACTCGTCGCGGGGGGCGACGAGTTCCTGCTCGTCCAGGTCGCTCCACGGCGCCGGCAGCGCGGCGGCGTCGACCTTGCCGTTGGCGCTCAGCGGGATCGCGTCGACGAGCAGGCAGTGCTTGGGGACCATGTAGTCGGGGAGGCGCTCGGCCAGCTCCGCCAAGAGTACGGCCGGGTCCGGGCGCACCGGGCCGCCAGGTGCCGCGGCCCCGGGGTCGCAGCCGGGCCCGGCCGGGACGGCGTAGGCCACGAGCCGGCGGCGGCCGGTGGCGGGGTTGGTGTCGACCCGGGCGATCGCCCGGCCGACGCCCGGGAGCCGTTCCAGGGTGGCGGCGATCTCGCCGAGTTCCACCCGGTAGCCGTTGAGCTTCACCTGGAAGTCCCGGCGGCCGAGGAACTCGATGTCCCCGCCGGGCAGGTAGCGGCCCAGGTCCCCGGTGCGGTAGAGCGTCTCGCCGGTCTCCGGGTGGCGCACGAAGCGCTCCGCGGTGCGCTGCGGGTCCGCCCAGTAGCCCTTCGCCACGCCGGTGCCGCCGATCCAGATCTCGCCGGTGGCCCAGAGCGGGCGGGCCCGGAACCGGTCGTCGAGGACGTGCAGGGTCTGGTTGGCCAGCGGCTTGCCGTAGGGAATCCTGGCCCACTCGGCCGGCACCCGACCGATCGGGTAGTGCACCGACCAGATGGAGGCCTCGGTCGCCCCGCCCAGGCTGACCACCTCGGCGCGCGGGTGCCGGGCGCGGACGGCGTCGGGCAGCGCCACCGGGATCCAGTCGCCGCTGAGCAGCACCAGCCGCAGGTCGCCGGCCCGCTCGTCGGACAGGCGGACCGAGGAGTCCGCCCACAGCTGCATCAGGGCGGGCACCGAGTTCCACACCGTGACGCCGTGGCGCTCGGCCAGCTCGGCCCAGTGCAGCGGGTCGTGCGAGCGCTCGGGGCTCGGCACGACGACGGTGCCGCCGGCCGCGAGGGTGCCGAAGACGTCGTAGACGGACAGGTCGAAGGTCAGCGCCGAGAGGGCGAGCACCCGGTCGGCCGGTCCGACCGAGAAGCGGCGGTTGATGTCCCGTACGGTGTTGACGGCCCCCCGGTGGTCGATCATCACGCCCTTGGGGACGCCGGTGGAGCCGGAGGTGAAGATCACGTAGGCGAGGTCCTCCGGGGCTGGCGCGGTCGGCGGCTCGGTGGCCGGCTGTGCCAGCGTCTCCTCTTCGTCCAGGGTCACCAGGACCGTTCCGGCGGGCCACTCCAGCTCGTCCCGGTAGCGGGCCGAGGTGACCACCAGGGCGGCCCGGCCGGACTCCAGCAGCTGCCGGCGGCGCGCCGCGGGCCACTGCGGGTCAATGGGCAGGTAGGCCGCGCCGGAGGCCGTCACCCCGAGGACCGCCGGGATCTGCTCCGGGCCCCTGTCCAGCACCACGCCGACCAGCTCGCCGCGGGAGGCGCCGAGGCCGGCGAGCCGGTGGCCGAGCCGGTGCGCCGAGGCCAGCACGTCGCCGTAGGTGAGCGCGCCGCCCTCGGAGACGACGGCCGTGGCCTCCGGGGTGCGCCGCGCCTGCTCGGCGACGAGGCTCAGCAGCGTCCCGCCGGGCAGGTCGAGGGCGGTGGCGTTGACCCGCTCGCGCTCCTCCAGCTGCGCGGCCGGGGCCCCGACCGTGGGGGCCAGGTCGTCCCAGAGGGCCGGATCGTCGCTCAGCCGGCCGAGCAGGGTCCGGAAGGCGGCGAACATGTCGTCGAGCAGGCCCTCGGGGAACAGCGCCTCCACCGCGTCCCAGTTGAAGACCAGCTCGCCGTTCTCCTCCAGCACCTGGTGGTCGAGCCAGACCTGCGGGGTCTGGCTCACCCCGTGGCGGTAGTCGCCGAAGAACGCCATGCCGTCCATCGTGTCGGCGTCGCCCGAGAAGCCGAGGGCGCTGGTGAAGACGATCGGCATGCCGGCGCCGAGGCCGCTGCCGAGCCGGCGCGCCCGCTCGCGCAGCACGCGCACGCCGCTGTACGACAGGTGCTCCAGGTCCCGCATCAGCTGCTGCTGGAAGCCGGCGGTGCGCCGGGCGAAGCTCTCGTCCTGGCCGCCGCTGATCCGCAGCAGGGTCAGCGAGGTGAAGTCGCCGATGATCCCGCCGATCTGCGGGTGCGCCTCGGCGGGCCGGTTGAACAGGGTCAGGTTGAGGGTGAAGTCGCCCTGCGACGTCCACTGGCGCAGCACGTCGGCGAAGGCCGCCAGCAGGACCGACGAGGGGGTCAGGCCGCGTTCCCTGGCGGTCTTCTTGACCAGCTCCCACTGCTCGCGGGGCAGCGAGGCCCGGCGGCGGGTGAAGACGGTCCGCTCGGCCGAGCCGGGCTGGATCGCCAGCGGCAGGTCCGGGGCCGGGGGCAGTTCGTCGAGGCGGTCCAGCCAGTACTTCTCGGCGGCCCGGTACCGGGCGCCGCCGCGCTTCTCCTCCTCGGCGAGGACGAAGTCCCGGTAGCCGATCGCGAACGGCTCCGGCGCCCATTGCTCGTCCTCGTAGTGCCGCTGCCAGTCGCGGAAGAACAGGTCGAAGCTGTAGGCGTCCATGATCAGCAGGTCGAGGCTGACGTGCAGGCGCAGCCCCTCGCGGTGCCGGGTGGCGCGGATGTCGAACAGCGGCCAGGTGTCGGGGGCGAGGACCTGGTGGTCGAGTTCGGCCCGCAGCGAGCGCAGGTGCTCCTCGAAGGCGTCCTCGGTGGCGTCCGCCCGGTCGTAGTGGCGGATCTCGTAGTCCGGGACCTCGGGCAGCACCCGCTGGCGGCCGTCCGGGCCGATCACCGCGCGCAGCATGTCGTGCCGGGCGACGACCTTGCGCAGGCTGCGCTCCAGACGGTCCACCTCCAGGCCGTCGCGGTCGAGCTCGAAGTAGAAGTGGGTGGCCACCCCGCCCAGTTCGAGCGCCCGGTTGTGGCCGATCCAGTAGGCGTGCTGGATGTCGGTGAGCGGGAACGGCTCGTGCCGCTGGTCGGGCCGCGCGGTGAGCGGCGCCGGTCCGGCGCTCTGCCCGGCCGCGCGCAGCAGGTCGATCAGCTCGCCGCGCCGGGCCCGGAGTTCGTCCCGGATCCGGGCGGTGACCGCGCCGGGCGGCGCGATCACTTCGAGGCTGTCGCCGGAGAGCCTCAGCTTGATGCCCAGGTGCTGGAGCTCCGAGATCAGGTCGTGGTCCATCGCGGGTGGTCCCCCTGGGGTCAGTGCTGAGCCGGACACGTGGTCATGAGTGCGGCGACGGCCGCGACGTGGGTGTCGGTGAGCAGGGTGTGGTGGGTGCCGTCGGTCCGGTCGGCGGTGGTCCGGCCGGTGGTGAGCGGGGCCCAGCCCCACTCGGCGGAGTCCGCGTGCGGGTGGCCGGCGAACTCGCTGACCCTCCCGTGCGCCGCCCGGATCACGGTGGTGTCGGCCGTGATCGTCCCGGCGCGGTAGCGGTGGCAGGCGGTGATGATTGCGCGGAACACCGGCCAGCTGAGGGCCAGGTCGGCGGCGTCCGGGAGGTCGAGCCCCTGTTCGCGGGCCAGCGCCACGGCCCGGGCGAGCCGTTCCGCCGCCGGGGCCGCGGCCAGCTCGGTAGCCGCCCCGGGGCGCACGGCCGCCGGGTCGAAGCCGATGTCCAGGTCCTCCAGGAACCAGAGCAGCACGGCCGCCTCGTCCGTCTCCCGGGCACCGTCCGTCTCCCGGGCCCTGTCCGTCTCCCGGGTTCCGGGGGCCGCGGCCCGCTCGGGGGCCGGGGAGTCGATCACCACGAAGCGCTCCACCGTCTCGCCCCGCCGCTCCAGCAGCCGGATCAGTTCGAAGGCGATCACCGATCCGGAGGACCAGCCGGCCACCCGGTACGGCCCGTGCGGGCGGACGGCGAGCAGCGCCCGCGCGTAGCACTCGGCCAGCTCCTCCACCGTGTCCAGCGGGTCCCGGCCCACGCCCGGGCCGGGCGCCTGGAAGGCGTGGACGGGGCCGTCGAGCAGTTCCGCCAGGCCCCGGTAGCAGAGCACGTTCCCGCCCGCCGGGTGCACCAGCAGCCAGGGCGTTGTGCCGCCGGTGGCGTCGAGTGCCACCAGCGGGGACCACTCCTCCTGCCCGGCCTCCAGGAGGGCGGCGAGCCCGGCGACCGTCCGGTGCTCCAGCAGCGCCCCGAGCGGGGCGCGCAGCCCGAGCCGCTGGCCGACCAGGCCGATGACGCGCAGCGCCGCGAAGGACTGTCCGCCGAGCTCGAAGAAGTCGTCGTGGACACCGACCGACTCGATGCCGAGGACCGACTCCCAGATCTCCACGAGGACCTTCTCGGTCTCCGTCCGGGGGGCGGTGTACGTCCGGTCCGGTCCGTCGCCGGCCGGGCCCATGGCCTCCAGGGCGCGGCGGTCCAGCTTGCCGTTGGCGGTGAGCGGCAGGTCGTCGAGCACGACGACGAAGCTCGGCACGAGGTGGCCGGGCAGCCGTTCGGCCAGGAAGCCGCGCAGTTCCTCGGGTTCCGGACGCGGTGCGCCCCGCTCGGCCACGGCGTAGCCGGCGAGCTGGCGTCCCGAGCCGGCGGTGCGGGCTACGACGACGGCGTTCCGTACGGCCGGGTGCCGGGCCAGGGCGTGTTCGATCTCGCCCGGTTCCACCCGGAAGCCCTGGATCTTGACCTGGAAGTCGGCGCGGCCCAGGAACTCGATGTCGCCGTCGGGGTGGTAGCGGCCGAGGTCGCCGGTGCGGTAGAGCCGCTCGCCGGTGGCCGGGTCGGTGACGAAGGAGGCGGCCGTCCGGGCGGGGTCGTTGAGGTAGCCGAGCGCGACTCCGGTGCCGCCGATGTACAGGTCGCCGGTGACCCAGTCGGGGGCGTCGCGGCCGGTCCGGTCCAGCACCCGCCAGGTCTGGTTGTCCAGGGGGCGCCCGTAGGGGATGCTCGCCCGGTTCGGGTCCACCCGGTCGATCGGGTGGTGGATGGACCAGATCGACGCCTCGGTGGCGCCGCCGAGGCCGACCACGCGTGCCCCGGGCGCGATCCGCCGGATCAGCGCCGGGAGCCGGACGGGGATCCAGTCGCCGCTGAGCAGGACCACGCGCAGCGCGGGGAAGGTCAGCCCGGCCTGCTCGGCGGCCTCGGCGAACAGCTGCATGATCGCCGGCACCGAGTTCCAGACCGTGACGCCGTGCTCGCGCACCAGGTCGGCCCACTGCCCCGGGTCGGCCGACCCGGGCGGCGGCAGCAGCAGGGTCGCGCCGGCCTCGGCGGTGCCGAAGACGTCGTAGACGGACAGGTCGAAGCAGAGCGAGGACACCCCGAGGACCACGTCGCCGGGGCCGATGCCGAACCGGCGGTTGATGTCGACCACGGTGTTCAGCGGCCCGCGGTGGTCGAGCACCGCGCCCTTGGGCCTGCCGCTCGACCCCGAGGTGTAGATGACGTACGCGGTGTCGCCCGCATCGCCCGCGCGGGCCGGCGCGGGACCGGCGTCGGCGGCGGGCTCCCCCGCCGTCAGCACCGGGCAGGAGGCGACGGCGGCGATCGACTCCCGTTCCCCGGCCGAGGTGACCACGGCCGCCGCGGGGGTGTCGGCGAGCAGTTCGCCCACGCGTTCCCGCGGCCAGGCGGGGTCGATGGGCACGTAGGCGGCGCCGGCCGCGAGTGCGCCGTACACGGCGGCGATCTGCTCGTCGCCCTTCGGCAGGACGACGGCGACCTTGTCCCCGGGGCGCACCCCGGCCGCGGCCAGCCGGGCGGCCAGCTCCTGGGCGCGGGCGTGCAGCCGCGCGTAGTCCACGGCGCCGTCCGCGGTCAGCACGGCCGCGGTGTCGGGCCGCTGCGCGGCCTGCCGGGCGAGCGCGCGGTCGAGCAGGCCCGCGGGTACGGGGCGGGCCGTGTCGTTGACGGCGGCCCGGCGCTCGCGCTGGGCGGCCGGCAGCAGGTCGAAGGAGCTGCGCTCCCAGGCGGCCGGGTCCTCGGCGAGCACCAGGAGCAGGTCGCGGTAGGCGGCGTGCATGGCGTCGATCAGCCCGGCGGGGAACATCGCCTCGATGAGGTCCCAGACCACCCACAGGCCGCCGTCGCTCTGCTCCCAGAACTGGTTGTCGAGCAGCACCTGGGGCGTCTCCAGGTGGCTGAAGACCGGCTGGTCCAGGTGCCCCATGAACAGGCCGCTGCCGACCACGAACGGGCAGGCTGCCCGGCCCGGGGTGCGGCGCACCTGGTTGAGGGTCTGGAGCACCTTCACCCCGCTCCAGTAGGTGTGCTCCATGTCGGTCATGACCCGGGTCTGCAGCCGCCGCGCCCGGTCGTGGAACGGCTCGTCGTGCCGCCAGTCCACCTCCAGCGGGTAGAGCGAGGCGAAGTTGCCGACCACCTCGGTGATCTGGGGGTGGATCGGCAGCCGGTGGGTCATCATGTTGTTGAGCAGGAAGTGCCGCGAGCCGCTCCAGTGCGCCACCGTCTCGGCGTAGACCGCGTACACCGCGTTGGTGGGGGTGACGCCGTGGTCCGTGGCGCGCCGCTTGAAGCGGGCCCACTGCTCGGCGTCCAGGGTGAACTCTCGCCGGGTCAGCCGGGCCCGGGTCCGGGTGTCCGCGCCGCTCACCAGCGGCAGGTTCGGCGCCTCGGGCCAGTCGGCCATCCGGTCGCACCAGTACGCCCGGGAGGCCTCGCCGCGCTCCGACTCCTCCAGCGCGGCCAGCGCCAGCACGCAGTCGCGGTAGCCCAGTTCGAGGTCGTCCAGGGCCTCGGACGGGTCGTGGTAGGCGCGCAGCACGCTGTCCAGGAAGCGGCCGGTGCCCGGGCCGTCGCTGAAGAAGTTGTTGTTGTTGTAGTGCAGCCGGGCCCGGCCGTCGCCGTAGCGGGTGATCCGCACGTCCATCCAGGGCCAGGTGTCCAGCGGGAGTTCGGCCGCCTGCATCTCGTCGCGGGTCCGCTCGACGGCGGCCATGGCCTCGGCCTCGCCGGCCTGCCGCAGGTCCGCCACCCGCACCTGTACGGGCGCCGGGTCGCGGACGGTCTCCAGTTGGAGGTCCTCCCGCACCACCACCAGGCTGCCGCGCTGGCGGTGCAGCATCCGGTTGAGCGCGGCCTCGAAGCGCTCCGGGTCGAGCTCCGCGAAGTCGAACTCCATGTACTGGTGCGGCCGGACGTGGTATTCGAACTGGGCGGTGCTGCCGACCAGGAAGGACATCTGCAGGTCGGACGGGGGGAACGGTTCGTGGCGCCGCTCGGGGTCGGGTACCGCCCGCGGCAGCGCGCCGGCCTGCCGGGCGGTGTCGCCCTGCTTCAGGAGGGCGATCAACTCGGCCTTGTTCTCGGCGAGTTCGTGCCGGATGTGGTCGGGGAGCGAGCCGGCGGCGGCGCGCACCTCGATGCGGTCGCCGTCGACCAGCCGCAGCCGGACGCCGTGCTGGGCGAGCCGGCCGAGCAGCTCGGCCGGGTCGCCGTGCCGTCCGTGTGCTGTCATTCCGGGAACTCCTGTTCGGGAGGTCGGGGGCGCTGGCCCTGGCGGGCCGGGCCCCGCGGGGAGGCTGGGCGAAGTCGGGCGGTGGGGAACGGGACGCGACGGCGCCCGGTGGTGCGGGGGCGGGGCCGCCGGGACGGCCGCGGTCCGCGGGGACCGCGGGACGTCCCGGGGCGGCCGACGGCACGGCCCGTGGGCGGGTCAGAAGGTGAGGACCTCGACGTCCCCGGCCTCGTCGGCCCCGCCGTCGTCGGCGGCGACCAGGCTCCGGAGCGTGATCTGCCGCAGGATCAGGTCGACCACGTCGGCGACGGTGTTGCCGCCGAACACGAAGGAGGGCGGGACGTCCGCGGAGAAGTCCGCCAGCAGCCGGTTGCGCAGCCGGACCGCGGTCAGCGAGTCCAGACCCAGCTCGTTCAGCCGCCGGTGCCCGAAGGTCGGGCGCAGCTCGTCCCGCTGGCGCGCCGTGAGGCCCAGCAGCTCGCCGGCGGCAACCAGCAGCTCCTCGGTGACGGCTGCCCGCCCGGTCCGCGGGTCGCGCAGGGCGAGTTCGACCACCTGCTCGGCGGTGCGGTGCCCGGCCGGCTCCGCCGGCGCCTGCGGCGACCGCCCGTCGAGGGACGGCTCCGCGGCCCGCTCCGGGGCCAGGCCGCTCAGCAGGGTGTACGGCGGCCGCCGGTCGCCGGCGGCCGTGAACGCGGCCCAGTCGACCGCCGCCAGGCCCACCACCGGCAGGTCGCCGCCCAGCACGCGCCCGAAGGCCGTCAGGGCCTCGTCGGTGCCGATCCCGGTGATGCCGGCGCGGGCGAGCCGGGCGAGCAGCTCCGGGCGGGCGGCCAGGCCGGCCTCGGCCCACGGACCCCAGTTGATGCTGAGGGCCGGCTGCCCGTCGTGGCACCGCTGTTCGGCGAGAGCGTCCAGGAAGGCGTTGGCGGCGGCGTAGTTGGCCTGGCCGGCCGAGCCGGTCAGGGAGGCGAGCGAGGAGTAGAGCACCAGGAAGTCGAGCCCGGCGTCGGCGGTCAGGGTGTGCAGGTACTGCGCGCCCCGGACCTTCGGCCGCAGGACCGCGGCGAAGCGGCCGCGGTCGAGGTCGACCAGCGGGGCGTCGTCGGTGGTCCCGGCGGCGTGGACGACGCCGCGCAGCGGGGGCAGCTCCCGGCCGATCCGCCCGAACAGGCCGGTCATCGCCGGCAGGTCGGCCACGTCGGCGGGCCAGAGCTCGACCCGCACACCGGCGGCCCGCAGCTCCGCGACCTCCCGCGGGGGTTCGGCCGACACGGAACGGCTCGTCAGCACCAGGCAGCGCGCGCCCAGGTCGGCGAGCCGGCGGGCGGTGGCCAGGCCCAGCGCACCGAGCCCGCCGGTGATCAGGTAGCTGCCGTCCGCCCGGACGGGTGCCGTCGGCGAGCCGCCGAGCGCGGCCTCCCGCAGCCGGGCGGCGTACCAGCGGCCGTCCCGCACGGCCAGGTGGCCGCGCCCCGCGAGGCCGGCGACCCGCGCCAGCAGTCCGGCCAGCGTCGGCGGGGTCCGGCGCGGTTCGAGGTCCACCTGGACGCACGTGAGGTCGGGGTACTCGGCGACGACCGCCTTGGCCAGTCCGGTCAGCGGCGCCTGGCCGGCGTCCGGGCGGGTCGGCGCCTGCGGCACCCGCACCGCGCCGGTCGAGCAGACGACCAGGTCGGGCCGGTCCGCGCCGAACTCCCGCAGGAACCCGCGCAGGATCGCGAAGGCCGTGCCGGCGAGCACGACGGCGTCGTCCCCGGCGCTCTGGAGGACCAGTCCGGCGACCCCGTCCACCCGGCCGCGGGCCTCGGCGAACAGCCGGGCCACCGCCTCGTCCGAGGCGTCCGGGGCGATCAGCAGACCCGCGGTCGGGACGGCCGCCTCGGCGCACCAGCCGTCCACCAGCGACGCGTCCGTCCCGCAGACCAGCCAGGTGCCCGGCCGGCCGGCGGTACCCGCCTCCGGCGCCGGCACCCAGTCGGTGCGGTAGCCCCGCACCGCGGCCCCGGCCGCCGCTCCGGCCGCCGCCGCGATCCGCTCCGGCGCGACCGGCCGCAGCCGCAGCGCCTCGACGGTGGCCAGCCGTTCGCCGTCCTCGGACACCAGGTCCAGGTCGAAGGAGCGTTCGCCGTCGGCGCCGGTTCCGGCGTCCCGGGCCACGCACCACAGCCGCGAGGGCAGCGGGCGGTGGACGGTGATCCGGTCGATGCCCACCGGCAGGAGCAGGTCCCCGGTGTCGCCGAGGAACGCGGCGGTCGTGTGGAAGCACGCGTCGAGCAGGACGGGGTGCGCCCGGTACGCCGCCCGGTCCTCGGCCGGGAGGTCCGCCTCCACCAGGCCGACGGCCTCCTTCTCGCCCGCCCACAGCGCCCGGAGGGCGCGGAAGGCCGGGCCGTACTGGAGGCCCCGCGCGCGCAGCGTCCCGTACAGGGCGTCGACGTCCCGCTCGGCCAGGGCGGCCCGCAGGAGCCCGGGGTCGACCCGGGTGTCCGGGGCCGGCCCGGCGGGCCGGGCGGCCTCCACCGTGACGTGCCCCGTCCACGCGGCCGCCCCGAACACCCGAGCGAAGCCGCGGACCCGGTGGCCGTCCGGCAGGGCCTCGACGACCGCCTGGGCGGTGACGGGCGCGTCCGGCGGCAGGGCGAGGAAGGCGGTGAAGGACACGCCCCGCAGCGTCCGGGGCCCGTCACCGGCGACCTCGCGGACGGCCGCGTCGGCCCACTCCGTCATCGCGGCGGCGGGCAGCACCGGCCGCCCGGCCACCCGGTGCTCGTCGAGGTACCACGGCTGCCCGGCGGTCAGCGTGCGGGAGAACCAGTGGCTCCCGGCACCGGCCAGCTCGACCGGCGCGCCGAGCAGCGGGTGCCGTCCGTCGCCGCCGTCGGTGAACCAGTGCCGGGTCGGGGCGAGCGGGTGGCCCGGCAGCGGGACCGGCAGCGGCGGCCGGCCGTGCTCCCCGTCCCGGTCCCGCAGGACCCCGGCCCAGTCGACCCGTCCGCCCCGGACGTACCACTCGGCCAGCCCGCGCCGGAAGCGGCGGTCGTCGGTGTCGTCCCGGTGCAGCGTCGGCAGGCCGACGGCGTCGGTGAGCACGGCCTCGACGAGCGGACCGAGCACCGGGTGCGGCCCGCACTCGACGACGGTGGTGCAGCCGAGCGCGGCCAGGGCGGCCAGGCAGTCGCCGAACCGCACCGGTTCGAGCGCGTGCCGGGCGAAGTAGGCGGCCGAGAACTCCCGTTCGACGGCGCCGGTCAGGTTGGCCGCCACGGGGATCCGGGGGGTGCGGAAGTCGACCGTCGCGGCGATCCGCTCGAACCGCGCGACCGGCCCCTCCATCAGCGGCGAGTGGAACGCCCGGGTGCCGTGCAGCCGGGTGACCTTCGCGCCCCGCCGCTCCCAGTCGGCCGCCAGGTCGGCGGCCGCCCGCTCCGCGCCCGAGACCACCACGTCCTCGGGCCCGTTGAGGGCCGCGAGCACCACCGAGCGGTCCCCGGGAAGGTCCGCGCACAGCTGCGCGACCAGCTCGCGGCCGGCGTGGACCGCGTACATCGACCCGGCCTCCGCCAGCTCCTGCATCAGACCGGCGCGGGCGACCACCAGCCGGACCGCGTCGGGCAGGCTCAGCACGCCGGCGACGCAGGCCGCCACGTACTCGCCGAGGCTGTGCCCGGCCACGGCGTCGGGCCGCACCCCGCAGGCGCGCCACAGCTCGGCCAGCGCGTAGTCCACGGCGAACAGGGCCGGCTGGGCGAACTCGGTCCGTTCCAGGTCCAGCCGCGGGCCCGGGGCGTCGCACAGCGTCGGCAGCAGGGAGACACCGAGCTCCGCGCGCACCAGCGCGTCGACCTCGTCGAGCGCCGTGCGGAAGGCCGCGTGCCCGAAGTACAGCGCCTTGGCCATCCCGGGGTACTGCGCGCCCTGGCCGGTGAACACGAAGGCCACCGGCCCGGGACCGCCGCCGTGCGCGACGCCGTGCACCACCGCGGGGGACGGCAGGCCGTCGCGGTACGCCTCCAGGGCCTCCGCGGCCTCCCGGTCCGACCGGGCCAGCACGGCGAGCCGGTGGTCGTGGTGCTGGCGCCGGGCGCCCGCCGTGTGGACCAGCGCGCTCCACGCCGGGGCGGCGCCGCCCTCCCCCGCCAGCACCCCGGCGTAGTCGGCGGCCAGCCGGCGCAGGGCGGGCCCGCTCTTCGCCGAGACCGGGAGGAAGGACCACTCGCCGCCCTCCGCGGCCTCCATCCGGGCCCGCCGGGCCGGCGCGCCGGAGAGGATCACATGGGCGTTGGTGCCGCCGAAGCCGAAGGAGCTGACCGCCGCCGCCCGGGCGGGGCCCTCGGGCCACTCCGTCGTCGCGCGCGGGATCCGCAGCCGGGAACCGTCCAGCCCGATCAGCGGGTTGACCGTGTCGACGTGCAGGGAGGCCGGGATCCGCCGGTGCTCCAGGCAGAGCACCGCCTTGATCAGTCCGGCCATGCCCGCCGCGGCCTCCAGGTGGCCGATGTTGCTCTTCACCGAGCCGACGTGGAGGTCCGGGCCGGCCGACTCCCCGTACACGGCACGCAGCGCGCCCATCTCGATCGGGTCGCCGAGCCGGGTGCCGGTGCCGTGGGCCTCGACGTAGCCGACCTCCTCCGCGGTCAGGCGCGCGGACCGCAGGGCCGCCCGCAGCACGGCCTCCTGGGACGGTCCGTTCGGCGCGGTCAGCGTGCTGCTGCGCCCGTCGGAGGAGACGGCCGAACCCTCGACCAGGGCGCGGATCCGGTCCTCGGCGGCGACCGCGTCGGACGCCCGCCGGAGCACCACGACACCGCAGCCCTCGCCGCGCACGTAGCCGTCCGCCGCCGCGTCGAAGGTCTTGCACCGGCCGTCCGGCGCGAGCATGCCCGCCTCGGTGAAGACCGTGGTCAGCCCCGGGTCCAGGAGCAGGTTGACGCCGGCCACGACGGCGAGGTCGCACTCGCCGAGCCGCAGGCTGGTGCACGCCTGGTGGAGGGCCACCAGGGAGGACGAGCAGGCCGTGTCCACCACCTGGCTGGGGCCGCGCAGGTCCCACAGGTAGGAGATCCGGTTGGCCGCGATGCTCGACGCGTTGCCGGTCCCGTCGTGGGCCGTGACCGGGGCGCCGGCCCGGGCCTGGAGCCGGCCGTAGTCGTTGGTGCTGATCCCGACGAAGACGCCCGTGCGGCCCCCGGCCAGCGCCTGCGGGTCCACCCCGGCGTCCTCCAGGGCCTGCCACACCGTGGTCAGCAGCAGCCGCTGCTGCGGGTCCGTCCGGCGGGCCTCGTCACGGGAGACACCGAAGAAGGCCGCGTCGAACTCCTCGGCCCCGTCGACGAATCCGCCCCGGCCCGGCTCCCCGTGCTCCAGCCGGTAGCCGAGCAGACGGCGGTGCGCCGGGACCTCGGTCACCGCGTCCCGGCCGTCCAGCAGCAGCTGCCAGAACGCCTCGACGTCCTGGGCGCCGGGCATCCGGCAAGCCATGCCGACGACGGCGATCGCCTCGCGGTCGTCGGCCGCCCCGGCGGATCCGGCCCGCTCGGTCCGGTCCGTCCTGTCGGTCCGCTCGGTCTTGCCGGTCCGGTCCGTCTTCTCCGTCTCGACGGTCCCGGCGGTTGCCTCGGTCCGGTCGCCCGTGAGCGCGGCGGCCAGCGCCGCGACGGTGGGGTGGTTGTAGAGGTCCTTGGCGTCGACCGGGGCGCCGAGCCAGGCCCGGAGGTCGGCGGCGAGTCCGGCGAGGCCCGCGGAGTCGAGCCCGAAGGAGCCGAAGGGGGCGTCCTGCGGGACCTCCCGGGGGGTGAGCCGGCGCAGACCGGCGATCCGCTCGGTCAGCCAGTCGGCCACGGCCTTGCGGGAGCGCTCCGGCGCGGCGTCCGCGGGGGTGTCGCGGACGGCCGCCGCGGAGGAGACGTGGACCGGCTTGAGCCCGTCCTCCAGGAAGAGCCGCTTGCACTCCTGCCGGCGGACCTTGCCGCTCGACGTCAGCGGGAGCTGGGCCGGGCGGATCAGCACCACGGACCGCGGGTCGAGTCCGTGCTCCTCGACGACGGCGAGCCGGATGCTGCGGACGACCTCCTCGCGGTCGGCGCCGCGGAATCCCTCCCGGGTCAGTTCGCTGACCACGACCAGCTGTTCGACGCCCTCGGCGTCCTCCACCGGGAAGGCGACGCCCTTGTCGCGTTCGAGGGCCGGATGGGAGTCCGCGACGGTCAGCTCGATGTCGTGCGGGTAGTGGTTGACACCGCGGACCACGATCAGGTCCTTGCGCCGTCCGGTGATGTACGTGTGCGGGCCGAGCCGCCCGCCCAGGTCCCCGGTGCGCAGGTACGGGCCGCTGCCGTCGGCCAGCCGGGCCCCGAAGGCGGCCTCGGTCGCCTCGGCGTTCCGCCAGTAGCCGGGGCTCACGGTGTCGCCGCTCAGCCAGAGTTCACCGCACTGCCCGTCGGGGACGGGGGTCCGGGTCTCCGGGTCGACGACCAGCAGTCCGGTGTCCGGCAGGACGTCGCCGTTGCTCGGGAGGAGGCGGCTTCCCGGCGCGCCGTCCGCCACGCGCCGCAGCCGTCCGCGCCCCAGCTCCTCGATGTCGAAGGAGGCGAGTCCCAGCGGTTCGTCGCGCCGGCGCACCGTCACGGCGAGCGTGGATTCGGCCATTCCGTAGGCCGGGGTGAAGATGTCGGCGCGACATCGGAACGGCGCGAACTCGGCGGCGAACCGCTCGATCGACTGCGGGCGAATCGGTTCGGCGCCGATCATCAGCGTGCGGAGCGCGGAGAGGTCCAGGCCCTCGCGGTCCTCGGGGCGGATGCGGTCGCAGCACAGGTCCAGCGCGAAGTTGGGGCCGAAGGTCAGCGCGGCCCGGTAGCGGGTGGCCGCGGCGAGCCAGCGCAACGGCTCCTGGACGAAGTCGATCGGCGCCAGCAGCACGTTCGTCGCACCGGCCCGCAGCGGGAACAGCAGGCCGGCCACCAGGCCGAAGTCGTGGAAGAGCGGCAGCCAGGACAGCGACACCTCGTCCGGCCCCAGCTCCAGCCCGTCGGCGAGCATGTCGAGCTGCTGGACGATGTTCCGATGGGTGACCATCACACCGCGCGGGCGCCCCGTCGAGCCGGAGGTGTACTGGAGGTAGCCGATGTCGTCCGGGCGGAGTTCGGGCTCGCGCCAGTCGTCCGGGTCCGCGGCGGTGAGCTGACTGATCGTCATCACAGCGCAGGAGGACGGCAGTTCACCAACCATCGACCGGACCCGGTCGGCCCCCACCACGGCGAGCCGCGGATCGCAGTCGTCGACGATGCCTTCGACCCGGGCCCCCTTGCGGCTCCGGGTCGGCGGGAAGGCGGGCACCGCGATCGCCTGCGCGTAGAGGCAGCCCAGGAAGGCGACGGCGTAGTCGACGCCCTGGGGCAGCAGGATGAGCACGCGCTCGCCGGCCAGGCCGCGGGCCTGGAGCCCCGCGGCGAACGCCCGGGCGCGGCGGTCGTACTCGGCGAACGACAGCCGGTCGAGCTCGTTCTCCCCCTCGGCCAGCATGATGATCGCCGGCTTCTCCGGAAACTCGTCAGCTCGTGCACGAACATCATTGACAATGGACACGGAGAAATCCGGACGAGACTTTGTTGCCACGCTTTATCCCGCTTTCGGAGCAGCCTGAAGTGACACACGTGAAGCCGTGAAGGAAACCACTGGAAATCTGCCGGAATGGCAGTGAAAAGTACTCGGGCAGACAAAAGGAAGGGGAGGCGGCAACGCGCCTTCAACCCTCCGACCCGAGGCGGCCTCAGCAGATGCCGGGCATATCCGTTCGCATGGACAACACCACCCTCGACCACTCCCCCGTTTCGCACTCCGGCCGGCCCGGGCTGCCGCGTGATCCGCCGCCCCACCCTGCCGGAGTCCATTGAATTGATGATCACCGTAATGAGCGACCAGGGGTGCGTCAAGCATCGTCGGAGTTCCTCACAAGCGAAATGCAAGACCATCTCTTCCCCGACACCTGCGAAGAAAGAGTGCGAAAGGACGGCCAGTACGCAGAAAACGGGCATTGCCGCCGTACCGCCCCACCGGCCCCCGGGGCCCGGACCCCCGCCGCCCGGCCCGGCCCCGACCGTCGGGTCGGGGTCGCACCGCCCGTACGCTGCACGAATCCCGCCCCACGGCAGCGGATCAGACGCTCCGTCAAGATCAAAGAACCGGCGGATACGGCTGGCGCTCCCTACCGAAGCGATCTATGCTCTGTTTCGGCCGCATGACCGAATGGGCTGCCCGACACGGGGAGGTGGGCACGGGGAGCCCGGTCGAATCGGATCGGCCCACGGGCCCCGCGCGGGGATTCGGCGGGAAGTCCACAGACGCATTCCCGCCCGAGCTCGGGTACGAGTTCCAGCACTCCGCGGCATTCCGGATCGCCGCACCGACCATCCGCCGGGCCGGGTGGGGGAACAGTTTGAACTGTTGGCGTGGACATTGCATGACAATACGCGATCGCTGAGCCGTCAGAACTTCACAGGAGACGGCCCGTTCGGATTTCCTGCCACCGGCCGCGGGGCCGCTTGATCCGGGATTCCCCGGACTCCTCGGGCATCCGCCGAGCCATGGGCCCCGCCGCACCGGGCGGGCGAGGAACAGCTTTCGACAATGGGGGACGACTGCATGACCGCGACTGACTACGCGTCGTTGGCGGAGCGGGCCGGGCGCGAGTTGGAGGAGGCCTCCGCGCAGGAGGTCCTCGCCTGGGCGGCCGAGACCTTCGGCGGGCGGTTCTGTGTGACCTCCTCGATGGAGGACGCGGTGGTGGCCCACCTCGCCTCCTCGGTGTTCCCGGGGGTGGACGTGGTGTTCCTGGACACCGGGTACCACTTCCCGGAGACCATCGGGACGCGGGACGCGGTGGCCGCGACCATGCCGGTCAACGTCATCACGCTCACCCCGCTGAAGACCGTCGCCGAGCAGGACGCCGAGCACGGGCCGCGGTTGCACGACCGCGACCCGGACCTGTGCTGCTCGCTGCGCAAGGTCGAGCCCCTCGACCGGGGCCTGGCCGGCTACGACGCCTGGGCGACCGGGCTGCGCCGCGACGAGTCCCCGACCCGGGCGAACACCCCGGTGGTGTCCTGGGACCCCAAGCGCCGCAAGGTCAAGATCGCGCCGATCGCCCGCTGGACCCAGCAGGACGTGGACGCCTACGTCGCCGCCCACGGCGTGCTGCTCAACCCGCTGCTGTGGGAGGGCTACACCTCGGTCGGCTGCTCCCCGCTCTCCTGCACCCGCAAGCCCGCCGAGGGCGAGGACGCCCGGGCCGGCCGCTGGTCCGGCTCCGGCAAGACCGAGTGCGGCATCCACCTCTGACCGGGCCCCGCACCGGCCGACATCAACCGGTTGCCCCTGACCACTCCTCACTTCTCACTCCTCACGCAAAGGAAGACCCCCGTGACAGCACATGCCCTGGCCGCCGACGGAGCCGTAGAGGCGGCCCCCTCGGCCGCCCCCTGCGAGCGCGGCGCCACCGTGTGGCTGACCGGGCTGCCGAGCGCGGGCAAGACCACGCTCGCCCTCGCCCTGGCCGAACGGCTGCGCGCCGAGGGCCACAAGGTCGAGGTCCTGGACGGCGACGAGATCCGCGAGTTCCTCTCCAAGGGCCTCGGCTTCACCCGCGAGGACCGCCACACCAACGTCACCCGCATCGGCTACGTCGCCGAGAAGCTCGCCGCCAACGGCGTCAAGGTCCTCGCCCCGGTGATCGCCCCGTTCGCCGACTCCCGCGCCGCCGTGCGCGAACGCCACGCCGCGGCGGGCACCGAGTTCCTGGAGATCCACGTCGCCACCCCGGTCGAACTGTGCGCCGAACGCGACGTCAAGGGCCTCTACGCCCGGCAGGCCGCCGGCGAGATCACCGGCCTGACCGGCGTCGACGACCCGTACGAGGCCCCGGAGCGGCCGGAGCTGCGTCTGCAGACCCGGGGGCGCGAGGTCGCCGAGTCCGCTGCCGAACTGCACGCCTTCCTGACCGAACGGGGCCTGGCATGACCACCGTGACCGACACCTCGGTCCGCACGGACGACAACCCCTTCGCGCTGTCCCACCTGGACGCGCTGGAGGCCGAGTCGGTGCACATCTTCCGCGAGGTCGCGGGGGAGTTCGAGCGCCCGGTGATCCTGTTCTCCGGCGGCAAGGACTCCATCGTCATGCTGCACCTGGCGCTCAAGGCCTTCGCCCCCGCGCCGGTGCCGTTCTCGCTGCTGCACGTCGACACCGGGCACAACTTCCCCGAGGTCATCGACTACCGCGACCGCGTCGCCGCCCGGCACAACCTGCGCCTGCACGTCGCCCACGTCCAGGACTTCATCGACGACGGCCGCCTGCGCGAACGCCCCGACGGCACCCGCAACCCCCTGCAGACCGTCCCGCTGCTCGACGCGATCGAGACGGGCCGTTTCGACGCCGTGTTCGGCGGCGGCCGCCG
>NZ_JBHVRT010000058.1:0-55201 GCF_042885555.1 Kitasatospora sp. NPDC058048 | reverse complement strand
GCCCCGCACCGGATCCGGTGCGGGGCCCCTCCCGTGTCACGTGCGCGCTACTTGGCGACCTTCATGGCGTCGCGGATCGCCCGGGTCTTCTCCGCGGCCTGGTCCGGGGTGACGCCCTGGCCGCTGTCGCCGCCGGTGCCGCCCAGGCTCATCTTCGTGAAGGTGACCCGGCCGTAGGTGGACTTGTCCGCCCACACGCAGACCGTCGGCCCGGCCTTGCCGGCGATCACGCTGATCACGCCGCAGCTGAGCTTGCCGGCGGAGGCGTGGCTGTCCTTCGCGGGGTAGTCGGCCATCGGCGTGGTCCAGCTGACCCCGCCGCCGTCCTTCTTCGAGTCCGCGATGATCTGGTCCGGGTCGTTGAGGTCGCCGTAGATCCCGATCACCGAGAGCGAGTCCACGTTCTTGACGTCGGTGCCCTTGCCGTAGCTGGCCACCACCGCGTGCAGGTCCTTGCCGACCTTGGAGACCTCGGGCTTGCTCATGTCGGCGGCCTCCTCCTTCGCCGACTTCTGGACGTAGCCGTCCAGCAGCGTCTGCGGGGCGGTGAGCTTGTACTGGCCGCCCGCGTCCTTGCCGCCGAGGAACGACCAGGCGGCGTAGCCGCCGCCGCCCAGCACCAGCGCGCCGACCACCAGCCCGATCACCAGGCCGCCCTTGCCCTTGGGCTGCTGGGGCGGCGGGTAGCCCGGCTGGCCGTACGGCGCCTGCGGCGGCGCGCCGTACGGCTGCGGGGGAGCGCCGTAGGGCTGCTGCGGCGGCTGCCCGTACTGCGGCTGGCCGTACGGGGGCTGGGGTGCGCCGTAGGGCTGCTGCGGCGGCTGGCCGTACTGCGGCGGCTGCCCCCCGTACTGCGGCGGCTGGCCGCCGTAGGGCTGCGGCTGTCCCTGCGGGTACTGCTGTCCCTGGCCGTACATCTGCGTTCGTGCTCCCCCGCCGCACCCGCGGCCTGTCGTGGTGTCCAGTCGTTCCGTGCCCGTCCGGTCCGCCGGACGAGTGCCCGGGCACGCTACCGCACGGTGGCGGACCGGGGCCCGCCCGGGCGCGGCGGGTCCGGGCACCGAAAGCGGTTCGTGACCCTCCCCCCGGTTACGTAAACTGTGCGTCGTGACCGACACGACGAACCAGCGCCCCGTGAGCACCTTTGCCGGGGACGAAGCAGCGACCCTCCCGACGACCTACACCCCCGCGGACGTAGAGGGCGAGCTGTACGAGCGCTGGGTGGAGCGTGGCTACTTCACCGCGGACGCGAAGAGTGACAAGCCCGCCTACACCATCGTCATCCCGCCGCCGAACGTCACCGGCGCCCTGCACCTGGGCCACGCCTTCCAGCACACGCTGATGGACGCGCTGACCCGCCGCAAGCGCATGCAGGGCTACGAGACGCTCTGGCTGCCGGGCATGGACCACGCCGGCATCGCCACGCAGAACAAGGTCGAGCAGCAGCTCGCCGAGTCCGGCCTCTCCCGCCACGACCTGGGCCGGGAGGCCTTCGTCGAGAAGGTCTGGGAGTGGAAGAAGAGCTACGGCGGTCGCATCCTCGGCCAGATGCGCCGCCTCGGCGACGGCGTGGACTGGTCGCGCGAGCGCTTCACCATGGACGAGGGCCTGTCCCAGTCCGTCCAGACCATCTTCAAGCGGCTCTTCGACGACGGCCTGATCTACCGCGCCGAGCGCATCATCAACTGGTGCCCGCGCTGCCTCACCGCGCTGTCCGACATCGAGGTGGAGCACGAGGACACGCCGGGCGAGCTGGTCTCGATCCGCTACGGCGAGGGCGAGGACTCGATCGTCGTCGCCACCACCCGGGCCGAGACGATGCTGGGCGACACCGCGGTGGCCGTCCACCCCGAGGACGAGCGCTACCGGCACCTGGTCGGCCGGACCATCAAGCTGCCGCTGACCGACCGTGAGATCCCGGTCGTCGCGGACGAGCACGTCGACCCGGAGTTCGGCACCGGCGCCGTCAAGGTGACGCCCGCGCACGACCCGAACGACTTCGCCATCGGCCAGCGCCACGGCCTGCCCAACCTGACGGTCATGGACGACCGCGGTGCGATCACCGTGCACGGCCCCTTCCTCGGCATGGACCGGCTGGAGGCCCGCTCGGCCGTCGTCGGCGCGCTGCGCGAGCAGGGCCGGATCGTCGCCGAGAAGCGCCCGTACATGCACGCCGTGGGCCACTGCTCGCGCTGCCACACCGTGGTCGAGCCGCGGCTGTCGCTGCAGTGGTGGGTCAAGGTCGAGCCGCTGGCCAAGGCCGCCGGCGACGCCGTCCGCGACGGCAAGGTGGAGATCCACCCGAAGGAGCTGGAGCGCCGCTACTTCGACTGGGTCGACAACATGTACGACTGGTGCATCTCGCGCCAGCTCTGGTGGGGCCACCGGATCCCGGTCTGGTACGGCCCCGAGGGCGAGGTCGTCTGCGTCGGTCCGGACGAGCAGCCGCCGACCGGCGAGGGCTGGGTCCAGGACCCGGACGTGCTGGACACCTGGTTCTCCTCCGGCCTGTGGCCGTTCTCCACGCTCGGCTGGCCGGAGCGGACCGCGGACCTGGAGAAGTTCTACCCGACCGACGTCCTGGTGACTGGCCACGACATCATCTTCTTCTGGGTCGCCCGGATGATGATGTTCGGCCTGTACGCGATGGACGGCGAGGCGCCGTTCAAGACCGTCGCCCTGACCGGTCTGGTGCGCGACGAGTTCGGCAAGAAGATGTCGAAGTCCTCCGGCACGGCCGTGGACCCGCTGGACTGGATGGACGCCTACGGCGCCGACGCCGTCCGCTTCACCCTGGCCGGCGGCGCCAACCCGGGCGCCGACGTGCCGATCGGCGAGGACTGGGTCAAGGGCTCGCGCAACTTCTGCAACAAGATCTGGAACGCGACCCGCTTCGCGCTGATGAACGGCGCCACCACCGAGGGCGCGCTGCCCGCGCCCGAGGACATGACCGCGGTCGACCGCTGGATCCTGTCGCGGCTGAACGCCACCGTCGCCAAGGTGGACGCGCTGTACGACGACTTCCAGTTCGCCAAGGCGACGGACGCGCTGTACCACTTCGCCTGGGACGAGGTCTTCGACTGGTACGTCGAGCTCTCCAAGACCACCCTGGCCAAGGGCGGCCCGCAGGCGGACGCCTCGCGCCGGGTGCTCGGCGAGGTCCTGGACGTCACGCTGCGGCTGCTGCACCCGGTCGTCCCGTTCGTCACCGAGGCGCTGTGGACGACGCTCACCGGCGCCGAGTCGCTGGTCGTGGCCGCGTGGCCGAAGGACAGCGGCTACCGTGACGCGGCCGCCGAGTCGGAGATCGCCACCCTCCAGCAGGTGGTCACCGAGGTCCGCCGGTTCCGTTCGGACCAGGGCCTCCAGCCCGCGCAGCGCGTCCCGGCCCAGCTGGAGCTGGCCGGCACCGTGCTGTCCGTCCACGAGGACGCGATCCGCTCGCTGCTGCGGCTGACCGTTCCCGAGGAGGGCTTCGCGGCCACCGCCTCGCTGCCGGTCGCCGGTGCCACCGTCGCGCTGGACCTCTCCGGCACCATCGACGTCGCGGCCGAGCGCAAGCGCCTGGCCAAGGACCTCGCGGCCGCCGAGAAGGAGAAGGCCCAGACCACCGCCAAGCTCGGCAACGAGGCGTTCCTCGCCAAGGCGCCGGACGAGGTGGTCGCCAAGATCCGGGGCCGCCAGGAGGCCGCCGAGGCCGACATCGCCCGGATCACCGCCCAGCTCGCGGCGCTGCCGCAGGGCTGAGCCCGGACCGGTCCCCGAGGGGCCGCACACCGCGACACGCGGGGTGCGGCCCCTCGGGCGTTTTTCCGGCGTTCGCTTCCGGAACGGCTACCCGGGTGCTTTCACTACACCAAATAGCCCAGAAACATTGCTCCCTTCCGGCGAATTATCATCCTGCGACCGGGTGAGGTCCTATTCCGAGCGAATTGATTCCGGTCTTGCCCGCGCGGGTTCTCGGAAGTTTGCAGGTCCGCTGTGTACCGTGTGCACGGAGTTTCCGAATGGGCGTTTCCGCTGAGCGTTCCTGCTGAGCGACGGACGGGAGGGCATGGCGTGGTGGTGACCGAGGAGTTGGCCGACGAACTGCCTGTGGAGGCGGTCGAGGAGGCCAAGGCCAGGGCGGCGACCCTGCTGCTCGCGTTCCGGCACGGCAACCAGATCGCGTTCGACCACGAGCTGGACCTGCTGTTCGCCGAGCACGCCGAGCGCGAGGTGACCACCCTGCTCGCCTGGATCGCCGCCGAGGCCGTCCGCAAGGCGTACGCCCCCGAGGTCGGCGACAGGGTGCTGCGGGCGATGGCCCGGCGGGCCCCGGAGGACACCGGCGCGGTCGACGTGGACGAGGAGACCGCGAGCGCCGCCGGGCTGATCGAGGCGGTGGCGGCCGGCGAGGTGGCCGAGGTCCGCGGCCTGGTGGCGGCGACGCCGGACACCACCTTCCTGCTCGGCGGCCTGCTGCAGGGCGTCGCGATGATGCTGCCGCTGCTGCCCGACGGTGAACTGGCCGAGATCACGGCCGAGTTGCGCCGTCGGCACGGTGGCGCCGCGCATGTGCCGGAGGCCCGGGCCGGGGTCTGAACCCGGGCCGCCGGCAGGCCGGCCGGTCCGGCTACGGCATGGCGTGCAGATGCGAACCGATGGTGCTCGCGACCGGGTTGCCCGCCTTGGCGTCCCAGTTGGTCGACCAGGTCATCGCGCCGCCGATGCCCGGCCACTTGGTGTCCGGCTTGTAGCTGCCGCAGTTGGTTCCGGAGGCCAGGCAGTCCAGCGCGTTGTTGACCGTGCCGGCGGCGAGGTACCCGCCGCCGGCGGCGCTGGTGGAGGCCGGCACCCCGAGCCCCACCTGGTCGGGGCGCAGCCCGCCCTTGAGCTGGATGCAGGCCAGCGCGGTGAGGAAGTTCTCGGTGCCCTGCGAGTAGACGTTCCCGTCGCAGCCGTTCATCGCGCCGGAGTTGTAGTACTGCATGTTGACGATGGTGAGGATGTCCTTCACGTTCAGCGCCAGTTTGAAGTACTCCATGCCGGTCGACTGCATGTCGATCGTCTGCGGCGCCATGGTGAGGACGAATCCGCTCCCGGCCTTCGCCGCCAGGGCGTGCAGCGCCTGGCCCATGTAGGTGGAGCTGATGCCGTTCTCCAGGTCGATGTCGATCCCGTCGAAGCCGTAACCCTGCATCAGTGCCCAGGCGGAGTCGGTGAAGTTCGTGGCGGAGGCGGAATCGCCCACCCAGACCGTGCCGTTCTGGCCGCCGATGGAGAGCACCACCCGTTTTCCGGCCGCCCGCTTGGCCGCGATGTCGGCCTTGAACTGGGCGTCGGTGTAGCCGCCGAGGCGGGAGGAGAGCGCGGGGTCGAGGGTGAAGCCCAGGCCGCCGCGGGTGGCGGTGGCGTCCGCGAAGGAGACCGCGATGATGTCGTAGGCGGCCGGGACGTCACTGATCCGCTGGACGGTGGCGCCGTTGTCGAAGTTCTGCCAGTAGCCGGTGAGGATGTGCTTGGGCAGGCCCGGGGGCCTGGTCGGGGTCGACGTCCCGGTGGGGGTGGGGCTGCCGGTGCCCGTGGCGGTGGCCGTCGGGCTCGGCGAGGCGGTGGTGGTGGCGGTCGGGCTCGGGGACGGTTGCGGTCCGCCGGGCCCGAGCAGCGAGACGTCGTCGGCGGCGAAGGCCGGCTGCCCGTACCAGCCGTGCAGGTAGACGGTGACGCTGGTGGTGTTCGGGCCGGTGCTGAAGCCCGTGCTCAGCCGGGTCCAGTCAGTGCCGCCGGGGGTCCAGGTGCTCGGATCGGTGCCGCCGGTACCGCGGGCGCCCAGGTAGACGTACGAGCCCTGGACCCAGGAGCTCAGGGTGTACGAGGAGGAGGGCTTCACCGCGACGGTCTGGGTGCACTCGCCGGTGTCGCTCCCGCTCGGGCTGGACTGCAGGGCGTACGTGCCGGAGTGCGCGGCGGTGCTCCGGACCGTGGCGCTCGAACAGGTCCAGCCGGACAGGTTCCCGGTCTCGAAGCCGCCGTTGGTGATCAGATCGGTGTCGGCGGCGTGGGCGCCGGTGCCGTCGGCCAGGGCGAGTGCGCCCAGGCCGATGACCAGGGCGCTCGCTCCGGCGAGCAGCGAACGGACGGCGCGCGGGCGCCGGTGTCGGGCAGGTGGCATGACTCCGTCTCCAGTGGGGGAGGCCCGGCGGCGCCTCGTGGGGGAGGAACGCCGTCCGGGGTGTCGATGGTGCGCGTGCGGGAGCTACCGACAACTCAAGTCCCGGTCGGGAACGGAGACTTGCCTCACAAGGTGGAGTAGACCAATTCTGCTGTCAAGGGGGCGTTACGCGGCCAGTGGTGCGGACCCGGCCCCGGTCGGCCCGGCGATCGCCGCGGTCAGCGCGGCGATCCGGGCCGAGGCCAGGCCGTCGCCGTACGGGCTCGGGGTGGCCGCCAGCCGGGCGAGCCGCTCGGGGGTGTCGGAGAGCCAGGCGCGGGCCAGGGCGCCCAGCTCCTCGCCGGGCGGCACCAGCGCGGCGAAGCCGGCCGCCACCGCCTCCGGACGCTCGGTGGAGCGGCGCACCACCAGCAGCGGGCGGCCGAGCACGGTGCACTCCTCCTGCACGCCGCCGGAGTCGGAGACCAGCAGGGCCGCGTGGCCCGCCAGGCCCAGGAAGTCGCCGTAGCCGACCGGGCCGGTGACGGCCAGCCGCTCCAGCAGGCCGTCCAGGCCGAAGCGCTCGACGGCGGCCCGGGTGCGCGGGTGCATCGGGAACAGCACCGGGGTGCCGGCCCGGGCGATCCGGTCCAGCTCGGCGAGCACCGCGCCGAGCGCCTCGGCGGTGTCGGTGTTCTCCGGGCGGTGCACGGTGGCCAGCACGTACCCGTCCGGGCGCAGCCCGTGCGCGGCGAGCAGGGCGGCGCGGGCGGCCCCGTCCGGCAGCTGGCGGCGGACCACCTCGACGACGGTGTTGCCGGTGAGCTCGATCCGCTCCTCGGCCAGCGACTCGGCGCGCAGGTTGGCGACGTTCTCCCCGGTGGCGGCGCAGAGCAGGTCGGAGACGTGGTCGACCATCACCCGGTTGTGCTCCTCGGGCATCGCCCGGTCGAAGCTGCGCAGCCCGGCCTCGACGTGGACCAGCGGGATCCCCCGGGCGTTGGCGGCCAGCGCCCCGGCCAGGGTGGCGTTGGTGTCGCCCTGGACGACCACGGCCGCCGGGCGGTCCTCGGCGAAGGCGGTGTCCAGCTGGCCCAGCGACCGGGCGATCTGGCCGGCCCGGGGGCGGCCGCCGACACCGGTGAGCAGCTCGGGCTCGGGCAGGTCGAGGTCGCGCAGAAAGCGGCCGGACATCGCCTCGTCCCAGTGCTGGCCGGTGTGCACCAGCCGGGTGGCGTCGCCGAGCTCGTGGATCAGCGGGGCGAGCTTGACCAACTCGGGGCGGGTGCCGAGGACGACGGCGACACTGGACGGGGGCAGGCACATGCTCATGCGGGACTCCGGTCGGAACGTGGTGCGGGGAGGAGGCGTGGGGGCGGGCGGCTCGGGACGCGGGTCAGGACTCGAGCGCGGTGGGGGCGCCGACGGCGACCTTCTCGGCGTTGCGGCGGGTCTTGGCCCAGCCGTTGCGGCCGAGCAGCATCCGGACCGCGGCCCGGGTGGCGACCACGAACAGGTGGTAGGCGTAGAGCCAGACCAGGACGCCCCAGAGCAGGGCGGTGAGCCGGCTCCGGTCGGGGTGGACGGCCCTGCGGTAGGCGAAGCCCCAGAACACCATCGGCAGGGCGGCGAGCACGAAGGCGAGCAGCATCCACGGGCCGAACCTGAGCTGGAACTCGGCGGTCTCCTCCGGGAAGAGCACCACCCCGGCGCCGGTGATCCCGAGCGAGAGCGGGAAGAGCAGCACCAGCAGGACGCAGACCACCGGCTGGAGGAAGGTGTACAGCACCTCGGCCTTGCCGGACGGGGTGTAGTGCGGGGAGCGCAGCACCCGGCCGGTGTAGCGCAGGCACTGCATGTTGCCCTGGGCCCAGCGGGTGCGCTGGGTGAGGAAGCGGCGCAGCGAGATCAGGCCCTCCTGGGAGACCTGGGCCTCGGTGACGTGGGTGAGCCGCCAGCCGGCCAGCCGCAGGTCGAGGCCGGACTCGTAGTCCTCCAGCAGGGCGCGCTCCGGCCAGGGGCGGCCGGCCCGGCCCTCCTCGGCGGTCAGTGAGTCGAGGGCGGTGAGCCGGACGAACTGGCCGTTGCCGCCGAGGCCGACGCTGCCGGTGCGGCGGCGCAGCAGCTGCATGCCGGTGTTGGTGGCCTGGAACTCGACGTCCTGCATCCGCACCAGTGCGCGGGCCAGGGCGTTGGCGGCCCGGCCGCGGCCGGGCAGCGGGAGTTCGTCGTCGGCGTTGCGCATCCGGACGCCGATCTGGACGGCGCCGGTGTCGGGGCGGCCGAGCGCCTTGGCGTTGCAGACGCGGGCGAGGGTGTCCGGGCCGAGCTGTCCGTCGGCGTCGACCACGCCGATCACCACCCGGGAGCGGTCGGTGCCCTCGGGCAGCCAGGCGGAGATCTCCCGGTAGGCGGCGTTGAGGGCGGCGCCCTTGCCGATCCGGGCGTGCGGGCGGCGGCGCTGGACGAGGTGGACCCGCGGGTCGCGGGCCGCGGCGGCGAGCACCAGCTCGCGGGTGGCGTCCTCGCTGTCGTCGTCGATCACCCACAGGTGGGCCTCGGGCGCGCCGGCCCGCAGGCCGTCCAGGGTCTGGGTGACCACGGCCTCCTCGTCGCGGCAGGGGATCACCAGGTGCCACTGGAAGGCGGCGGGGTCGCCGGGCTCGGCGGGGCGGCCGTGCCGGAAGGCGTGCCGGGAGCCCGCCCAGTACACGAGGAAGCGGCCGAAGACCAGCAGCATGTAGCCGACGAGGGCCAGGGAGATCAGTCCGGCGATCCGGACGACGGAGTCCTGGCGAAGCACGATCCATGCGTGCAGGGCGTCGGGCATGGCGAAGTGCTCCTCGTGATCAAAGGCCGTGGGCTCCCATTGGTTGCGAATCGATGCTTCGTTGCGGTTCAAATCGCCAAATCGATAGTAAAGGGAGAAAAATGGGCGATCACGGCAAAGGGTGGGCAAAGTGGTGGTTCTCACCCCGTGAGGAGGACCCGTCGGCGCTCCGTAGACTGTGGTCGTGAGCGACAAGGCCGACCCGAACCCGTACACCATCCGCCCCGCCGACGGCGGCACCGGCGACGCCCTGCGAGACGTCGAGGTGGAGCTCTCCGAACGCTGGCCGGAGAACAAGCTGGAGCCCTCGCTCGACCGGATCGAGGCGCTGATGGACATCCTGGGCCAGCCCCAGCGGTCCTTCCCCTCCATCCACATCACCGGCACCAACGGCAAGACCTCCACCGCCCGGATGGTCGAGCAGCTGCTCAACGCCTTCGAGCTGCGCACCGGCCGCTACACCAGCCCGCACGTGGAGTCCGTCACCGAGCGGATCTGCCTGGACGGCGCCCCGATCAGCCCCGAGCGCTTCGTCGAGGTCTACCGCGACATCGAGCCCTATGTGCGGATGGTCGACGCGGCGCAGCCGGTGCCGATGTCGTTCTTCGAGGTGCTGACCGGCATGGCCTACGCGGCCTTCGCCGACGCCCCGGTGGACGTCGCCGTGGTCGAGGTCGGCATGGGCGGCTCCTGGGACGCCACCAACGTCATCGACGCCGCCGTCGCGGTGATCACCCCGATCGGGCTGGACCACACCGACAAGCTCGGCGGGACCACCGGCGAGATCGCGGTCGAGAAGTCCGGGATCATCAAGTCCGGCGCCGTCGCCGTCGTCGCCCAGCAGCAGCTGGACGCCGCCCAGATCATCCTGCGCCGCGCCGTCGAGGTGGACGCCACGGTCGCCCGCGAGGGCATGGAGTTCGGCGTGATCCGCCGCGAACTCGCCGTCGGCGGACAGCTGGTGACGCTGCGCGGACTCGGCGGCGAGGAGTACGAGGACGTCTTCATCCCGCTGCACGGCGAGTACCAGGCGCACAACGCGGCCCTCGCCCTGGCCGCGGTCGAGGCCTTCTTCGGCGTCGGCGGCGCGCGCGGCGGGCAGCTGGACGTGGACAAGATCCGCCAGGCCTTCTCCGGCGTCTCCTCGCCGGGCCGCCTGGAGGTCGTCCGCCGCAGCCCCACGATCGTCCTGGACGCCGCCCACAACCCGCACGGCGCCCGCGCCACCGTGGCCGCGCTCACCGAGTCCTTCGGCTTCACCCGGCTCGTCGGCGTGATCGGCACCTCCGGGGACAAGGACGTGGCCGGTGTGCTGGAGGCCTTCGAGCCGATCCTGGCCGAGGTCGTCATCACCCAGAACTCCACCCACCGCGCGATGGACGTCGACGCGCTCGCGGCGCTGGCCGTGGAGGTCTTCGGCCCGGACCGCGTCCAGGTCGAGCCCCGGCTCGACGACGCCATCGCCGCCGCCGTCACCCTCGCCGAGGAGGAGGGCGACCTCGGCGGCTCCGGGGTGCTGGTCACCGGTTCGGTCATCACGGTGGGCGAGGCCCGCCTGCTGCTCGGGAGGAAGTGACATGAGGACGCTCTGCTCCTCGACCTTGATCGGCGAAGCGCTGCTGATCCTCTTCGCGGCGCTGGTCGCGGTGCGGCTCACCGACGTCTCCGGCGTGGAGGTGTGGACGGTCAGCGGCATCGCGATGGCGCTGTGCGTCCTGCTCTGCGGCATGATCGACCGCCCCGGCGCGGTGCAGATCGGCTGGGCGCTGCAGATCGGGCTGATCGCCGGCGGCTTCATCCTGCCGACCATGTTCGGTCTCGGCGTGGTCTTCGCCGGCCTGTGGTGGTGCTCGGTGCACTACGGCCGCAAGGTCGACGCGTTCAAGGCCGCCCGGGCCGCCGCGGAGGCCGCCGCAGTACAGGTCTGAGGCCCGGACCGGCGGACCGACACGCCGTGTACGCAAGGTAATCTCTGCCCTGTCGGCGCCTCTTGTCGACCCGACTGCCCGCCGAACCGAATCCCCAGGAGACGCACCGTGTCCCAGCGCACTCTCGTCCTGCTCAAGCCCGACGCCGTCCGCCGCGGCCTGGCCGGCGAGATCATCAGCCGCATCGAGCGCAAGGCCGGCTGGCGGTTCGCCGCCGTCGAGCTGCGCACCTTCGAGCGGGCGACGCTGGAGCAGCACTACGCGGAGCACGTGGGCCGCCCGTTCTACGAGCCGCTGCTGGAGTTCATGACCTCCGGCCCGTCGATCGCGCTGATCGTCGAGGGCGAGGAGGTCGTCAAGGGCATCCGCATGCTGGCCGGCGCCACCAACCCGCTGGAGGCCGGTGCCGGCACCATCCGCGGCGACTACGCGACGATCACCCGCGAGAACCTGATCCACGCCTCCGACTCCCCGGAGTCCGCCGAGCGCGAGATCAAGATCTTCTTCCCCGCGCACGCCTGACCCGGACCGGGCGACACGCCCGGCGGGAGCGGGGGTGACACACCCCGGGGAAGCGGGTGACGCACCCGCAGGACCTTCGTCCGCCCCGGTCGGGACCATTGGCCCGGCCGGGGCATTCTTATCGTGAAATAGGGAACTGGAGGCGCCGACACGGCGTCCCAATCCTCGGAGATGCGATCACGCCCCGGACAATGGACGGTATGCCCCACGTCTACGTCCGTGCCGCGCGGCGTGACTACGATGGACGCGACTCAAGGGCCCGGTAAGGCAGCTCAGCTGGTCTCCGCCCAAGCGTGGGCGCGCATTCGTCCACCCCCCATGAACTCCGAGCCCGGGAAGGCACCCACACCCCATGGCGAGCAACCTGTCGTTCATCGGCCGCGACTTGGCGATCGACCTCGGAACAGCCAATACGCTGGTGTACGTCAGGGGCAAGGGCATCGTCCTGAACGAGCCGTCCGTCGTCGCGGTGAACACCAACACCGGTGGGATTCTCGCGGTCGGCGCCGAGGCCAAGAAGATGATCGGCCGCACCCCGGGCAACATCGTCGCCATCCGCCCGCTCAAGGACGGCGTGATCGCCGACTTCGAGATCACCGAGCGGATGCTGCGGTACTTCATCCTCAAGATCCACCGCCGTCGCTACCTCGCCCGCCCCCGCGTCGTCGTCTGCGTGCCCTCCGGCATCACCGGCGTCGAGCGCCGCGCCGTCATCGAGGCCTCCTCGCAGGCCGGCGCCCGCCAGGTGCACATCATCGAGGAGCCGATGGCCGCCGCGATCGGCGCCGGCCTGCCCGTCCACGAGGCCACCGGCAACATGGTCGTCGACATCGGCGGCGGCACCACCGAGGTCGCCGTGATCTCGCTCGGCGGCATCGTCACCGCCCAGTCCATCCGGGTGGCCGGCGACGAGCTGGACAACGCGATCGTCCAGCACATCAAGAAGGAGTACTCGCTGCTCCTGGGCGAGCGCAGCGCCGAGCAGATCAAGATGAGCATCGGCAGCGCCTTCGGCCTGGAGGGCGAGAAGGACGAGCACGCCGAGATCCGCGGCCGCGACCTGGTCAGCGGTCTGCCCAAGACCGTGGTGATCTCCGCCGCCGAGGTCCGCGAGGCCATCGACGAGCCGGTCAACGCGATCATCGACGCGGTCAAGACCACCCTCGACCAGTGCCCGCCCGAGCTGGCCGGCGACGTCATGGACCGGGGCATCGTGCTCACCGGCGGCGGCGCCCTGCTGCGCGGCCTGGACGAGCGGCTGCGCCGCGAGACCGGCATGCCGATCCACATCGCGGAGAACCCGCTCGACTCCGTCGCACTCGGCTCCGGCAAGTGCGTCGAGGAGTTCGAGGCCCTCCAGCAGGTACTCGACGCCTCGCCGCGTCGTTGACACGTCGCCGCACCACCGGTACCACGCGTCACATCCGACACTCGACTGAACGGGTCGCCGCCCGGGCCCCACAGCCCCGGGCGGCGGCCAGGTACGAAGGGGCAGTACCAGCACCGTGAGGGACACACGAGAGAGCCGGCTGCTGCTCATCCTGCTGGTGGCCGTCGCCTTCGCGCTGATCACCGTGGACATCAAGGGCGGTGAGGACTCCCCGCTCGGCCCGGCCCGGCACGCCGCCGCCAGTGTCCTCGGACCGGTCGAGCGCGGAGCCGCCACCGTCGTGGACCCGGTCGCCGACACCGTCCGCGCCTTCCGGGACGCGGCCACCGACAGCGGCCGCACCGACCAGCTCGCCCGCGAGAACACCGAACTGCGGCAGAAGCTCGCCTCCTCCGACATGGCCACCGGGCGCACCAAGCAGCTGGACGACCTGCTGCGCACCGCCGGCGCCGGCGGCTACACCGTCAAGGCGGCCCAGGTCATCGCGATCGGCCCGGCCCAGGGCTTCTCCTGGACCATCACCATCGACGCCGGCAGCGACGACGGCCTCACCCGCGACATGACGGTGATCAACGGTCAGGGCCTGGTCGGCCGGATCACCACCGTCGCCCCGACCACCGCCACCGTGCTGCTCGCCTCCGACCCCGGCTTCTCGGCCGGCACCCGGCTGGAGGGCACCGGCGAGATCGGCTTCGCCTCCGGCGGCGGCGACAGCCCGATGAAGGTCTCGCTGCTCAACGGCAAGGCCCAGGTCAAGGCCGGCGACCGGCTGGTCACCTTCGGCTCGCAGAGCGGCCGCCCGTTCGTGCCCGGCGTCCCGGTCGGCAAGGTCGTCGAGGTCCAGGCCAACGCCGGCCAGCTGACCAAGACCGTCATGGTCGAGCCCTTCGTCCAGTTCACCCGGCTGGACCTGGTCGGCGTGGTGGTCGTGCCGCCGCGCGCCGACCCGCGCGACGCCGTCCTGCCGCCGGCGCCCGCCGCGGGCCAGCCGGCCGCCGCGCCGGGCCAGGTCCCGGCCTCCGTGCCCGGACAGGTCCCGGCCTCCGCGCCCGCCGCCCCGCCCGCCAAGCCCACTGGGGGGAACTGAGCCATGCGCCTCGCCCGCATCCCCGTCTCCGCCGGCCTCGTGCTGTTCGGCCTGATCCTCCAGGTCAGCGTCTTCGGCCGGCTCCAGCTCCCGGGAGCCACCCCGGACATACTGCTGCTCGTCGTGGTCGGCCTGGCCATGGTCTACGGGCCCACCGGCGGCTGCCTGGTCGGCTTCGCGGGCGGCCTGCTGGCCGACCTCGCACCGCCCTCCGACCACGCGATCGGCCGCTACGCGCTGGTGCTCTGCCTGATGGGCTACGCCGCCGGACTGCTGCGCCCGGACCACGGCCGCCAGCGCTCCGTGGCCGGCTCGCTGCTGGTGGTCGGTGCCGCGGCGGTCGCCTCCACGCTGCTCTACGCGATGGTGGGCGCCCTGGTCGGCGACACCGCGGCCCGGCACGTCGGCCTCGGCGGACTGGTGATCAGCGCCCTGCTCTACGACCTGCTGCTGGCGCCCTTCGTGGTGCCGCTGGTGATGTACCTCGGCCGCCGCTTCGGGCGCGACCCGGTGGCCGCGGCGGACGACGACGAGGGCAGCTCCGGCCTCGGCACCCTGGCCCGTTACCGCACCACCCGCGAGGCCTCGACGGGCCCGTCGTACAAGAAGCGGCGCGTGCCCGGCTTCGTCCGCCGCCCGTAACCGGCCCGGCCCCGACCACCCGACCTCCCCGCATCCTGGAGCGCACGAGACGTGAGCAACATCCCCGAGACCGGCCGCACCCGACGGGTGACGATCCGTCTGGTGGTGCTGCAGATCCTGGTGCTGTCGCTGCTCGCCACCCTCGGCGGGCGGCTGTGGTACCTGCAGATCCGCAACGCCAAGGAATACACCGCGAAGGCGACCGGCAACCACATCCGCGAGGTGGTCGAGCCGGCCGTCCGCGGCGAGATCCTGGACGCCTCCGGGCGGGTGCTGGCCGGCAACGAGACCCGGCTGGTGGTCTCGGTCAGCCGCACCTCGCTGCTCCAGCAGAAGGACGGCGGCAAGGCGGTGCTGTCCCGGCTGGCCGAGGTGCTGGGGATGCCCGCCAAGGACGTGCAGGAGAAGGTCCGGCTCTGCGACGCCAAGACCCCGCAGCCGTGCTGGAACGGTTCGCCGTACCAGCCGATCCCGGTCACCAAGGAGGCGACCACCCAGCAGGCGATGCAGATAATGGAGCGCCGCGAGGACTTCCCCGGGGTCACCGCGCAGCCCACCGCCGTGCGCCGCTACACCGGCGCCGAGGGCGCCAACATGGCCCAGGTGCTCGGCTACCTCTCGCCGGTCACCGACGAGGAGGTCAGCAAGACCGCCGGCAGGAGCGGCCTGGACCGCTACCTGCCGGCCGACCAGATCGGGCGGGCCGGCCTGGAGTCGGTGTACGACCGCGACCTGCGCGGCACCGCGGGCATCACCAAGCTGGAGGTGGACAACCTCGGCCGGGTGATCGGCAACGCCGGCACCGTCGCCCCGCAGACCGGCGACAACCTGGTCACCAGCATCGACGCCCGGGTGCAGAAGGTCGTCGAGGACAACCTGGCGCAGGCCATGAACGACGCCCGGAACACCTTCGACAAGGTCACCAACCGCAACTACGAGGCCGACTCCGGCGCCGCCGTGGTGATGGACGTGCACACCGGGCGGATCGTCGCGATGGCGAGCGCCCCGACCTACGACCCGAACCTCTGGGTGGGTGGCATCAGCGGCAAGGACTACCAGTCGCTGACCAGCAAGGACTCCAACTTCCCGCTGCTGAACCGGGCCATACAGGGTCAGTCCGCCCCCGGCTCGACCTTCAAGGTCATCTCCACCACCGCCGCCGTGCAGGCCGGCTACTCGCTGGACGGCCACTACGACTGCCCGAAGAGCATGACCATCGGCGGCCGCGAGTTCAAGAACTTCGAGAGCGAGAACTTCGGCCAGATCTCCCTGGAGAAGGCGCTGGAGGTCTCCTGCGACACCGTCTTCTACGGCCTGGCGTACGACCAGTGGCTGAAGGACGGCGGCATCAAGCCCAAGAAGGAGCCGGGCGACTGGTTCTTCAAGACCGCCCACGAGTTCGGCCTCGGCGCCAAGACCGGCATCGACCTGCCGTCCGAGGTCACCGGCCGGGTGCCGGACCGGCAGTGGAAGCAGTCCTTCTACGACAACAACAAGGACGCCTGGTGCGCCCAGGGGCAGAAGGGCGGCAACAGCTACTCCGACCAGATCGCCCGGGAGAACTGCGTCGACGGCTACCAGATGCGCGCCGGTGACGCCGTCAACTTCGCGATCGGCCAGGGCGACACCCTCGTCACCCCGGTCCAGATGGCCCGGATCTACTCGGCGCTGGCCAACGGCGGCACCTTCTACCGGCCGACCATCGCCAAGGCGGTGATAAGCCCGGGCGGGGACCTCGTCCGCGAGATCGCCCCGCACGAGGACGCCAGGTTCCCCGGCGACGAGAAGCTGCTCAGCTACATCAACCAGGCCACCGAGAGCGTCATCAAGAGCGGCACCGCCGCCTGGAAGTTCAACGGCTGGCCGCAGGACAAGATCACGCTGCACGCCAAGACCGGCACCGCCGAGGTCGAGGGCAAGCAGACCACCTCCTGGCTGACCACGTACAGCAAGGACTACGCCGTCGTCATGACGATAAGCCAGGGCGGCACCGGCTCCGGCGGTTCCGGCGACGCCATCCGCCGGATCTACCAGGCGCTGTACGGCGTGGACGACAAGGGCGGCATCGACACCGGCAAGGCGCTGCTTCCCGCGCCGCAGGCCGAGCTGCCGAAGTTCAACCCGGACGGCACCGCGATCATCAAGCCGGTCTCCTACGGCGCCGACGCGGCGCCGGGCGCCCAGGCGCCGGCCGCCGCACCGGCTCCGGCGCTGCTCGACGCGGCCGCCGCGCAGCCGGCCCCGGCGACGGCCTTCCTCGACCAGGCGCCGCCGGCCGACCGTCCGGCGTCGTACACCGCGGCCAACGCCGCGCTCGAACCCACGCGCGGACCGGGAAGGGGACGGGCATGACCTCCTACGGCTCGTACCGGCAGCTGCGGCTGGCGCCGCAGCGCAGCGGGGTCTCCAAGGCCCTGGCCAAGGACTCCCCGCTCTGGCGGCTGGACTGGATACTGCTGCTGGCCGCGCTGGCCCTCTCGGCCGGCAGTTCGCTGCTGGTCTGGTCGGCCACCCGCGGGCGCGACTCGCTCACCCACGGGGACCCGCAGTACTTCCTGTACCGGCACCTGACCAACTTCGTGGTCGGGCTGGTGCTGTGCTCCGTGGTGATAGCGATAGGGAGTCGGCGCTTCCGCACGATCGTGCCGTTCCTGTACGTCGGCGTGCTCCTGATGCTGCTGGCGACGCTCAGCCCGCTGGGCTCGACCATCAACGGCGCGCACTCGTGGATCCAGCTCGGCGGCGGCTTCTCGATCCAGCCGGCCGAGTTCGCGAAGCTCGGCATCGTGCTGGCGATGGCGGTCGTGCTGTCGGACCAGGTGGACGCGGGGGAGCGGGAGTTCCCCTCGCACCGGGCGGTGTTCCGGGGACTGCTCTGGGCCGGGCTGCCGATGGGCATAGTGCTGCTGATGCCGGACGCCGGCTCGGTGATGGTGATGGCCGCGATCGTGCTGGGCATCCTGCTCGGCTCGGGCGCGGCGAACCGCTGGGTGCTCGGCCTGCTGGTGGCGGGCACCGCCGGGTGCGTGGCGATCTGGAAGTTCGGACTGCTGAGCCAGTACCAGATCGACCGCTTCGCCGCCTTCGCGAACCCGCAGCTGGACCCGAACGGCGTCGGCTACAACACCGCGCAGGCCCGGATCGCGATCGGCTCGGGCGGGCTGACCGGCAAGGGGCTGTTCCACGGCACCCAGACCGTCGGGCAGTTCGTGCCGGAGCAGCAGACCGACTTCGTGTTCACCGTGGCCGGCGAGGAGCTGGGCTTCGTCGGGGCGCTGGCGATCATCGCGCTGGTCGGCGTCATCCTCTGGCGGGCCTGCCGGATCGCCCGGCAGGCGACCGACCTGTACGGGACGATCGTGGCGGCCGGGGTCATCGCCTGGCTGTCCTTCCAGGCCTTCGAGAACATAGGGATGTGCCTGGGCATCATGCCGGTCGCGGGCATCCCGCTGCCGTTCGTCTCGTACGGCGGCTCCTCGATGTTCGCGAACTGGATGGCCATCGGGCTGCTCCAGGCGGTGCGCAGCCAGCGGCCGATAGCGGCCTGAGCGCGCGTCGCGGCGGGGCCGGCCGGGGACTTCCCGGGCCGGCCCCGTCGTCGTGTCCGGGGCGTTCCCGCGGCCGGGGGTGCCGCGGTCAGGCGGCCGGGAAGCCGATCCGGGCCAGCACGCCCCAGCGCTCGGAGCGCCGGGTGAGCACGTAGACCGAGTCGAAGGAGCCGGTGCGCTCCCCGGCCGCGTCGTAGCGGGCGAAGCGGACCAGGGCGTGCACCTGGTCGGGGGAGGACTGGCTCAGCTCGACGCTCTCCCAGCCGCTGCGGGACCAGCCGGAGGCGACCAGCAGGGCCAGCTCGGGGGCGGACCGCTCGACGTAGCCGGCCTCGTCCTCCCAGACCGTCACCTCGCCCTCGTGCACCCGGACGTGCGGGTAGTGCAGGGTCCGCGCCCAGGCCGTCAGGTCGCGGCTGTTGAGGGCGTCGAGGAAGGCGTCGAGGGCGGCGCGGGCGGCGGCCTCGTGAGCGGGGGCGTCGTGAGCGTGGGCGGCGCTCTCGTGGGCGCGGGTGTCGGCGGGCACGGCGGCCTCCAGGGCGGGCTGCGGACGGCAGGGACGCGGCAAGCCTGGTCCACCGGCGCGCCCGGTGGGGCCGGGCGGGGCCGATTCAGGTCCAAAGGCCGGGGCACAGACCGGTCGTACGGCCGAAGAGCCGCCCCGGGAGTGTCGGGGAGAATCAGTGGGCGCCGGCGGGCTCACGGGTCGCGGCGTCCAGAACGGCGTCCAGCAGGCCGGGGAAGCGCAGGTCGAGGTCGTCCCGGCGCAGTGACATCAGCCGGCGGGTGCCCTCGACCCGGGTGGTGGTGACGCCGGCCTCGCGCAGCACCTTGAGGTGGTGCGAGAGGGTCGACTTGGACAGGGGGACGTCCAGGTCGCTGCAACATTGCTCGTCGACCTCGGACAGGCCCGTCACGATGGAGAGTCGGGCCGGGTCGCTGAGGGCGTGGAAGATGCCGGCGAGCTGGATGGAGTCGGTGGCCGGGTGGCTCGGGGTCCGCATGGCGGCTCCTTGGTCGTCCTGGTCGTGCGATGGATTGTTCGAACTTTGGCGTACTATCCAATCTTAGGCAATGGGGCCGGCCCGCACCGCCGTTCCCGCGGAAGGACACCCGATGAGTGAACGCCGCGAGCGAACCGCCGGGAGGTGCCCGTGGGCCGCTACGGTCTGACGCTCCCGTTGCGCGGCGTCCCGCTGCACCGCCACCGCGCACTGGTCGAGGAACTGCCCGACCTGGGCTACACCGACGTGTGGACCGGGGAGGCGGCGGGCTACGACGGCTTCACCCCGCTGGCGCTCGCCGCGGCCTGGGCACCCGCGCTGCGGCTGGGCACGGGGGTGGTGCCGGTGCAGACCCGAGGACCGGCGCTGCTCGCCATGACGGTCGCCTCGCTGGCCGAGGCCGCTCCCGGCCGGGTGGTGGTGGGCGTCGGCTCCTCCGGCCCGCCGTTCGTCACCCGGATCAACGGCATCCCTTTCGAGCATCCGTACCGTCAGGTCCGCGACACCGTGCGGTTCCTGAAGCACGCGCTGGCCGGGCGGACGGTACGGGGCGCGTTCGACTCCTTCACCATCGAGGGGTACACCCCGGCGCTGCGGCCCGACCCGGTGCCGCCGGTGATGATGGGCGCGCTCGGCCCGCAGATGCTGCGGCTGGCCGGCCGGGAGGCGGACGGGCTGGTGACCAACTTCCTGGCGGTCGCGGACGTACCGCGGGTACGGGAGGCGATGGGCGAGGAGGGCCGCACCAAGGAGGTGGTGGCCCGGCTGTTCGTCTGCCCGACCAAGGACCGCGACCACGCCCGGTGGCAGGGGCGGCAGTTGCTCGGGCCGATCCTCAACGCCCGGACGTACGGCGGCTTCCACGACTGGCTGGGGCGCGGCGAGGAGCTGGCCGCCTCGCACGCCGCGTGGGCGGCGGGCGACTTCCACGGCGCGTGCGAGGCGGTGCCCGAGCACCTGATCGACGCGCTGCTGATCCACGGCTCCCCGGGGGAGTGCCGGGAGCGGGTCGCGCAGTTCGCGGCGGCGGGGGTAGACACGCCGCTGCTGGCGGTGCTGCCGGTGCCGGAGTTCGGCCCCGGGCCTGAGGGGATGCGCGACACGCTGCGGGCCCTGGCCCCGCAGACGTGACGCCGCGCGCCCCCTATCCGGCCGCCCGGTGTCCCGACCGGGCGTAGACCATGGCCTGGGCCCGGCTGCGCACGCGCAGCTTGCCGAGCACGTTGGAGACGTGGAACTTGACGGTCTTCTCGCTGAGGTGGAGCTCGGCGGCCATCTCGGCGTTGGACAGCCCGCCCGCGATCAGGGTGAGCACCTCCTGTTCGCGCGGGGTGAGCAGATGGAGCAGCGGTGGGGTGTGCAGCGGAGGCCCGGGCAGTCGGCGGGCCATCTCGGTGACCACCTCGGCGGTGATCGGCGGGGAGATCAGCGCGTTCCCGGCGGCGACCGCGCGGACCGCGTGCACCATGTCGGACTCGGGCCCGTCGCGCAGGACCAGGCCGCGGGCGCCGGCTCTGAGGTAGTCGAGCATCCGCTCCGGGTCGCCGGGGCGGACCAGCAGGATGACGCCGGGCTGCCCAGCGCCCTGGGCTGTGGTGCCCCGGTCGGAGGTGAGTTTCTTGACCTCGCAGGCCTCCATGCCGGGCATGTCGGCGTCGATGACGACCACGTCCGGGCGTTTGGCGGCGCAGGCCTGGGCGATCCTGGCGGTGGTGGACAGCTCGGTCAGGGGCTGCAGCCCGGGTGAGCGCTGCAGGATGGTGCGCAGCCCGGTGCGCAGCAGTGGTGAGGCGGCGCAGATGAGTACGCGGACGGTGGGGCCGGTGGGATCGGCGGGGTCGGCGGGGCGGTAGAGGGACAGGCTCATGTTCGTTCTCCTTGCCGTCGAGATTCCGGGACTCCGGGCAGCCGGAATCGGCGGGGTGCGTGGGGGCACCACCGCGGGGGCGGAATCGTGATGATGAGAGGAGATTTCTTTTCCGGCGTCGATTCGGTGCGCGGTCGGTGCGCGGACGCGGGAGGAGAGTTCAGGGGCGACAGCGGCAGCGGTGCGTCGCGCAGTCGGAAGTCGCTGCGGCAGCAAGGCCGTTGACTCGACATTCCCGGAACATGGAAGCCATCCTAAAGATCGGCCTGATCGATGGTCAAGAACTTCCCGGTGGGCGCGGTGCCACCAGGGGGACTACCAGGCGTCCCAGTGGGCGATCTGCTCGGTGCCGACCCGGGGGCCGGGGCGGAAGTCGGTGCCGATGGTGTGGGCCAGCGGGATCAGCGCGGCCTGCAGGACGGTCTCGTAGGGGATGCCGAGGATCTCGGCGGCCTCGCGCTCGTAGTGCAGGTGCGGGGTGGTCCAGGCGGTGCCGAGGCCGCGGGAGCGGGCGGCGAGCATGAACTGCCAGGTGGCCGGGATGATCGAGCCCCAGGTGTTGGCCTGGCCGACGAAGGAGTCGACCTCGTGCCGGCCCTCGATCCGGACGCAGGGGATCACCAGGACCGGGACCTCGTGCAGGTGGTCGAAGAGGTGCTGGGCGCTCTCGGCGAGCCGGAGCCGGCGCAGCTGGTCGCCGACGGTGCGGTCCACGCCGGTGCCGACCACCTGCTGGCGGGGGCGGACCAGGCCGAGCCGGTAGAGGTCGGCGATCGCGGAGCGCTTGGCGGGATCGGTGACGATCATGAAGTCCCAGCGCTGGCGGTTGCGGCCGGTGGGGGCCTGGGTGGCCAGGGCCAGGCACTCCTCGATCAGCTCGCGTTCGACCGGGCGGGTGAGGTCGAGCCGCTTGCGCACCGCCCGGGTGGTGGTGAGGAGTTCGTCGATGGAAAGCGTGAGGGGCGGCATGGGCGGGGCTCCAGCTCCGGTCGGGTCGGAAGGGGGTGCGGATCCTTCCGGATCCTATTAATGGTTCGAAGCTTGCGCAACATTCGAAGTCCAGTGGGTGGACCGGACGGGATCTCAAGTTCCGCTCTTGTGTGCCGAGTTGATTCTTTCTATGCTTCCACTATCTTCGAACATTCGAAACATGACGAGAGTGCTCGACCGCGAGAGGACGCCATGTCGCAGATCAAAGTCGAAGTCGAACCGGCCGAGGTCGGGCTGGACCCCGAGCGGCTGCGCCGGATCGACTCCTACCTCCGGGCCTACGTGGACGACGGCCGGCTGCCCGGCTGGCAGCTCGCCGTGACCCGCGGCGGGAAGGTCGCCCACCTCGCCGGATACGGGCACCGCGACGTCGAGAAGGGCCTGCCGCAGACCCCGGACACCATCTACCGGTCCTGGTCGATGACCAAGCCGGTCACCTCGGTGGCCGCGCTGGTGCTGCTGGAGGAGGGCGCGATCGGTCTCCAGGACCCGGTCTCCCGCTACCTGCCGGAGTTCGCCGACGTCCGGGTCTACCAGCGCGGGCCGGCCTCCCGGCCGGTCACCGTTCCCGCCGCCGAGCCGATCCGGATCGTGCACCTGCTCACCCATACCTCCGGCCTGACCTACGGCTTCCACCGGGCGCACCCGGTGGACGAGATCTACACCGCCAACGGCTTCGAGTGGACCACTGCGCCCGGCCTCGACCTCGCCCAGTGCGTCACCAAGTGGGCCTCCTTCCCGCTGCTCTTCGAGCCCGGCACCGCCTGGAACTACGGCGCCTCCAGCGACGTGCTCGGGCGGGTGATCGAGGTCGCCTCCGGCAGGCGGCTGGACGAGTTCCTGGCCGAGCGGGTGCTCGGCCCGCTCGGCATGGCGGACACCGGCTTCCACGTCCCCGCCGACAAGGCCGACCGGCTGGCCGGCTTCTACGTCGTCGACCCGGCGAGCGGGAAGGCCGTCCGCAACGACGCCTTCGGCGGTGACGTGCTGCGCGAGCCGCACTGCCTCTCCGGCAGCTCCGGACTGGTCACCACGCTCGCCGACTACCACCGGTTCAGCCAGATGCTGCTCGGTGAGGGCGAGTACCAGGGCGTACGGGTGCTCGGCCGGCACACCCTGCGGCACGCGCTGCGCAACCACCTGCCCGGCGGCGGGGACCTGAAGAGCGTCGGGCGGCCGGTGTTCTCCGAGATGCCCACCGCCGGGGTCGGCTTCGGGCTCGGCTTCGCGGTGGTGCAGGACCCGGCCGCCGCCGGGGTGCCGGCCAGTGCCGGGGAGTACGGCTGGCACAGCGCCGCGTCCACCATCTTCTGGGTGGACCCGGCGGAGCGGCTGACGGTGCTGTTCCTGACCCAGCTGATGCCCTCCAGTGCGCACCAACTGCACGGACGCCTGCGGCAGTTGGTCAACCAGGCGCTGATCGGATAACGGGTCCGCCCGCCCCGCTCCGGGGCTCACCCGCCCGGCTGGACGTCGAGGAGCTTGCGGGTCAGCCGGATCAGCGTGTCCCGCTCCTCCGCGGTGAGCGCGGCGAACACCCGGTCCATCATCGGGGCGATTCCCGCCTCCGCCTCGGCCAGGGCCCGCGAACCGACCTCGGTCATGGTGACGGCGTAGGCGCGGCGGTCGCGCGGGTGACGCTCGCGGACGACGAGTCCGGAGCTCTCCAGGCCGTCGATGCAGCCGACCATCACGCTGCGGTCGATCCGCAGCTGCTCGCTCAACTCCTGCTGGGAGCAGGCCCCGACCGCGTCCAGCATCTTCAGCACCAGGTGCTGGGCCACCGTCAGCCGGGCGCCGGTCAGCTCCTCGTCGATGGCCCGGGCGACCACGGTGGTGGCCCGGCAGAGCGCGATGTCCGGGCGCTCCCGGGTGAGCGTCGCGAAGTACTGCCGACGCTCGCCCCCGTCGTCCGTCCGGCTGGGCGAGGCGAGGCGGGGCGTCCGCGGGGCGGTGGCCATCGGAACTCCTTCTGCGGGCGGGGCCATCAGCATAACGCGTTCAGGAGATTGTTTTTCTGTAGACGTTCTCAAGGAAGGGGAATCCCATGTGCTCACCGGAAACGGTGGCCGGCGCCACCGGCCACACCGCCACCGGGCCCGTCGCCGCCGGGCCCGCCGAGGTCTCGGCACCGCTCCGGGCCAGAGCCCCGATCAGCCTGCCGCGCGGGGCCGTCCGGGACCTCACCCACGTGGTCGGCCCGGACTGGCCGGTGTTCGAGCTGTACGTCAAGCCGATGGAGATCAAGCGGCTCGCCAACCTCGCCGAGCACGAGTACAACGCCTTCGAGCTCACCTACAACGAGCACATCGGCACCCACCTCGACGCGCCCTCGCACTTCGACGACGACGGCCTGGCCACCCACCAGATCCCGGCCGACACCCTGGTCGCACCGCTGGCCGTGGTCCGGATCGGCGAGCGTGCCGCCCGCGACCACGTCACCGAACTGACCGTCGACGACCTGCTGGCGTGGGAGAGCCGCAACGGCCGCATCCCCGACGGCGCGCTGCTCGCCGTCGACAACGACTGGGCGCACCGGATCGACACCCCCGGCGCCTTCCTCAACCTCGACCCCGCGGAAGGGCTCTACCGCTTCCCCGGGATCTCGGTGGAGGCCGCGCACTTCCTGGTCACCGAGCGCACGGTGGTGGGCGTCGGCACCGACTCGATCAGCCTCGACCCCGGCACCCGCCCGGCCGACCCGGACACCCACCGGGTGCTGCTGCCGGCCGGCAAGTACGCCATCGAGTGCCTCGCCGGGCTCGACACCGTGCCCGACCTCGGCGCGGTCGCCGTGGTCGGCGCGCCCAAGCACCTCGGCGGGACCGGCGGCCCGGTCCGCGTCCTCGCCTTCGTCTGACCCCCGTCCGCACGTCCGTCCGCACGTCCGTCCGCACGTCCGTCCGCACGTCCGTCCACACGCTCGACCGCGATCACAGGAGAAGCCCATGACCGTACAGACCGACTCGGAGTCCGTCTTCGCCGGGGCCACCGGCGAACGCTGGGAGTGGAAGGAGGAGCGCTACCGCGACGGGGTCTTCAGCCACGCCGTGGACACCGAACTGCACCGGCTGCGACTGCTGGAGTCCGTCCTGGACGAGCACACCCGCAGCCGCTTCCGGGGGCTCGGCCTGCGGGCCGGGCACCGGGTGCTGGAGGTCGGCGGAGGCGGCGGCTCGGTCGCCCGCTGGCTGGCCGAGCAGGGCGCCGAGGTCACCGTGACCGACCTCGACACCACCTTCCTGGACGAACTCGCCGCCGACGGTGTGCGGGTGCTGCGCCACGACGTCTACACCGACGACTTCCCGCCCGCCTCCTTCGACTTCATCCACGCCCGGTACGTGGTGATCCACCTGCCCGACCCGGAGAAGGCGGTGGAGCGGCTGGTCCAGTGGCTGGCCCCGGGCGGGACGCTGGTGCTGGAGGAGCCGGCCTTCTTCCCGATCAAGGACTCGCCGCACCCCGGCTACCGGACCGTGCTGCGGGCCTTCCGCCGCCACCTGGAGACCGCGGTGGGCACCGACACCGAATGGGCGCGCAGCCTGCCGGTGCCGCTGGAGGGCAAGGGGCTGAGCGGCCTCGGCCACGACGCGCGCTTCCAGCTGATCGCCGGCGGGGACGACGAGGCCGAGTGGTGGCGGCTCACCCTGGAGCAGACCCGGCCGGCCGTGGTGGCCGCCGGGCTCGCCACCGAGGAGGACTTCGAGGCGGCGTACCGGGAGCTCGCCGACCCGCAGTTCCGGGACCTCTCCCTCGCGGTCTTCACTGCCTGGGGGAAGCGGGCCTGACGCACCCGCGCACGCCGACGGGCCGGTCACCCCTGCGGGGGCGGCCGGCCCGTCGGCGTTCCGCCCGGGGCGTGTCCGGGGTCGTGCCCGGGGGTTGTGTCCGGGGCGTGGCAGGGTCGCGCCCGGGGGTCGTGTCCGGGGCGAACGCGGCGCCGCCCGTACCCCGGTGGAGCGGGGGGTACGGGCGGCGCGTGCGGTGCGGTCGGAGGGTCAGAGCACCACGCGGACGCCGTACGTCCGCAGCCAGGCGTCCAGCAGCAGGGCGCGCGGCAGCCAGGGCGGCGGGGTGAAGGTGCCGGTGTGCCAGCCGCCGCCGTCCACCTGGGCGCGCAGCGCGTCGGCGTTCAGCAGCGGAAGGGCGGGCGAGTCGCGGTCGGCGAGCAGGGCGCGGACGGCCTCGCGGACCGCCTCCAGGTACTCCGGACTCTGCCCGAACGGGAAACCGCTCTTCTGCCGCCGCACCACCTCGGCGGGCAGCAGATCGGCGACCGCCTCGCGCAGCAGGCCCTTCTCCTGGCCGCCGAGCCGCTTGAGCGCCCACGGGGTGTTCCACACGTACTCGACCAGCCGGTGGTCGGTGAACGGCAGCCGGACCAGCAGGCCCGCCGCGAAGCTCATCCGGTCCTTGCGGTCCAGCAGGAAGGGCAGGAAACGGGTGAGCTGGAGGTGGAAGGCCTCGCGCAGCCGGCGGTCCGCGCCCGACTCGCCCGCCAGCCGCGGGACCTCGGCGAGCGCCTCGCCGTAGCGGGCGGCCACCTCCGCGTCCACGTCCAGGTGTCGGCGCAGCTCGGCGGAGAGCATCCCGCTGCGGTCGGTGATCCCGGCCGACCACGGGAAGTTGGCGGTCGGGCGGTCGGCCTCGGCGGTGAACCAGGGGAAGCCGCCGAAGACGTCGTCCGCGCCCTCACCGGAGAGCACCACCTCGGCGTGGCCGCGCACCTCGCGGAAGAGCAGGTGCAGCGAGACGTCGAGGTCGCCGACGCCGGGCAGGTCGCGGGCGCGCAGGGTGGCGCCCAGGTGGTCGAGCAGCGAGGGGGCGTCCAGCAGGATCTCGGTGTGCCTGGTGCCTACGTGGTCGACCACCGCCCGGACGTACGGGGCGTCCCGGCTGACGTGCAGGGCGTCCGCCTTGAAGTCGGTCTCGCTGCCCGCGAAGTCGACCGAGTAGGTGGCGATCTTGTCGCCGCCGGCCGCGGCCAGGCCGACGATGGCGCTGGAGTCCAGGCCGCCGGAGAGCAGGGCGCCGGGCTTGACCCCGGTGTCGGCGGACTGCCGGCGCACCGTGTCGGCGAGCAGGGCGCGCACCCGCCGGACGGTGGTCGCCTCGTCGTCGGTGTGCTCGGCGGCCTCCGGGGCCCAGTAGCGCCGGTGGCGCACGCCGTTCGGACCGGCGACCAGCAGCCACCCGGGACGGACCTCGTGCAGGCCGCGGTAGACGGCGTCGCCGGGGCGCTTGAGCGCGACGGTGAGGACGTCCACCAGACCGTTCGCGTCCACCTCGGCGGGCAGCCCGGCGGCCAGCAGGGCCTTCGGTTCGGAGCCGAACGCCAGCGAACCGTCCGGGAGTTCGGCCCAGTAGAGCGGCTCGACGCCGAGCCGGTCGCGGATCAGCACCAGCTCCTCGGTGCGGGCGTCCCAGATCGCCGCCGCGTAGCCGCCGACCAGCCGGTCGGCGGCGTCGGCGCCCCACTCCAGGTAGGCGCGCAGGACGAGTTCGGCGTCCGAGCCGTTGCGGATGCGGTGGCCGCGGGCGGTCAGCGCGGTGTGCAGCGGGCCGGGGTTGAGCAGTTCGCCGGAGAAGGCGATGACGGCCGGGGCCGGGTCCAGCTCGGGCGGGAACCAGGGCTGGGGCACGTCGTTGCGGGGCCCGGTGTGGAACTGGCGGTGGCCGAGGCCCGCGTGCCGGGCCAGCCAGGTGCCGCCGCGGCGCGGGCCGCGGTGGGTCAGGGTGTCGGTGAACTCCTGGACGAGTCGGGCCTGTTCGCGCACATCCCCGCTGCGCGACACCAGCCCGGCGAGGCCGCTCATGCCTCCACCCCCGTGGCCTGGGCGACCTGGGCCAGCGACTCGCGCACCAGTGAGGTGAGCGGCGCGGGCAGCCGGCCCCAGTTGGCCTCCTCGTTGAGGTCCAGGACCCGGGAGAGCTTCCAGCCCAGGTACTGGCCGAGCGAGGCCAGCGGGGGCAGCTTCTCCACCGGGTGGACGGTCACCGTGTACTCCTCGAACAGCGGGGCGAGGCGCTGCTCCAGCACCTTCGACCAGGAGCCGTCCGGGGTGCCGTCGGTGGTGACCAGGCAGACGAGGGACTTCCCGCGCAGCACCAGCATGTAGTTGAACACCGAGGCGCCGGGCAGGGCCTCGGCCCACAGCGCCTCCTCCAGGTCGTCCTGGCGGATGTTGTTCTCGGCGAGCAGCAGGACGTCCTGGGCCCGGCCGAGGGTGCGCAGGACGGGCAGCCGGATGCCGCACTCGCAGGGATCGGTCTCGATCCGGACCAGGTCGCCGGTGCGGTAGCGCAGCAGCGGGCGGGAGGGGATGTCCAGGGTGGTGACGATCAGCTCGCCCTGCACCGGGTCGGTGTCCGGGCCGAGCACGGTGGTGCGGTCGCCGTCGTCGATCTCCAGCAGGTAGCTCTGCAACTGCAGGTGCAGCCGGCGGTGTTCGCAGGTGACGGCGAGGGTGCCGGTCTCCGAGGAGCCGTACGAGCCGACGTAGGCGGTGCCGCCGGTGAGGCGTTCGAGGTGGCGCACGAAGCTGGGGCCGGTCTGTTCGGCCATCAGCAGCAGCCGGTCGAAGCGGGGCAGCGGCAGGCCGTTCCGTTGGGAGAACTGGGCCAGCTCCAGCAGCCGGGACGGCGGCCCGACGTAGACGTTGGCGTTCAGTTCGGAGATCAGGCGCAGCACCCGGGTGTAGTCGCCGGTGATGTTGTCCACCCAGGGGCGGAAGGACATCACCCCGAGGTACTCCAGCACCTTCTCGAACTGGTAGGCGGCGGGCGCGAAGGGGGCGTTGATGAGGATCAGGGCGACGTCGGCGGGCCGCAGCAGCCGGCCCCACATCTCGCCGATGTTGAGGGTGTTGACCAGCAGGTCGTCCACCGCCTTGGGGGCGGGGGCCGGGTCGCCGGTGGTGCCGGAGGACTCGTAGTAGTGCAGGAACTCCGACAGCGGGCGGGTGAACGCGCCGGCGCCGTGGCCGCCGAGTTCCTTCTTGCCGAGGAAGGGCAGCGCGGCGAAGGCGTCCAGGGCCTCGGCCGGGGTCAGCGGGGTGTCCGAGCGCAGCCGCTCGGCGAGCTCCCCGGCGAGGGTGCCGGCGTACATCGGGGAGCGCACGGCGGCGGCCAGCGTGGTGGCCAGCTCGGCGCCGTAGCGTTCGGCCGGGTCCTGGCCCTGCCAGGTGCGGTGGATCAGGGCGGTGTGGGAGTCCAGGCGCTCGGCGGCGTCCTGGCGTTGGGCGGGGTCGCGCAGTAGCAGCATCTTCGATAGCTCCTCGAGCTGTGGGAGTCACGGTCGGGGACGTGCCGGTGCGGGGGAACGGCGAACGGCGGGGGTTCGGGCGGCGAAGGGCGGGGGTTCAGGCGGCGAAGGGCTCCGGGAGCCCGGCGGCGCGGCGCAGCGAACCGTCCCGGACCAGGCCCGCCACGGCGGCGATGTCGCCGTCCATCCGCCGGTCGCGGTCGGTGAACGGGGCCTGCTCGCGGATCAGTCCGTGCACCTTCTGGAGGGTGGGCGAGGCCTTGCGCAGGCCGCGCAGCTCGACCGCCTGGGCGACGGCGAGCAGGTGGATCGCGGTGACCTCGCGGGCGAGCTCGACGACCGTACGGGCGTCGCGGGCGGCGATCGTGCCCATGCTCACCTTGTCCTGGTTGTGCGCCTCGGTGGAGCGGGAGAACAGCGAGGCGGGTGCGGCGGTCTTGAGCGCCTCGGCGGTGATCGCGGAGGCGGCGATCTGCATGCCCTTGAAGCCGTGGTGGAGCCCGGCGTGGGCGTCGGTGTCGGCGGCGGGGGCGATCAGGTTGGGCGGCAGGCCGCGGCTGAACTTGGGGTCGACCAGCAGGGCGAGCTGGCGGTCGAGCAGGTCGGCGGTGTTGGCGACGGCGGTCTTGAGGCCGTCCATGGCCTGGCCGACGTGGCCGGCGTAGAAGTTGCCGCCGTGGTGCAGCAGGCCCTCCTCGGTGTCGAACAGCGGGTTGTCGGTGGAGGAGTTGACCTCGGTCTCCAGCCAGGGCCGCACCCAGTCCAGGGTGTCCCGCAGCACGCCGGTGACGTGCGGGGCGCAGCGCAGCGAGTACGGGTCCTGGATGCGGTGCTCGTGGGTGAGGAATCCGCGGTCGCCCAGGCGTTCCTGGCGGTCGAGGATGCCCCGGTAGTCGGTGGCGAGTTCGGAGCCGTCGAGCAGGGCGCGGATCGCGGCGGCGGAGGCGAGCTGGCCGGGGTGCGGCTTCTGGCGGTGCAGGAACGGGTGGAAGTGCGAGGCGTTGCCGTGCAGCGCCTCCACGGCGAGGGCGGTGGCGATGTCGGCGGCGGCGGCGAGTTCGGCTGCGTCGTGGGCGGCGAGGACGGCGAAGGCGGAGGTGAAGGAGGTGCCGTTGATCAGCGCCAGGCCCTCCTTGGCGGCGAGCACCACCGGTTCGATGCCCTCCTCGGCGAGCGCCTCGGCGGCCGGGCGGATCCGGCCGCGGTGCAGCACCTCGCCCTCGCCGAGCAGGGCGTGCGCCAGGTAGCAGAGCGGGACCAGGTCGCCGCTGGCGCCGAGCGAGCCCCGTTCGGGGATGAGCGGCAGGATGTCGGCGGCCAGGTGGCGCAGCAGGGTGTCGACCACGACGGGCCGGATCGCGGAGGGGCCGCGCCCCAGGCAGTTGGCGCGGATCAGCTGGACGGCGCGGGCGACCTCGGGCGCGGCGGTCGGGCCGGTGCCGTTGAGGTGGTAGGTGATCAGGTTCCGCTGGAGCACGGCGGCGCGGTCGGCGGAGATCTGCCGCCCGACGGAGTCGCCGAAGCCGGTGGTGATGCCGTACAGCGGGATGCCGCGCGCCAGCCAGTCCTCCTTGAGGGCGACGGAGGCGGCCATCCTCCCGGTGGCGGCGGGGGCGAGGACCGGTCCGGCGGTGCCGGGGCGGGCCCGGGCGACGGAGACGATGTCGGCGAGGGTCAGGTCGTGGCCGGTCAGGGCCAGGGGAGGCGTGGTGGGCATGGGTCCTCGTTCCTGGGCGGAGCGGGCGGTCCGGTCGGAGGGGGCGGGGTACCGGCTGGCCCCAAGTCTCGGGATCGGACAGGTGTTCCGTCTTCGGGCGTCGGTACGGACCGGATCCCGTCCCAATGGCCGGGCGGCGGGCGGCGACCCGGCCCAACGGACGGGCCGTCGGACCGGGTCGCCGGGGCGTCCGCAGAGCCCCGTCACCACTCGACGGGCAGCGCCTTCGGACGCAGTGTCAGCAGGCCGCCGAGCCACTCGACCTCCTCGGCGGGCACCGCGAGCCGCAGCGAGGGCAGCCGGCGGGCCAGGGTGCCGAAGGCGACCTGGAGCTCCATCCGGGCGACGCCCGCGCCGGGGCAGTAGTGGGCGCCGTGGCCGAAGGCGACGTGCTTGGGGTCGGCGCGGGTGAGGTCGAGCCGCTCGGGGTCGTCCACCCGGCGGATGTCGCGGCCGGCCGCGTGCATCACCGGGATGACGCCCTCGCCCTTGGCGACCGGGGTGCCGGCCAGCTCCAGGTCCTCGGTGGCGACCCGCATGAAGCCGATCTCGGACGGCGGGGCGTAGCGCAGCAGTTCCTCGGTCGCGTTGTCCAGCAGGTCGGGGCGTTCGGTGAGCAGCCGCCACTGGTCGGGGTGGCGCAGCAGCTGGTACAGCGCCCGGGAGACCGCGCTGACGGTGGTGTCGTGGCCGGCGACCAGCAGGTTGATGCCGAGCCAGACCAGTTCGCGCTCGTCGAGGCGGTCCTCGTCGTCGCGGGCCGAGATGAGGGTGGAGAGCAGGTCCTCGCCCGGGTTCGCGCGGCGTTCGGCGACCAGCCCGGCGACGTACGCGGCGGACTCCTGGCGGGCGGCGAGCCGCTCCTCGGGGGTGTGGGCGGTGATGGAGACCAGCCGGTCGGTCCACTGCTGGAGCAGCGGGCGGTCCTCGACCGGGGCGCCGACCATCTCGCAGATCACCCAGACCGGCAGCACGGCGGCGAAGTCGTGGTGCAGGTCGGCCGGCCGGGGACCTTCGACCAGGCGGTCGATGAGCTCGTCGGCGATCTCGACCACCCGGGAGCGCCAGCGCTCGGCCTTGCGCGGGGTGAAGGCGGGGGAGATCAGCCGGCGCAGCCGGGCGTGGTCGGGGCCCTCCTGGTTGAGCAGGTTGTACGGGTTGTCGGAGAAGTCCTCGCCGGAGACGGTGCGCACGGCGCCCGGCTCGCGCAGCGCGGCCCGGGACAGCCGCTGGTCGGAGAGCGCGGAGACGACCTCGTCGTAGCCGGTGACCAGCCAGGCCTGGTCGCCGCTGGGCAGCCGGACCCGGCTGACCGGGCACTTGGCGCGCAGTTCGGCGAACTCGGCGGGCGGCTCGCCGTAGGGGGAGAGCGGAAGGGGGTAGGCGGTGAGGTCCTGGTCGGTCATCGGTCTGCCTCTCGGTGGGATCGCTGGGGTCGTGGTCGGGCGGTCGTGGTTCCGGTCGGGGTGGTACGGGTGCGGGTGCGGGATCAGGTGGTCGGGGCTTCGGTCAGGCGGCCGGTGTCCGGGTCGGGGGCGGGCGCCGGGCCGGCCGGGGGACCGGCCGGGGGGCTCGGGGGCGTGGCGTCGGTGGGGCGCCGGCGGGGTGCGGCGAGCAGCCGTACGGCCGGGAGCTCGACGTACCGGTGCAGGAGTCCGGCGAGCAGCCAGGCGGCGGCGAACGCGCCGAGCAGCAGCGCGGCGGCGACCGGGGTGGTGAAGGTCCGTCCGGCGCCGAGGGCGCGGTGGCCGTGGTCCAGGATCAGCCGGTGGACCAGGTAGAAGGCGAAGGTCCAGCTGCCGAGGGTGACCAGCGGCCGGGAGGTGAGGAAGGTGCGCCGGCCGGCCACGTCCCGGGCGGCGAGCGCGGGCAGCAGCAGGGCGATCGGGACGATCGCGGGGGTGGTCAGTCCCCACAGGAACGGCAGCTGCTTGGCCAGGAGTTGGGCCGGGATCAGGAGCAGGGCGGCGGGCAGGGCGCCGATCGGCAGCCGGCGGCCGGTGAGGACGATCCGGGCGAGCAGGATGCCCAGCACGAACTCCAGCAGCCGCACCGGCGGGAACACGTAGACGAACCAGAACTGCCACACCGAGCCGGAGCCGAAGGGCAGCGGGGGACGGTCCGGCAGCAGGGCGGAGGCGGCCGGGACGAGCAGGACCGCGGCGATCACCCCGGCGGTCCAGGCCCAGAGCCGCTCGGGGCGGATCTTCCGGATCCAGTGCACCAGCAGCGGGAAGGCGGCGTAGAAGAAGATCTCGCAGGAGATCGACCAGCTGACGTCGTTGAGGCTGGAGAAGACCTCGCGGTCCGGGTTCCAGGTGTGCACCAGGAACAGGTTGGGAACGGCCTGGCGGGCGGTCGCGGCGTGGCCGGCCACGGCGAGCAGCACCAGCGCGGCGGCCCAGGTGAGCACGTGCAGCGGGTAGATCTTGGCGGCCCGGCGGCGCCAGAAGCCGCGGGCACTGTGGTCGGGACGCGAGCCCCAGGTGATCACGAAGCCGCTGAGGACGAAGAAGCAGCTGATCGCGGTCCAGGCGCCGTTGGCGACGAGCCAGGCGTAGGCGTCGGCGACCCCCGCGTCGCCGAACGGTTTCTCCATGTCCGCGTGGAAGGCGAAGACCGGGACCACGATCAGGAATCTGACGCCGGTGAGCGAGGGCAGGCGGGGACGTCTGACGGATTCGGGCATGGGTGGGCAACTCCCCCGTGGGTAGGGCCGATATTTCTAAGGTTCGGCAATTATCAAACAATAGGAAGTCAACTCGCGGAGATGCAAGGGGTGTTGGAGGTCGCGTGGCGCAGAGATTGTTTGACGCTAGATGATTTGACTGCTACGTTCAGCCCACTTGATTGAGATGCAGACGATTGTCTGCCAGATGGATTGGGAGAGGGCCGATGCCGGACACGGCGCCCCGCACCCTCGGCGCGCACAAGGGGTTGGCACTCCTGGTGCTCTGCGCCCAGCTCTTCCTCGACTCGATGGACGTCTCCCTGATGGGTGTCGCCCTGCCGGAGATCAAGCAGGACCTCGGCCTCGGGCCGGAGACGCTGCAGTGGATCATCTCCGGCTACGCCGTCGCCTACGGCGGCTTCCTGCTGCTCGGCGGCCGAGCCGCCGACCTCTTCGGTCGGCGCCGGCTGTTCTTCTGGGCCACCGCCGTGTTCGCCCTGGTCAGCCTCGCCGGCGGGCTCGTCTCCGACGGCACCCTGCTGGTCGTCAGCCGCGTCATCAAGGGCGTCGCCGCCGCCTTCATCGCCCCCGCGGCGATGTCGATCATCACCACCACGTTCAAGGAGGGCCCCGAGCGCACCCGCGCGATGGGCATCTTCTCCCTCACCGGCGCCAGCGGCTACGCGGCCGGCCTGGTGTTCTCCGGCGTCCTGACCGAAGTGCACTGGCGGCTCATCTTCTTCGTCCCCTTCGTCGTCGCCTCGCTCGTCCTCGCCGTCACCAACTACGCCGTCGCCCCCGACCAGGCGCGCACCGGCGAACGGCCCGGCTTCGACGCGGCCGGCGCGCTCACCGCCACCGCAGGCGTCCTGCTGCTCGTCCTCGGACTCGTCCGCGCCCCCGAAGCCGGCTGGGGCTCCGCCGCCACCCTCGGCTCGCTGATCGCCGCCGTCGTCCTGCTGGTCGTCTTCGTGGTCATCCAGCAGCGCCGCACCGACCCGCTGCTGCCGCTGCGGATCTTCCGCTCGCGCACCCTGTCCACCGCCAACACCATCGGCCTGGTCTGGGCCTGCGCCACCATCGGCTGGCAGTTCATCGCCCTGCTCTACCTCCAGCAGGTGCTCGGCTACAGCGCCCTCCAGGCGGGCCTGGCGATCGTCCCGATGGCCGCCGCGATCCTGCTCGCCGTCAACCTCGCGCCCAAGCTGATCAACCGCTCCGGGCTGCGCCCGGCGGCCGTCCTCGGCCTGCTCCTCCAGGGCGGCGGCATCCTGCTGTTCCTGCGCACCGGCACCGACAGCAACTACCTGAGCGTCCTGCTGCCCGCGCTGATCGTGCACGGGCTCGGCAACGGCACCAGCTTCCTCGCCTTCAACATCGCCGCGGTCGGCGGCGTGAAGAACGAGGACCAGGGGCTGGCCACCGCGCTGGTCACCGCCGCCCTCCAACTCGGCGGCGGCATCGGCGTCGCCGTCGGCGCGGCGGTGCTCACCGGCGTCGGCGGCGCCTCGCCCTCGCTCTCCGCGTACCACTGGGCCTTCCTGGTCGCCGCGCTCTTCTCGGCCGTCGGGCTGGTCGCCGCCGCTCTCGGGCTGGGCGCGCCGAAGGGCGGGGACGCCGCGCAGACGCCGCCCGCCGAGGCCGCGCCCGCCGAGGCGCAGGCGCTGGCCGCCGACCTCCAGGAGGGCCGGGCGTGACCGCCACCCGGCCCGCCGCCACCGCCGCCACCGCCGTCGAACACCTCACCCCGGACGACCCCCGGCTCTCCTGGGACGGCATCAGCGGCCTGGCCCGGCACGAGGACCGCTGGATCCCGCTGCGCCTGCCGCTGGACCGGGTGGCGACCACCCTCTCCGCCGACTTCGCCCGCCTCGCCCGACTCCCGGCCGGTGCCCGCTTCGGCCTGCGCACCGACGCCGTCGAACTGGTCCTGGAACTGGACGCCGAACCCGGCAGCGCGCCGCTGGACGTGGTGGTGGACGGCGTCGTCGCCCACCGGTGGCACCCGGTGCCCGGCCGCCACCGGCTCACCCTGCCGCTGCCCGCCGGCGCGAACGGCCCGGCCGAGGTGGAGATCTGGCTGCCGCACCTCAGCCGCACCTGGATCGGCCGGCTCTCGCTGCACGGCCACCGGGTGCTGGAGCCGTTCGAACGCACCGGCCCGCGCTGGATCGCGTACGGCAGCTCGCTCACCCACGCGATGTTCCCGCACGGCCCGTCCGAGAGCTGGGTCTCCCTGGTGGCCGTCCGGCACGGCTGGCGGCTGCGCAACCTCGGCTTCGCCGGGGAGGCGTACCTGGACCCGCTGGTCGCCCGCGTCCTGCGGGACACCCCGGCCGAGCTGATCACCCTGGAGATCGGCACCAACGCCTACATCCGCAGCGTGTTCACCGCGCGCAGCTGGGGCTCGGCGGTGTGCGGCTTCGTCGAGACCGTCCGCGACGGCCACCCCGACACCCCGATCGCGGTGATCGCCGCGCTGCCCTCGGTGGAGCGGGAGAAGGCGGTCAACGCCGCCGGGCTCACCCTGGAGGGAATCCGGGAGCTGACCGGTGAGGCGGTCCGGGTGCTCCAGCGGCTCGGCGACCGGCGGCTGCACCTGGTCGACGGCCGCGAGGTGCTGCCCGTCGCCGAGGCCGACCGGGTCTACGCGGACGGGCTGCACCCGACCCCGGACGGCGAGCACGACCTCGCCGACCGGGCCGCGCCGATCCTCCGGCGGCTCCTGCCGGGCTGACGGCCGGCTCCTGCCCGCCCGGCGCCCGGATCCTGCCGGGCCGGCGGCCGCATCCTGCCGGGTCGACGGCCGCACCCTGCCGGGTCGGCGCCCGGCTCCGAACGACGGTGCCCCGACGGGACGTTCCCGCCGGGGCACCGCCGTGTGCCGGGGCCCGTCAGACCGCCGCGGTCCGTGCGGGCAGCCGGGGCACCGCCGCCAGCAGCTGCCGGGTGTACGGGTGCTCGGGGGAGCGGAACACCCGCTCGGCCGGGCCGTACTCGACCGCCCGGCCGTCCTTCATCACCAGCACCCGGTCGCTCACCTGGCGCACCACCGCGAGGTCGTGCGAGATGAACAGCATCGCCAGGCCCAGCTCGGCCCGCAGCCGGGCCAGCAGCTCCAGCACCTGCGCCTGCACCGAGACGTCCAGTGCCGACACCGGCTCGTCGCAGACCAGCAGCCGCGGCCCGGTGGCCAGCGCCCGGGCGATCGCCACCCGCTGGCGCTGCCCGCCGGACAGCGAGCGCGGCCGCCGTTCCAGGTGCTGCTCGCCGAGGCCCACCTGGGTCAGCAGCCCGACCGCCCGCTCCCGCCGGGCCGCTCCGCGGGCCACCCCGGCGACCGCCAGTGCCTCGGCCAGGATCCGCCGGACGGTGAAGCGCGGATCGAAGGAGGCCAGCGGGTCCTGGTGGACCAGTTGCACGGCGGCCCGGGCCGGACGGCGCTCGCGCTCGGGCAGCGCGCTCCACGGGCGGCCGTCCAGCAGCACCTCCCCGGCGTCCGGGGTCAGCATGCCCATCACCAGCTGGGCGGTGGTGCTCTTGCCGGAGCCGGACTCGCCGACGATGCCCAGGGTCTCGCCGGGCGCGAGCGCGAACGACACGTCGGCGACCGCGTCCCGCAGGCCGCCGTCCGGGGTGCGGTAGCGCTTCACCAGGCCCCTGGCGGTGAGGAGTCGGTCCTGCCCCCGCCCCTGGTCCTGGTCCTGGTCCTGGTCCTGCTTTTGCTTCTGCGCCTGCCCTTGCCCTTGCCCCTGTTCCTGCTCGCCGGCCGCCGGGGCCGGCCCCGGTCGGTCCGGATCGGGCGCGGCCGCCAGCAGCATCCGGGTGTACGGGTGCTCGGGCGCACCCAGCACCCGGTCGGCCGGCCCGCTCTCCACGATCCGGCCGTCCTTCATCACCGCGATCCGGTCCGCCAGCCGGGCCACCACCGCCAGGTCGTGGCTGATCAGCAGCAGGGCCGTCCCCTCGGTCTTCAACTCGCCGAGCAGATCGAGCACTTGGGCCTGCACCGTGACGTCCAGCGCGGTGGTCGGCTCGTCCGCGACCAGCACCCGCGGCCCCGCCGCCAGCGCGGAGGCGATCAGCGCCCGCTGGCGCAGCCCGCCGGAGAGCTGGTGGGGGTACTGCCGGGCCCGTTCGGCCGGCTCCGGAACCCCGACGTCGCGCAGCAGCTCCTCGACCCGGCGCGGCACCTCGGCCTTCGGCAGCACCCGGTGGGCGAGCAGGGGCTCGCCCACCTCGGTGCCCACCCGGCGCAGCGGGTCCAGCGCGGACAGCGCGTCCTGGAGCACCAGCGCGACGGTGCGCCCGCGCACCCGGCGCCACTCCCGCTCGCCGAAGGCGGCGGCGTCCCGGCCCTCGACCAGGAAGCGCTCGGCCCGGACGGCGGCACCGGGCGCGGTCAGTCCGACCAGCGTCCGGGCCGTGACGCTCTTGCCCGAGCCGGACTCCCCGACCAGCGCCAGGCACTCGCCCGCCGACAGCGACAGCGACACCCCGGCCACCGCCGCGGTCCGCTGCCTGCCGTGGCCGAACTCGACGCTCAGGCCCTCCAGTTCGACGATCGGGCTCATGGCGTCCGTCCTTCCAGGCGGCGGTGCAACTGACGGCCGAGCACGGTGATCGCGACCACCACGGCGGTGATGGCGGCCCCCGGGAACACCGCGATCCACCAGGCGGTGGACAGGAAGTCGCGCCCCTGGGAGAGCATCGCCCCCCACTCCGGGGCGGGCGCCTTGGGCCCGAGCCCGAGGAAGCTGAGCGCCGAACCCGAGACCACGGCGGTGCCGACGGCCAGCGTGGCGGGCACCGTCAGCGGCCCCAGGGTGTTCGGCAGCACGTGCCGCAGCACCACGGCCGCCCGGGGCACCCCCAGGGCCGTCGCGGCACGCACGTACTCCGAGCCGCGCACCACCATCGCCTGCCCGCGCACCAGCCGGGCGAACCCGGGAGTGGCCGCGATCGCGATGGCCAGCAGCGCGTTGCCGGTGCCCGGACCCACCACCGCGATCACCAGCAGCGCGAGCAGCAGTTCGGGCAGCGCCAGGAGGACGTCCACCGCGCGCATCGCCACCTGGTCGCCGATCCGGCCGGACAGCGCGGCCGGCAGGCCGACCAGCAGACCCGCCAGGACCGACAGCGCCGTCGCGCCGAGCCCGATCAGCAGCGAGTACCGGGCGCCGTGCACCACCCGGGCGTACACGTCCCGGCCCAACTGGTCGGTGCCCAGCCAGTGTTCGGCCCCCGGCGGGGTGAGCGCGGCGACCGGGTCGGCCGCCGTCGGGTCGGCGTGCGCGAGCAGGGCGGGCCAGGCGCAGGCCACCACCGCCGCCGCCAGGACCAGCGCGGCGAGCAGCACCCCGGGCCGCACCCGGGCCGCCCGCCCGCCGCCCGAGCGGACCGCCCGGGCGGCGGGCCCGGCGGCCGGCGCGGCGTCGGCGTCGGGGACGGGAGCGGGGGCGGGGGCGAGGGGGCCGGTCATGCCGCCACCTCCCGCACCCGGCCGGCGCCGCGCAGCCGGGGGTCGATCAGCAGGTAGAGCGCGTCCACCGCGGTGTTCACCACCAGGTAGACCGCGGCGGACAGCAGGATCAGCCCGATCACCACCGGCAGGTCGTGCCCGGTGACCGCGTCCAGCGCCACCCGGCCCAGACCCGGCCGGGCGAACACCGTCTCCACCAGGACCGTCCCGCCCAGCAGCCCGCCCACCAGCCAGCCGCCCAGCGTGATCGCCGGCACCAGCGCGTGCCGCAGCGCGTGCCGGCCGCGCAGCGCCAGCGGGCCGATCCCGCGCGAACGGGCGGTCAGTGCGAACGGCTCGTGCAGCGCCGACTCCAGCCCCTCCCGCAGCACCTGCGAGAGCAGTGAGCCGAACGGCACCGCCAGGGTCACCGCCGGCAGCACCAGCGACTGCCAGCCCTCCGCCCCGGCGACCGGGAACAGCCGCAGGTGGAAGGAGAACAGCGTGAGCAGCAGGACCCCCAGCCAGAACGGCGGGGTGGAGATCGCCAGCAGCTCCGCCCCGGAGGCCGCGCCGCGCACCGCCCGCCGCCGCCCGGCCGTGGTCACCGCGGACACCAGGGCGAACACCAGGATCAGCCCGAACGCCGTCAGTGCGAGCCCCGCGGTCGGGCCGAGCTGCTCGCCGATGATCCGGCTCACCGGCTGCTGCTGCTGGTAGGAGCGGCCGAGGTCGCCGCCCAGCAGCCGGCCCAGGAAGGTCAGGTACTGCTCGAACAGCGGGCGGTCCAGCCCGAACTCCCGGGTGATCTCGGCCCGGACGGCCGCCGAACCGGTGGTCACCGAGCCGCCGAGCAGGGTCGACACCGGGTCGCCGGGCACCAGGTGCAGCGCCAGGAACCCCAGGGTGGCCGCGCCCCAGAGCACCAGGACCGCACCGCCCAGCCGGTGCAGCACCGCGCGCGCGACCCGTGTCACTTGCTCTTCCAGACGCCGGCGAACTGCGGCCACGCGTTCGCGTCGAACGCCAGGCCCCGGACGAGCTGGGTGTGCCCGATCAGATTGGTGGTCACGTACAGCGGCAGCACCGTGCCGTGCTCCACCGCCCACCGCTCGGCCTTGGTGTAGTCGGCCTTGCGGGCGGCCGGATCGGTGGTCGCCGCGCCCGCCGTCAGCCAGCCGTCGAGCTCCGGGTCCTTGCTGAGCGACACGTTCTGGCCGCCGGCCGCCGGGGTGCTGGAGGAGAGGTAGAAGCCCGCCAGGATCGCCGGGTCGGCCCGCACCCAGGAGTTGTCCCACAGGTCGTAGTCGCCGCTCGCGTAGATCTTGAAGTAGGTGCCGTTGTCGATCGAGTCGCGGACCAGCTCGACCCCGGCCTTCTTCAGGTCCGCCTGGATGCCCGCCGCCAGGGTGTCGCGCTGGTCGCGCACCAGCGAGGCGATGTACGGCCAGTGCAGGGTCAGCCGCTTGCCGTCCTTCACCCGGTAGCCGTCCGCGTCCCTGGCGCTCCAGCCGGCCTCGTCCAGCAGCCGGCCCGCCGCCGCCGGGTCGTGCGGCAGCGCGTCCTTCAGCCCGGCCTCGTACGCCGCCGGGGTGGTCGGGCTCAGCGGGCTCCAGGCGCGCTCGTACTCGCCGAAGTAGATGCTCTTGACCAGCGCGTCCACGTCCACCGACCGCTGGACGGCCCGGCGCACCCGCTCGTCCTGCAGCGGCCCCCGGGTGGTGTTCAGGAACAGCGAGTAGACCACGCCGGGGTTCTGCGTGCGGTTCACCTCGATGCCGGTGGCCGCCCGCACCGTGCGCACCGCGGTGACCGGCAGCGTGGCCGCGTCCACCTGGCGGCTGGTCAGCGCGCCGCTGCGGACCGAGTCCTCGGGCAGGAAGCGGATCGTCAGCCCGTCCAGGTACGGCGCGCCCTGGTTCGCGGCGCCCTCCGGGGCCCAGGCGTAGGCGTCGTTGCGCTTGAACTCGACGTGGTCGTTCTTGACGTACTCGGTCTCCTTGAACGGCCCGGTGCCCACCGAGTTCTCGCCGCCCGCGCACAGCTGGTCCGCCTTCTCCGCCAGCGACTTCGGCGAGGCGATGCCCAGGTAGGGGGTGGCGACCGCCTGCAGGAACGGCACGTACGGCTCGGCGAAGGACACCCGGACGGTGTGCGGGTCCACCACCTCCGTCCCGGTGTACGGGCCGAGCAGGCTGGCCGCGTACAGCGACTTGGTCCTCGGGTCCTTGACGTGGTCCAGGTTGGCCTTCACCGCGGCCGCGTCGAAGACCGTGCCGTCGTGGAAGGTGACGCCCTCGCGCAGCTGGAAGGTGTACGTCCGGGCGTCCGGCGAGATCTGCCAGGACTTCGCCAGCCAGGGGTGGAAGGCGCCCTTGTCGTCCAGGTACACCAGCGAGTCGAAGACGTTGCGCTGGATCACCGCCGTCACGTCGCCGGGGCTGACGTGCGGGTCCAGGCAGGACGTGCCGACCGCCACCGCGTACTTCAGGGTGCCGCCGCGCACCGGGGCCCCCTCGGCGCCCGCCCCCGGCCCGGCCGGGCCCGCCGAGGAGCAGCCGGCGAGCAGGACGGCCGCCAGGCCGGCGGCGGGCACGGACGAGGGGACGGCGAACGGACGGCGGACGCGCCGGGCGGCGGGCACGGGTCTGCTGGGCATGGGTGACTCCTTGGTGGTGCCGGTGGAGGGCGTACGGGACCGCCGCCGGGCGCGGGCGCGCACGGCGGGGGAAGGGGAGAGGAGAGAGAGGAGGGGCGGATCCTGCGTCGGATCCCACATCGGATCCCGCGTCGGATCCGCTGCCGGGCCTCGCCCGGGCGTCAGGCCGAGGTGCGGCAGGCCGAGGAGCGGCAGGGGGCGCCGGGCACACCGGTGCCACGGGCGCGGTCGAGGGCGCGACATCGGCCACGGCTGCCCGGACCACCCGCCGACGGGGCGAGGCCCCGCGCGACCGGTGTCCTGCCACCGCTGCTGTGCACTGCGGCCTCCGATGCCTGCGCGTTCGCCCGTTTCGCGCACCAGGGTGCCCGCTACCGGCGGTTCCTGGCCACCGCGGCGTTCCACCCAGTGGAAGACGCCGTCCGGCGGGGCGCGTCACCCGGGGGAAGACCCCTCCGGGGGCGTGTCACCCGGCGGGGTGCGCCCCCTCCGCGGCCACCGAACGCGCGACCTCGGCCGCCATCAGCCGCCCCGCCTCGCGCAACCGCCCCTCGTACCGGGCCGGATCCACCGGCGAGGCCACCACCAGCCCCAGAGCGGCCAGCAGCGAACCGTCCGGATGGAACACCGGCACCGCCACCGCCCCGTACGCCGGCTGCATCTCCCGGCGCGCGTACCCCACGCCCCCGCGCCGCACCGCCGCCAGCTCCCGGCCCAGCCGGCCCGGCGCCACCACCGTGTACCGGGTGTGCCGCGCGCCCGCCGCCGACAGACCCGCCGCCACCTCCCGCACCAGCGCCTCCGGCGCGTGCGCCAGCAGCACCCGGCCCACCGCCGTGGCGTGCAGGTCCATCCGCCCGCCCACCCGCACCTGGAACGGCGAGGACTGCGCCGCCGCACCCGGCAGCCGGTCCAGCAGCAGCGCCGAACGGCCGTCCAGCGCCGCCACCAGCGCGGTCTGCCCGGTCCGCTCGTGCAGCTCCCGCAGGGCCGGCTGCGCCAGCTCCCGGATGCGGCGCAGGCACGGCGCCAGCGCCCCCAGCGCCCACAGCCGCCGCCCCAGCCGGTACCCGCCGTCCCGCTGCCGCTCCAGCGCGCCCCAGGCGACCAGCTCACGCACCATCCGCAGCGCCGTCGGCGCCGGCAGCCCGGTCTGCCGCGCGATCTCGGCCAGCCGCAGCGACTCCCGCTCCCCGTCGAACGCCTCCAGCACCGAGAACACCCGCCCGGCCACCGAGCGTCCCCCGGCCTCCCCCGAATTCCCCGCCACCCGCCCCACCCTTCACCGCCACCGCCGCCCACATCCCGTCACCCGCCCCAACACCCGCGCCGGGCACGCGGATTCCGCGGCGCGGGTTCCGCGTACCGCGGCCCTGCGCGAGGCCGCCCGGCGCAACCGGGCCGGTGCAACCGGGCCGGGCGTCCTAGGGCGTGTCTGACAATTCGCGTCGGATCAGGGCGCGGCGTTGGGGTGCGTGCATCGCAAGGCGGAGGAGGGAGCCACTGCGGAGCATTGGCGACCGACGACAACGCGGCGAGGTGCGTGCCCCGGCGTCGCGCACCCGGCGGGAATTGTCAGACACGCCCTAGAGCAGGCAGTCGGCCGTGGTGAGGACGGCCCGCGTCTGGTGGGCGAGTTGCTCCTGGACGGGGACCCAGCGGGCGCCGAAGCGGTGGCGCAGCCGGTCGAGGCTGTCGGTGACGACGGCGCGGGCGCGGTCCCGGGCGGCCTCGGCGGCGGGGTCCCGGGCGTCGGCGAGCAGCCGCAGCAGGACCGACGCGACCCGCAGCGGCACCCGGGCCGCGACCAGGCCGGCGGTGGTCACCCGGGAGGCGGTGAGCGGCTCGGAGCCCCAGCGCTCCAGCCACTCCTCGGCCACCCGCGGGGCGGCCGCCAGGCTGAGCTCGACGGTGCGCAGCAGCGGGCCGAACGCCTCGTGGCCGTAGGCCTCGTACTGGTGCGCGGCGATGCCCGGGAGCAGGGCGGCGAGCTCCTCGGCGCGCGCGGTGAGGTCGCGGGCGGCCGCGGCGAGGTTCTGCGCCCCGGCCGGGTGGGGACGGGCGTCGCCGACCGCGTCGACGGCCCACATCGGGACCTCCAGCACCGCGCTGACCGCGCCGTACCGGGCCGCGTACGACCAGGTGGACAGCTCCGGCTCGTCCGGCAGGGCCCGGGAACCCCCGGTGCCCGGGGCCGGCATCAGATAGGTGCCCGGGTCCGGGCTGGCCCAGCCGATCGCGTCGTAGGAGTCCACGTCGAGCGGGACGCCGGCCCGTTCCGCGGAGCGGGCGAAGCGCCCGGCCAGGCCCCGGACCGGGCGGGTGAGCTGGACGAACGCGCCGCCGAAGTCCACCCCGTGCAGCGAGCACTGGAGGAAGGGGCGCAGCTCGTCGATCAGGCCGGTCAGTGCCAGGCTCTCCGGCATCGGCGGGCGGCCGGAGCCGGGGGCGGGCAGCAGTTCGGGCTGCTCCTCGAAGGAGGGGCGGAAGAAGTGCTCGTAGTGGCGCCGCATGGTGAGCGGGCCGTCCAGCCAGCCGGCGTTGAGCGCGGCACCGTCCGGGTCGAGGCAGAGCAGCAGGTGCCAGGAGACGCCGGGGCAGGCGGGACGGTCCAGCAGCACCTCGGCGAGCCGGACGGTCCCGGCGGTGCCGATCGGCTCGTTGGGGTGCGGGCCGCCGACCACCAGTACCGCGCGCGGCCCGCGGTCCACGGAGAGCAGCATCAGCGGGCGTCCGGCCCGGGAGCGGCCCACCTCGCGCAGCCGGCAGCGGTCCGGGTGCCGCAGGGCGAGCCGGCGCGCGGCGGACTCGGCCTGGGCGGGCGTGGGGTAGCGGGCCGGCCGGTTGTCGAGGGGCCGGAGGGGGCGGATCCGCCGACCGGTGTCGGTCATGGTTCTCCTAGCGCCGGTCGTACGGCCGCCGGGGCGCGGGCGTGCGGGTGCGCCGCCGGGCACGGCGTGCGGGCGGGGGACGGGGGCGGGAACGGGGCGGGGCACCGCGCGGGCCGGGACGGGGGCCGAGCGGAGCCGGGGCGGGGCCTGGCGGGGGCGGACAGGGCCGTGCCGGAGCGGCCCGTGGTGAGGGAGGGTCGCGCCGGCCGGAAAACCGAGAGGGCCGAGCGTACGACTCAACTTCCTTGTCCGGAAGGGGGGCAGATCTCTTTGGCGGAGCCCTGTCAGTACCGCACGGTCCTTCCGGGCGTGTCAACGGCGGACGGCACCGGCCGGCGGGCGCGCACTGCGCGTGCCGGGGCGGGCACCGGCGGGTGCCGGCGGACGGCGGCGGGCACGGGCGGACACCGGCCGTCCGGGAGGCGCCGGAGCACGCGGGGCCCGTGATCCGGGGCAGACGGCCCGTTCCCCGGATTGGGCTACCCTTGAGGGTCACCCCTCCCGTGCCGGCCAGCGGCACCGAATCACGTCGTAAGGGTTCCTAGTACATGACTGTCGAATCGGTCTTCCCACGCCTGGAGGCCCTCCTCCCGCACGTCCAGAAGCCGATCCAGTACGTCGGCGGCGAGCTCAACTCGACCGTCAAGGACTGGGACGCCTGCGACGTCCGTTGGGCACTGATGTACCCCGACGCCTACGAGGTCGGCCTGCCCAACCAGGGCGTCATGATCCTCTACGAGGTGCTGAACGAGCGCGAGGGCGTGCTCGCCGAGCGCACCTACAGCGTCTGGCCGGACCTCGAGGCGCTGATGCGCGAGCACGACGTCCCCCAGTTCACCGTGGACGCCCACCGCCCGGTGAAGGCCTTCGACGTGTTCGGGCTGTCGTTCTCCACCGAGCTCGGCTACACCAACATGCTCACGGCGCTCGACCTGGCCGGCATCCCGCTGGAGGCCGCGGCCCGCACCGACGAGGACCCGATCGTCCTGGCCGGCGGCCACGCGGCCTTCAACCCGGAGCCGATCGCCGACTTCATCGACTGCGCCGTGGTCGGCGACGGCGAGCAGGCCGTCCTCGACATCACGGAGATCATCCGCGCCTGGAAGGCCGAGGGCCGCCCGGGCGGCCGGGACGAGCTGCTGCTGCGCCTGGCCCGCACCGGCGGGGTGTACGTCCCGAAGTTCTACGACGTGGAGTACCTGGCCGACGGCCGGATCGGCCGCGTCGTGCCGAACGCCCCGGGCGTGCCGTGGCGGGTGTCCAAGCACACCGTGATGGACCTCGACGAGTGGCCGTACCCGAAGCAGCCGCTCGTCCCGCTCGCGGAGACGGTGCACGAGCGGATGTCCGTGGAGATCTTCCGCGGCTGCACCCGCGGCTGCCGCTTCTGCCAGGCCGGCATGATCACGCGCCCCGTGCGGGAGCGAAGCATCACCGGCATCGGCGAGATGGTCGAGCGCGGGCTGAAGGCGACCGGCTTCGAGGAGGTCGGCCTGCTGTCGCTGTCCAGCGCCGACCACACCGAGATCGGCGACATCGCCAAGGGCCTGGCGGACCGCTACACCGAGGACAAGATCGGCCTGTCGCTGCCGTCCACCCGCGTCGACGCCTTCAACATCGACCTCGCCAACGAGCTGTCCCGCAACGGGCGCCGCTCGGGCCTCACCTTCGCCCCCGAGGGCGGCAGCGAGCGCATGCGCAAGGTGATCAACAAGATGGTGTCGGAGGAGGACCTGATCCGCACCGTCGCCACCGCGTACGGCAACGGCTGGCGCCAGGTGAAGCTGTACTTCATGTGCGGCCTGCCGACCGAGACCGACGAGGACGTGCTCCAGATCGGCGAGATGGCGAAGAACGTCATCCAGAAGGGCCGCGAGGTCACCGGCCAGAACGACATCCGCTGCACCGTCTCCATCGGCGGGTTCGTGCCCAAGCCGCACACCCCGTTCCAGTGGGCCCCGCAGCTGTCCGCCGAGGACACCGACGCCCGCCTGGCCAAGCTGCGCGACTCGATCCGCGGCGACCGCAAGTACGGCAAGAACATCGGCTACCGCTACCACGACGGCAAGCCGGGCATCGTCGAGGGCCTGCTCTCCCGCGGCGACCGCCGGGTCGGCGCGATCATCCGCGCGGTCTACGAGGACGGCGGCCGCTTCGACGGCTGGCGCGAGTACTTCTCGTACGACCGCTGGATGGCCTGCGCCGACAAGGGCCTGTCCGGCACCGGCGTCGACGTCGACTGGTACACCACCCGCGAGCGCACCTACGAGGAGGTGCTGCCCTGGGACCACCTGGACAGCGGCCTCGACAAGGACTGGCTCTGGGAGGACTGGCAGGACGCCCTCGAGGAGGTCGAGGTCGACGACTGCCGCTGGACCCCGTGCTTCGACTGCGGCGTGTGCCCGCAGATGGACACGCAGATCCAGATCGGCCCCACCGGCAAGAAGATGCTCCCCCTGACGGTGGTCAACAAGTAGCGCGTCCCCTCCCGCGACCCCCGGCCGGAACGTTCCGGCCGGGGGTCGCGGCGTGCGGTGGAGCGGAGGCTGACCAGGGGCGGAGCGAGGGGGAGCGCGGGGCGCGTACCCTTTGAGGTGACAGAGTCCGGACAGTGGCGGGAAGACGCCGCACCGGACGGGGACAACTGACTAAGGACTGAGCGACCCTGGCACGCCGTACGCCCGACGGTCCGCCGCCCGCGCCGACGGTGCAGCGGATTCGTCTCCGCTACACCAAGCGCGGCCGGCTCCGCTTCACCAGCCACCGCGACTTCCAGCGCGCCTTCGAGCGCGCCCTGCGCCGGTCCGCCGTTCCGATGGCCTACTCGGCCGGCTTCACCCCGCACCCGAAGGTCTCCTACGCCAACGCGGCCCCGACCGGGGTGGCGAGCGAGGCGGAGTACCTGGAGATCGGCCTGGCCGCGGTCCGCGACCCCGAGCAGCTGCGGGCGCAGCTGGACGAGTCGCTGCCGGCCGGCCTGGACGTGATCGACGCGGTCGAGGTCCGGACGCCGAACTTCGTGGAGCGCCTGGAGGCCTCCGAGTGGCTGCTCCGACTGGACGGCGTGGAGCCCGACGTGGCCGCCGAGGCGGTCGCGCGCTTCCTCGCCGCCGAGCGGGTCGAGGTCGAGCGCCGCACCAAGAACGGCCTGCGGGTCTTCGACGCGCGGGGCGCGGTGGCGGCGCTGGAAGCCGTCCCGGCCCAGGTCGAGGCCGGTGCGGACGCCGGACCCGGAACCGACCGCGATGTTCGGACCGGCCGACCCTGTGCGATACTGCGCCTGGTAGTACGACACGCCACACCCGCCGTACGACCCGACGACGTATTGTCCGGTCTCCGTGCGACGGCCGACCTGGCGCCGCCGGTCCCCGCAGAGGTGACCAGGCTGGCGCAGGGGCCGCTCGACGAGGAGACCGGCACGGTGACCGACCCGCTGGCGCTCGACCGCGCGGCGGCCCCGGTCGGCTCGGAGCCGGCCGTGGGGCCGCACGCTACCGCGTCCGCCTAGCGGGGGGAGGCCGGGTCCAGTGCCTCACTGGACCCGACGGTCCTCCAGGGTTCCCGCGGCTCCCCAGGGGAGCGAGCGTCGTCGCACGCACAGGCCTGCCACCCGGGGCCTGCCGACCAGGAAGGTCGGCCGGTCCGGGACCCCGTCCGGGAGCCACCCGGGGTTGGGGGACGGCGCAGCTTGGGAAAACCTCAGAAGACTGGTCAGAACCAGAAGACTTTCGACACCCCGCCGAGCGCGGGGCGCCGAGCGAGACTACGAGCCCCTGTGCGGCGTCGCGTCCGCGCGGCGGCACCGTCAAATGGGTCCGGTCCGGGCATCGTCGCGATGCCGGCCGCCCAGCGGTGCCGTGCCGTGCCCGGATGTGGAGCCCGGGGGCCTGACGGGAGATCCACCCGCATGCTCGATAACACCGATCCGCAGCAGACTGCGGCCACGGACCAGAACGAAACCGCCGCGACCGGTGGCGAGGGCGCGTCCGCCGCGCCGCCGCGCCGTCGTCGCCGCGCGGTGTCCCGCCCGGCGGGCACCCCGCAGGGCGCGGCCGCCGAGGCGGCCGAGACGGTGCTGCCGGCCGAGACGCCGACCGCCGCGGCCACCCCGGCTCCGGCCGTGGAGCCGGCGGCCGAGCCCGCCGCCGAGAAGCCGGTCCGGGCCCGCCGGACCCGCAAGCGCGCCGAGGCCCCGGCCGGGGCGCCGGAGGCCACCCCGATCGTGGTGACCGCACCGGAGACGGCGCAGGCCCCGGCGGCCGAGCCCGTCGCCGAGAAGCCCGCGAAGGCCCCCAGGGCCACCAGGGCCACCAAGGCGGGCAAGACCGAGAAGGCCGACAAGGCCGAGGTCGCCGAGGTCGCCGAGCCCGTCGCCGAGAAGCCCGCCCGGGCCCGGCGCACCCGCAAGCGCGCCGAGGCGCCCGCCGGTGCTCCCACGACCGAGGCGCCGGTTGTCGAGACGCCGGTCGTGGAGGCCGCCGCTCCCGAGGCCCCCGCCGCCGCCGAGCCGGTGGCCGAGGAGGCCCCGGCCGCTCCGGCCCGCCGCCCCCGCCGCCGTCGCGTGGTCGAGGCCGCACCGGTCGTCGAGGCCCCGGTGGCGGAGCCCGTCGCCGAGGCGCCGCAGGCCGAGGAGCCCGCCGCCGCGGAGGAGCCCGAGGAGGAGGCCGTCGAGGCCGCCGCCCCCGAGGCCCCCGTCGCCGAGGCCCCCGCCGAGCCGCACCACCGGGTGCGCCGCCGCGCCGTGCGCCCGGCCACCGCGGTGTTCCAGGCGCCCGTGTTCCAGGAGCCGGCCCCCTTCGTCGCGCCGTCCACGCCGTCCGCGCCGGCCACCGCGGCCGCGCCGCAGCAGCCCGTCGCCGCCCCGGTGCAGGCCGAGGCCCCGGCCGTGGCCGAGCGCACGGAGGAGGAGGACGAGTTCGAGTACAGCGGTGTCGGCCGTCGCCGCCGGGTCCGTACCCGGGTCGAGCCGACCCGTCGCAAGCCGGCCGCCCAGGCGAAGGCCCAGGCGAAGGCTCCGGCGCCGGCGAAGGCCCCTGTGAAGGCCCCGGTCGAGGCCGCGCCGGTCGTCGAGGCCCCGGTCGCCGAGGCGCCCGCCGTGGAGGCCCCCGTCGCCGGTCCGGAGACCGAGGGCGAGTGGGAGGACGACGGCCGTCCGTCGCGCCGTCGCCGCCGGGGTGGCCGCCGCCGCCGTCGTGGCGAGGCCGAGGAGTTCGAGGCCGCCGAGGCCGTCGAGACCGAGCAGCCCGCCGCCGAGGAGTCGGCCGAGGCCGTCGCCGAGGACGAGGGCGACGAGGACGACGACCTGGCCGCCGGCCTGTCCTCGTCGCGCCGCCGCCGTCGCCGCCGTCGCCGCAGCGGTGAGGCCGGCGCCGTCGAGGCCGCCGAGACCACCGAGGACGGCGTCCGCACGGTGGTGAAGGTGCGCGAGCCGCGCCGCCGCTCCACCGAGCCGTCGTTCGACCCGGACGAGGTGCAGTCCATCAAGGGCTCGACCCGTCTGGAGGCCAAGAAGCAGCGCCGCCGCGAGGGCCGCGAGCTGGGCCGCCGCCGGGTGCCGATCATCACCGAGGCCGAGTTCCTGGCCCGCCGTGAGTCGGTCGAGCGCGTCATGGTGGTGCGCCAGAGCGGCCAGCGCACGCAGATCGGCGTCCTCGAGGACGGCGTGCTGGTCGAGCACTACGTCAACAAGGAGCAGGCCACCTCGTACGTCGGCAACGTCTACCTGGGCAAGGTCCAGAACGTGCTGCCGTCGATGGAGGCCGCCTTCGTCGACATCGGCAAGGGCCGCAACGCGGTGCTGTACGCCGGTGAGGTCAACTTCGGCGCGTTGGGCGGCCACGGCGGCCCGCGCCGGATCGAGTCGGTGCTGAAGTCCGGCCAGTCCGTGCTGGTGCAGGTCTCCAAGGACCCGATCGGCCACAAGGGCGCCCGCCTGACCAGCCAGATCTCGCTGCCCGGCCGCTACCTGGTGTACGTGCCCGAGGGCTCGATGACGGGCATCTCGCGCAAGCTCCCGGAGAACGAGCGCGCCCGGCTGAAGCAGATCCTCAAGAAGATCGTCCCGGACGACGCGGGCGTCATCGTGCGCACCGCCGCCGAGGGCGCCTCCGAGGAGGAGCTGACCCGCGACGTCCAGCGCCTCCAGCAGCAGTGGGAGGACATCCAGAAGAAGGCCGCGACCGGCAACGCCCCGGCGCTGCTGTACGGCGAGCCGGACATGACCGTCCGGGTCGTCCGCGACATCTTCAACGAGGACTTCAGCAAGGTCATCGTCTCCGGCGACGAGGCGTGGAAGACCATCCACGAGTACGTCTCCAACGTGGCCCCGGACCTCGCCGAGCGGCTCCAGCGCTGGACCTCCGAGGTGGACGTGTTCGCCACCTACCGGATCGACGAGCAGCTGATGAAGGCGCTGGACCGCAAGGTCTGGCTGCCCAGCGGCGGTTCGCTGGTGATCGACCGCACCGAGGCGATGGTCGTCATCGACGTCAACACCGGGAAGTTCGTCGGCCAGGGCGGCAACCTGGAGGAGACGGTCACCCGGAACAACATCGAGGCGGCCGAGGAGATCGTGCGCCAGCTGCGGCTGCGCGACCTCGGCGGCATCATCGTGATCGACTTCATCGACATGGTGCTGGAGTCCAACCGCGACCTGGTGCTGCGCCGCCTGCTGGAGTGCCTGGGCCGGGACCGGACCAAGCACCAGGTGGCCGAGGTCACCTCGCTGGGCCTGGTCCAGATGACCCGCAAGCGGGTCGGCCAGGGCCTGCTGGAGTCCTTCTCCGAGCCGTGCGTGCACTGCAACGGCCGCGGCGTGATCGTCCACATGGAGCAGCCGAGCGCCCACGTCCACGCCCCCGTGGCGGCGGGCGAGGCCGGTGCGGGCGGCGGCAAGCGCCGTCGCCGCGGCAAGGGCGGCGCGGGCCACGAGGAGCCGCAGGCCGTCGAGCCCGTGGTGACCATCCTGTCCGAGTCGGCGGAGGAGCTCGCCGAGCCGGTGCGCGAGGAGATCGAGGGCCAGCTGGCCCTGGAGGTCCCGGGCGTCGAGGCTCCGGCCGAGGTGGCCGCGCCGGTCGTCGAGGCCCCCGTGGCCGAGGCCCCGGCCGCCGCTCCGGCGGGCCGTCCGCGTCGCCGCGCGGTGCGCAAGGCGACCGCTCCGGCGGGTTCCCCGGACACCGCCGAGATCGTGGTGCTCCAGGCCAAGGCCGAGGCGGCGCTGGAGGCGGCCCTGGAGGCCGCCGCCCCGGCGGTCGCGGAAGCCGCCGCCGAGGCCGTCGCCGAGGCGCCGGGTGAGCCGGTCGTGGTCGCGGAGGCCGCGGTCGTCGCCGAGGCCCCCGAGGCCACGGAGGCTCCCGAGGCCGCGGAGGCCGCCGAGGCTCCGGCCGAGGAGGCGCCGGCGCCGAAGAAGCGGGCCGCCCGCAAGACCGCCGCGAAGAAGACCGCCGCCAAGAAGACCACCACGGCGGCCAAGAAGACCACCGCCCGCAAGACCGCCACCAAGCGGACGAGCGCGGCGGCCAAGAAGGCCGCGGCCGCCGACGGTGATACGGCGTCCGAGTAGTGCCCACGCCCGGGGCGGGAGTGATCCCGCCCCGGGTCGTACGGGCCGGTTTGCCCCCCGGGCGGCCGGTCCGTATTCTTGACCATCGGCGTGTCTACGCCATGCTCCCGAGCACATCACCTTCCCGGGTCGCCGCGTTCGCGCGGAGGGCCGGGGAGAGGCTCCTGTGTCCGTACCCAGGTGGCTGGCGTCGGGGGTTCCGACCGAGCAAGGAAAGCAGGTACCGCATGTACGCGATCGTTCGCGCAGGCGGCCGCCAGCACAAGGTCGCCGTGGGCGACGTGCTGGAGATCGACCGTATCGAGGCCAAGCCGGGTGACTCGGTCGAGCTCTCGACCATCCTCGTCGTCGACGGTGACGCTGTCACCTCCGACCCGTGGGTCCTGGCCGGCGTGAAGGCTCACGCCGAGGTGGTCGACCAGACCAAGGGTGACAAGATCGTCATCCTGCGTTACAAGAACAAGACCGGCTACCGCCGTCGCCAGGGTCACCGTCAGCAGCACACCGCGGTGCGCATCACGAGCATCGACTCGGTCAGCAAGTAAGGGGATAGCGAAAAATGGCACACAAGAAGGGCGCAAGCTCTACTCGTAACGGCCGTGACTCGAACGCCCAGCGCCTCGGCGTGAAGCGCTTCGGTGGCCAGGTCGTCTCCGCCGGCGAGATCCTCGTCCGCCAGCGCGGCACCCACTTCCACCCGGGTGCCGGTGTCGGTCGCGGTGGCGACGACACCCTGTTCGCGCTGACCGCCGGTGCGGTGCAGTTCGGCACCCGTCGTGGCCGCAAGGTCGTCAACATCGTGGCCGTCGAGGCCTGAGTCCCCGCGGACTCCCGAGTCTGAGAAGACCCACCGGGTCGGACAAGACTCACAGTGAAGGGTGGGCCGGAATTCTCCGGTCCACCCTTCACGCTTTACGCAGGTAGCAAGCAGACTCTCGCGCACTGGAGGCACACCCATGACCACCTTCGTGGACCGCGTCGAACTTCATGTCGCCGCGGGTAACGGGGGCCACGGCTGCGCCTCCGTGCACCGCGAGAAGTTCAAGCCGCTCGGCGGCCCGGACGGCGGCAACGGTGGTGAGGGCGGCAGCGTCATCCTCACCGTGGACTCGCAGGTCACCACCCTGCTGGAGTACCACCACTCGCCCAAGCGCAAGGCCACCAACGGCAAGCCGGGCGCGGGCGGCAACCGCACCGGCGCGCTCGGTGAGGACCTCGTCCTGCTGGTGCCGGACGGCACCGTGGTGCTGGACCGCGCGGGCAACGTGCTGGCCGACCTGGTCGGGCACGGCACCAGCTTCGTCGCCGCCCAGGGCGGCCGCGGCGGCCTCGGCAACGCCGCGCTGGCCTCGGCCCGCCGCAAGGCGCCCGGCTTCGCGCTGCTCGGCGAGCCCGGTGAGGCCCGTGACATCGTCATGGAGCTCAAGTCCGTCGCCGACGTGGCCCTGGTGGGCTACCCGAGCGCGGGCAAGTCCTCGCTGATCTCGGTGCTCTCCGCCGCCAAGCCGAAGATCGCGGACTACCCGTTCACCACCCTGATCCCCAACCTCGGGGTGGTCACCGCGGGCGACACCGTCTACACCATCGCCGACGTGCCCGGCCTGATCCCGGGCGCCAGCCAGGGCCGCGGCCTGGGCCTGGAGTTCCTGCGCCACGTGGAGCGCTGTTCGGTGCTGGTGCACGTGCTGGACTGCGCCACCCTGGAGCCCGGCCGCGACCCGCTGACCGACCTGGAGACCATCGAGGCCGAGCTCGCCGAGTACGGCGGCCTGGACGACCGCCCGCGCCTGGTCGCGCTCAACAAGGTGGACGTCCCGGACGGCCAGGACATCGCCGACCTGACCCGCGCCTCCCTGGAGGAGCGCGGCTACCGGGTGTTCGAGGTCTCCGCCGCCTCCCGCAAGGGCCTGCGCGAGCTGAGCTTCGCCGTGGCCGGGATCGTCGCCGAGGCGCGCGCCGCCAAGCCGGCCGAGGAGTCCACCCGGATCGTGCTGCGGCCCAAGGCCGTCGACGACGCCGGCTTCACCATCACCGAGGAGGACGGCGCGTACCACATCCGCGGCGTCAAGCCGGAGCGCTGGGTCCGCCAGACCGACTTCAGCAACGACGAGGCCGTCGGCTACCTCGCCGACCGGCTGGCCCGCCTCGGGATCGAGCAGGAGCTGTGGAAGATCGGGGCGCACGAGGGCGACACCGTCGTCATCGGCCCCGAGGAGAACGCCGTCGTCTTCGACTGGGAGCCGACCATGGCCGCCGGTGCCGAGATGCTCGGCCGCCGCGGTGAGGACCACCGCTTCGAGAACCCGCGCCCGGCGGTCGACCGCCGCCGCGAGAAGCAGAAGGGCCGGGACGCGGCCGAGTCCGAGTTCCTCGCCTTCGAGGCGCTCTCCAGCGGCCGCCAGGCCGCCATCGAGGGCGACGACGACGAGGACAACTGAGCCTTGGAGCCGTGAGGCCTGTCTCCAGGGCCCCTGTCGGACGGCCCCCGTCACCTGTCGAAGGTGGCGGGGGCCGTCCGCGTGTTCAGCGGTGACCGGGCGTCACTTGGCCCAGGAGGCCTGGAGCTTCAGCGGGTCGGCCAGGTCGGTGTAGCCGACCGCGGCCGGGGTGTTCCCGGGGATGGAGATGATGGTGCAGCCCTTGGCCTCGGCGCCCTTGGTCACGCCCTGGAACTTCGCCCCGGTGCACTTGGGCAGCGGGGTGGCGGCGGTCATGACGTTGAGCCCCTTCTTGCCGGCGGTGTCGAAGACGACGAACTTCGAGTCCGGGGCGGTGAAGGAGAGGCTGGCGTCCCCGACGTTCTTGATGGTGTAGCTCACGTACACCGGGGTGCGGCCTTCCAGGCCGACGATGCTGATCTTGGCGGCCGTGAAGTCCTGCACCGAGCCGACCTCGACGCCGGTGACGGTGATCTCCAGCTTGGTGGCGACCTTGGAGGTCTTGTCGGCGAAGTCCACGGTGGCGCTCTGGCCGACCTTCACGCTGCTGGCGGCCGCCGGGACGGCTCCGCCGGCGGCCCCGCCGCCCGCCGCACCG
>NZ_JBHVRT010000057.1:1677-55758 GCF_042885555.1 Kitasatospora sp. NPDC058048 | reverse complement strand
ACATTCCGAACCCGGAAGCTAAGCCTTACAGCGCCGATGGTACTGCAGGGGGGACCCTGTGGGAGAGTAGGACGCCGCCGAACAATTCTTCAGAAAAGCCCCTGATCCACTCGGATCAGGGGCTTTTCGCATTTCCGGTCCGGATGGGCTGGATGGCCGGACGGGTCCGACGGGCCGGCTCCGGTGCCTCCGAACCCTCCCGGACGACCCCCGCCGAGTGGCTGGTCCACCGTCAATATGCCGCTAAAACCGCCTGATCAGCGCACTGATCAGCGGAAAATCGCGTCGCACACCGTAGTCTCGAAGGCAAGGGGAACAGGTGTCCGGGGGTGTCCTCCGGGCCGGGTCGGATCAAGAATGGTGCTCATGGGACGAGGCAGGCTGCGCATCTACCTCGGGGCAGCCCCCGGGGTCGGCAAGACGTACGCCATGCTCGCCGAGGCGCACCGGCGCCAGGAGCGTGGCACGGACGTCGTGGTCGCGTTCGTGGAGGACCACGGCCGCCGGCGGACCGCGGACATGGTCGCCGGGCTGGAGGTGGTGCTGCGCCAGCAGGTGATGCACCGCGGTGCCCGCTTCTCCGAGATGGACCTGGACGCCGTCCTCGCCCGCCGCCCGCAGGTGGCCCTGGTGGACGAGCTGGCCCACACCAACGTCCCCGGCTGCCGCAACGAGAAGCGCTGGCAGGACGTCGAGGAGCTGCTGGCGGCCGGGATCGACGTGATCTCCACCGTCAACGTCCAGCACCTGGAGTCGCTCGGCGACGCGGTCGAGGGCATCACCGGGGTGCGCCAGCGCGAGGCCGTGCCGGACGAGGTGGTCCGGCGGGCGGATCAGATCGAGCTGGTGGACATGTCCCCGCAGGCGCTGCGGCGGCGGCTGGCGCACGGCAACGTGTACGCGCCGGAGAAGATCGACGCCGCGCTCGCGAACTACTTCCGTCCGGGCAACCTGACCGCGCTGCGCGAGCTGGCGCTGCTGTGGACCGCGGACCGGGTGGACGAGTACCTCCAGAAGTACCGGGCCGAGCAGGGCATCGAAGGCACCTGGCAGGCCCGGGAGCGGATCGTGGTCGGCCTGACCGGCGGGCCCGAGGGGGCGACGCTGATCCGCCGGGCGGCCCGGATCGCCGCCCGGGTCTCCGGCGGTGAGCTGCTCGCCGTGCACATCTCCCGCTCGGACGGGCTGGTGGGCTCCGGCTCGCCGCAGACGCTGATCGAGCAGCGCGTGCTGGTGGAGAGCCTCGGCGGTTCCTTCCACGCGGTCCTCGGCGACGACCCGGCCGGCGGGCTGCTGGACTTCGCCCGGGGCGTGAACGCCACCCAGATCGTGCTGGGCACCAGCCGGCGGCCCGCCTGGCAGTACCTGTACGGGCCGGGCGTCGGCACCACGGTGACCCGGGAGGCCGGGGACATCGATGTCCACATGGTCACCCACGAGCACGCCGGGCACGGGCGGCGCGGCAAGATACCGGTCCGCCGGATCACCGACCTGGGCCGCACCCGGACGGTCGGCGGCTGGCTGATCGGGCTGGTCGGCCCCCCGGTGCTGGCGATCGTGCTGACCGCGATCGGCGGGCTGGGGCTCTCCACCGACATGCTGCTGTTCCTGTCGCTGACGGTGTGCGCGGCGCTGGTGGGCGGGCTGCTGCCGGCCATCGGCTCGGCGCTGGTCGCCTCCTCGGTGCTGAACTACTACTTCACCCCGCCGCTGCACACCTTCACCATCAACGAGCCGCAGAACATCATGGCGGTGGCGATATTCACCATCGTCGGCATCTCGGTGGCGTCGGTGGTGGACCTCGCGGCCCGGCGTACCCAGCAGGCGGCCCGCAGCCAGACCGAGGCGCAGACGCTCAGCGCGCTGGCCGGCACGGTGCTGCGCGGCGCGCCCAACGGCGACGGGGTGCTCACCGCGCTGATGGAGCAGGTGCGGGAGACCTTCGGGCAGGAGAGCGCCGCGCTGCTGGAGCGGCCCGATCCGCTCGCGCCCTGGGTGCCGGTGGCCACCGCCGGCCCGCGCCCGCCGGAGCGGCCGGAGGAGGCCGACGTGGACGTCCCGGTCGGCGACAGCCTGGCACTGGTGCTGCGCGGCCGGGTGCTGCCCGGGGCGGACCGGCGCCTGCTCGGGGCGTTCGCCGCGCAGGCCGCCGTGGTGCTGGAGCGCCGTCGGCTGGCCCGGGAGGCCGCCGAGGCCCGCCGGGAGGCCGAGGGCAACCGGATCCGGACGGCTCTGCTGGCGGCGGTCTCGCACGACCTGCGCACCCCGCTGGCGGGCATCAAGGCCTCGGTGAGCTCGCTGCGTTCGGCCGACGTCGACTGGGACCCGGAGGACGAGGCCGAGCTGCTGGCCGGCATCGAGGCCGGGGCGGACCGGCTGGACCACCTGATCAACAACCTGCTCGACATGAGCCGCCTGCAGACCGGTACCGTCACCCCGCTGATCCAGGAGACCGACCTGGACGAGGTGGTGCCGTTCGCACTCGGCGGGGTGCCACTGGAGTCCGTCCGGCTGGAGGTGCCGGAGACGCTGCCGATGGTCCGGGCCGACGGCGGGTTGCTGGAGCGCTCGCTGGCCAACCTGGTGGAGAACGCCGTCAAGTACAGCCCGGACGGCGTCAAGGTGCTGGTGAAGGCCGACGAGCTGCGGCAGCCGGGGCGGCCGGCCCGGGTCGAGCTGCGGATCGTGGACCGCGGCCCGGGGGTGCCGGAAGAGGCGAAGGAGAAGATCTTCGCGCCGTTCCAGCGGTACGGGGACGCGCCGCGCGGTGCCGGGGTGGGCCTCGGACTCGCGGTGGCGCGCGGTTTCGTCGAGGCGATGGACGGCACCGTCACCGCCGAGGACACCCCGGGCGGCGGCCTCACCATGGTCGTCAGCCTGCCCGTGGTCGACCGGCCGCCCGAAACGGGGGAGCCGGGCGGCGAGGGTGGCGGTCCGCTCCCGGAGCTGATCACCTGAGAACCGGCGGCGCACCGGCCGGGCCGGGCGCCCCTCCCGGGGCCGCGCCGCAGCGAAAGTCGTAGAGCCAGTCCCCAGTCCGTATGTCAGACAGCCCCGAAAGGCGGAGCCCGCACATGACCCGGGTCCTCGTCGTGGACGACGAACCGCAGATCGTCCGCGCGCTGGTGATCAACCTCAAGGCCCGCAAGTACGAGGTGGACGCGGCCCATGACGGCGCGAGCGCCCTGGAGCTGGCCGCGGCCCGCCATCCGGACGTGGTCGTCCTCGACCTGGGCCTGCCCGACATGGACGGGGTCGAGGTGATCCGCGGCCTGCGCGGCTGGACCCGGGTGCCGATCATCGTGCTGTCGGCCCGGCACGCCTCGGACGAGAAGGTCGAGGCCCTGGACGCCGGTGCCGACGACTACGTCACCAAGCCGTTCGGCATGGACGAGCTGCTCGCCCGGATGCGGGCCGCCGTGCGGCGGGCCGAGCCGGTGGCCGGGGAGGCCGACTCGCTGGTCGTCACCGAGTCCTTCACCGTCGACCTCGCGGCGAAGAAGGTCAACCGGGACGGCGCCGACGTCCGCCTCACTCCGACCGAGTGGCACCTGCTGGAGGTACTGGTCCGCAACGCCGGGCGGCTGGTCAGCCAGACCCAGCTGCTGCAGGAGGTGTGGGGCCCGGCGTACCGCACCGAGACCAACTACCTGCGGGTCTACCTCGCCCAGCTGCGCCGCAAGCTGGAGCGCGACCCCTCGCACCCGCGCCACTTCATCACCGAGCCGGGCATGGGATACCGGTTCGAGAGCTGACCCCGGCCGCCCCCGGCGGTCGAGCGACCTGCCGCCGGGGGGCCGGAACCCGGTACCCTTCCGACATGAGTGGTGACAACAGCAGCGGCCAGCCGCAGGGGCGGTTCCGCCGCATGCTCAGCCGGCTGACCTCCTCGGCCGAGGAGCTGGACGCCGAGGAGCTGCGTCAGGAGATCGCCGCGGAGTCCGGCTGCACGCCGATCGCCGGCTGCGGGGACCGCGATCTGGTCACCGTCGCGGGCACGCTGCGCACGGTGACGCTGCGCCCCCGGGCGGGTGTGCCCGCCCTGGAGGCCGAACTCTTCGACGGTACCGAGGCGCTGGACGTGGTCTGGCTCGGCCGCCGTTCGATCGCCGGGATAGAGCCCGGCCGCCGGCTGGTCGCCAGCGGCCGCATCGGTCACGCACGCGGGCGCCGCGTGCTGTTCAACCCCCGCTATGAGCTGCGTCCGGTCGGACACGGGAGCGAATGAGCGTGAGCAACCAGCCCGGCGGCGAGGCCGCCGCCCAGCTCGACCTGGCCGTCGACCCCGCGGACGCGGAGGCCGCCCGCAGGGCCGCCTCCAAGGAGGCCGCCGACACCGTGCTCCAGGCCTTCGGCGGCGTGCGCGGCATGATCGACATGACGCTGCCAGGCCTGGTCTTCATCGTCACCTACAACCTGACCCACCAGGTCAGCACCTCGGCCTGGGCCGCGCTGGGCCTGAGCGCCCTGTTCGTGGTGGCCCGGCTGGCGAAGCGGCAGACCATCCAGCACGCCTTCAGCGGGGTGTTCGGTGTCGCCCTCGGCGCCTGGATCTCGATGAAGAGCGGCAAGGCCGAGGACTTCTACCTGCCCGGCCTGCTCTGGAACGTCGGCTACTGCATCGCCCTGGCGGCCTCCGCGCTGGCGCGCTGGCCGATGATCGGGGTGATGCTGGGCCCGATCACCGGCGAGATGTTCACCTGGCGCAAGGAGAACCCGGGCCGCCTGGCCGCCTACACCAAGGCGACCTGGGCCTGGGTGCTGATCATGGGCCTGAAGCCGGTGATCCTCTTCCCGCTGTACTTCACCCACAACGTCAACCTGCTGGGCTGGCTGAAGGTCGCCCTCGGCATCCCGCCGATGCTGCTGGCGATGTACGTGACCTGGCAGATCCTGCTGAAGGCGCCGCCGCCGATCAAGGCGCAGCTGGACGAGGAGGAGCCGGCGAAGTAGCCGCCTCCCAGGCGGCCGGGAGGCCGGTCCGAACGACGGCGAAGGGCCCGCACCCCGACGAGGGGTGCGGGCCCTTCCGCTGTGCCCGCAGGGCTACTGGGCGCCCGAGGTCGCCGAGAGGAGCTGCTCCAGCTCCTCCTCGCGCTCCTGCGCGGCGACGAAGAGCAGCTCGTCGCCGCCCTCCAGGGTGTCGTCCTTGCCCGGCACCAGCACCCGGCCCTCGCGGATGATGGTCACCAGCGCGGTGTCCTGCGGCCAGGCCACGTCGCCGACCCGGATGCCGACGAGCTCGGTGTCGGAGGCCAGGGTCAGTTCGACCAGGTTGGCGTTGCCCTGGCTGAAGCGCATCAGGCGGACCAGGTCGCCGACGCTGACCGCCTCCTCGACCAGCGCGGACATCAGCCGCGGGGTGGAGACGGCGACGTCCACGCCCCAGGACTCGTTGAAGAGCCACTCGTTCTTGGGGTTGTTCACGCGGGCGACCACCCGCGGCACCGCGTACTCGGTCTTGGCGAGCAGCGAGACGACCAGGTTGACCTTGTCGTCACCGGTCGCGGCGATCACCACGTGGCAGCGCTGGAGCGCGGCCTCGTCCAGCGAGGTGATCTCGCAGGCGTCGGCCAGCAGCCACTCCGCCATCGGAACCCGCTCCACCGAGATGGAGTTGGGGTTCTTGTCTATCAGCAGGACCTCGTGGCCGTTCTCCAGGAGCTCGCCCGCGATCGAGCGGCCCACGGCACCGGCCCCGGCAATGGCGACCCGCATCAGTGACCCTCCTCCTTCGGTCCCTGCGCGAACGCGGCCTCGACGGCCGTCAGGTCGGCCCGGCGCAGCATCACGTGCACCAGGTCGCCCTCCTGCACCACCATCTGCGGCGAGGGGAGCATTCCCTCGCCGAGCCGGGTGACGAACGCCACCCGGGTGCCGGAGGCCTCCTCCAGCCTGCTGATCCGGTGGCCGATCCAGCGCGGGTCGTACGCGACCTCGGCGAGCTGCACGCCACCGCTCGGGTCCTGCCACAGCGGCTCGGCGCCGCTCGGCAGCAGTCGGCGCAGCATCTGGTCGGCGGTCCAGCGGACCGTCGCGACGGTGGGGATGCCCAGGCGCTGGTACACCTCGGCGCGGCGGGGGTCGTAGATCCGGGCGGCGACGTTCTCGACGCCGAAGTTCTCCCGGGCCACCCGCGCGGCGATGATGTTGGAGTTGTCACCGCTGGAGACCGCGGCGAAGGCGCCGGCCTCCTCGATGCCCGCCTCGCGCAGGGTGTCCTGGTCGAAGCCGACGCCGGTGACCCGGCGGCCGTTGAACCCGGCGCCCAGCCGGCGGAACGCGGTCGGGTCCTGGTCGACCACGGCCACCGAGTGGCCCTGTTTCTCCAGGGCTCTGGCGAGGGCGGAGCCCACGCGGCCGCAGCCCATGATCACGATGTGCACCGGCGCTTACCTCACCCGTCCCGAAGGGGCCTTGACCTGCGCAAACACCGTTCAGCTCCGTTTCCCGCCCGGTCGTCCGGGACGAGGTTCCTCGTGGGGGCGCCGACCCGGCAACGCTCGACAACCAGAGTGTTGCCCGCCGACTCGTATCCGACACGCTAGCCGGTCCACCGAACGCAGTCGCGACGAAGGGGGGGACAAACGGCGGAGCCTTGACCGGGGAGCCCCTACGATTCCTTAACGTGCCTATGCCGACTGACCTTCCGAAACGCATCCTGATCGGGCGCGCCCTACGCAGCGACAAGCTGGGCGAGACGCTTCTGCCCAAGCGGCTCGCGCTGCCCGTGTTCGCCTCGGACGCGCTCTCCTCGGTCGCGTACGCCCCCGAGGAGATCCTGCTCACCCTCTCCCTCGCGGGCGCCTCGGCGATCCATTTCTCCTGGCAGATCGGCGTCGTCGTGGCGATCGTGATGCTCGCCGTGGTCGCCTCGTACCGGCAGAACGTGCACGCCTACCCCAGCGGTGGCGGTGACTACGAGGTCGCGACCGTCAACCACGGGCCGGCCGCCGGTCTGGTGGTCGCCAGCGCCCTGATGGTCGACTACGTGCTCACCGTGGCCGTGTCGACCACCTCGGGCGTCGCCAACGTCGTCTCCGCGGTGCCCGCGCTGCGCGGCCACGAACCGGTCCTGTCGGTGATCGTGGTCGTGCTGCTGATGGGTATGAACCTGCGCGGCGTGCGCGAGTCCGGAAGCGCCTTCGCCGTTCCCACCTACGCCTTCATGGTCGGCGTGATCGGGATGGTCGGCTACGGGGTGTTCCGGCACTTCGCGCTCGGCCAGGACATGCCCGCCGAGAGCGCCGGGTTCCACCTCGCCGCCACTCCCGGCAACGACTCGCTGGCCGGCTTCGCGCTGGTGTTCCTGCTGCTGAAGGCGTTCTCCTCGGGCTGTGCCGCGCTCACCGGCGTCGAGGCGATCTCCAACGGCGTGCCGGCCTTCCGCAAGCCCAAGAGCAAGAACGCGGCCACCACGCTGCTGATGATGGCGAGCATCGCCGTCGTGATGTTCATGGGCATCATCTGGCTGGCCCGGCTGACCGGTGTCCAGATGGCCGAGAACCCGGCCGAACAGCTCGTCGGCGCCTCGCCGGACTACCACCAGAAGACCGCGCTGGCGCAGATCAGCGAGGCCGTGTTCAACAACTTCACGCCCGGCTTCTACTTCGTCGCGGCCGTCACCGGGCTGATCCTGGTGCTCGCCGCCAACACCGCCTTCAACGGCTTCCCGGTGCTCGGTTCGATCCTGGCCCAGGACCGCTACCTGCCGCGCCAGCTGCACACCCGCGGCGACCGGCTGGCCTTCTCCAACGGCATCATCCTGCTGGCGATCGCCGCGATCCTGCTGATCCTCGCCTTCAACGCCGACCCGACCCGGCTGATCCAGCTCTACATCGTCGGCGTCTTCGTCGCCTTCAACATGAGCCAGTCCGGCATGATCCGGCACTGGACCCGGCTGCTGCGCACCGAGAACGACCCGGCCGAGCGCCGCCGCATGCAGCGCAGCCGGGCGATCAACGCCTTCGGCCTGGTGATGACCATGGCCGTGCTGATCGTCGTCCTGGTCACCAAGATCAGCCACGCCTGGATCGCGATCGCTGCGATGGCCGTGCTGTTCGTGATGATGAAGGGCATCCGGCGGCACTACGACCGGGTCTCCGACGAGCTCATCGCCGCCGAGGAGCCGGACGACGTGGTGCTGCCCACCCGGGTGCACGCCATCGTGCTGGTCTCCAAGCTGCACAAGCCGGCGCTGCGCGCCCTGGCGTACGCCAGGCTGGCCCGGGCCCACACGCTGGAGGCCGTCACGGTCAACGTCGACCCGGCGGACACCGCGGCGCTGCGGCGGGAGTGGGACGAGCGCGGCATCGAGGTGCCGCTCAAGGTGCTGGACTCGCCGTACCGCGAGATCACCGGGCCGGTCCTGGACTACGTGAAGAACCTGCGGCGCAGCAGCCCGCGGGACGTGGTCTCGGTCTACATCCCGGAGTACGTGGTCGGCCACTGGTACGAGCACCTGCTGCACAACCAGAGCGCGCTGCGGCTCAAGGGGCGGCTGCTGTTCAAGCCCGGTGTGATGGTCACTTCGGTACCGTGGCAGCTGGAGTCCTCGGAGCGGCGCAAGCCGCAGAAGGCCTGGTCGGCGCCGGGTGCCGTCCGGCGTGGCGAGCCACGCGCGCCGAAGGCCGTAAAGTCGAAGGATTCCGTCTCCACCGGTTCGAACGCCGGGGACACCTCCGACCGCAGCAAGGACTCCTCCCAGTGACCCGCAACACTCCGCCCCGTTCCTCGGGCTCCTCCGGCAAGGGCGCCCGCCGGGGCGGCTCCCAGCCCGGGCAGGTCTCCCGGCCGCGCTGGGGCCGGCCGGCCCGTCCGGAGGCCACCGACCGCGACGGCCTCACCGCGCGCACCGCGCCGATCGTCCCGGGCGAGCGGGAGGACCGGGAGCCCGCCGCGCCGGCCGCCGGCAAGGGCGCCGCGGGCAAGACGTCCGCCGGCAAGACGTCGGCGGGCAAGGCGTCCGCCGGCAAGGGCGCCGGCAAGGGTGCCGCCCAGGACGCGCCGAAGGGTGCTGCCGGGGGCGGCCGGAAGGCGCCGCGCAAGCAGGCGGTGCGGCCGCCCAAGGCGCTGCGCGCCGGCGCCGCGCGGCCGTCGCGGCCCGAGACGCCGTCCGGGGAGCCGCTGGCCGGACAGCGCTACGAGGTCGAGGTCGGCCCGGTCGCGCACGGCGGCGGGCACTGCGTGGCCCGGCACGAGGGCCGGGTGCTGTTCGTGCGGCACGCGCTGCCCGGTGAGAAGGTCGTCGCGCTGGTGACCGACGGGACCACCACCTCGCGGTTCCTGCGGGCCGACGCGGTGGAGGTGCTGGAGCCGTCCAAGGACCGGATCGAGGCGCCCTGCCCGTTCGCCGGTCCGGGCAAGTGCGGCGGCTGCGACTGGCAGCACGTCACCCCGGGCGGGCAGCGCAAGCTCAAGGCGGCGGTGCTGACCGAGCAGCTGGCGAAGCTCGCCGGGCTCACCCCGGCCGAGGCGGGCTGGGACGGCAGCGTCGAGCCGGTCGGCGGCAAGCTTCCGGCCGGGCAGGTGCCGGCCTGGCGCACCCGGGTGCAGTACGCGGTCGACGCCGGGACCGGGAAGGTCGGCCTGCGCAAGCACCGCTCGCACGAGGTGCAGCCGGTGGACCGCTGCCTGATCGCCGCCGAGGGCGTCACCGAGCTGGGCATCGAGGCCCGCGACTGGCCGGGGGTGGCGAGCGTCGAGGTGATCGCCGCGACCGGCTCCTCGGACCGCCAGGTGGTGCTCACCCCGCGGCCGGGCGCCCAGCTGCCGCTGGTCGAGCTGGACAAGCCGGTGTCGATCGCCCGCGTGGACGAGCAGGGCGACGTGCACAAGGTGCACGGGCGCGGCTTCGTGCGCGAGCGGGCCGCCGGGCGGACCTGGCGGATCAGCAACGGCGGCTTCTGGCAGATCCACCCGGAGGCGCCGGACACCCTGGTCGACGCCGTGCTGGACGGGCTGGACCCGCAGTGGGGCGAGAACGCGCTCGACCTGTACTGCGGCGTCGGCCTGTTCGCGGGCGCGCTGGCCGACCGGGTCGGCGAGGACGGTGCGGTGCTCGGTATCGAGTCCGCCAAGCAGGCCGTGGTCGACGCCCGGCACAACCTGGCCGCGCTGGACAACGTGCAGATCGAGTGCGACCGGGTCGAGACACTGCTGCCGCGCACCGGCATCACCGCCACCGACCTGGTCGTGCTGGACCCGCCGCGCTCGGGCGCCGGCCGCGAGACGGTCGCCCACCTGGTCGGCCTGGAGGCGCGCCGGATCGCGTACGTGGCCTGCGACCCGGCGGCGCTCGCGCGGGACCTGAAGTTCTTCCGCGAGGGCGGCTACCGGCCGGTGTCGCTGCGGGCCTTCGACCTGTTCCCGATGACCCACCACTTCGAGTGCGTGGCGATCCTGGAGCCGGTCGGGCAGTGATTCCGGGCTGATTCCGGCTCACCCCGGGCCGGCCCCGGGCGTCGGGAGTCACGGCAGGAGGCGGTCACCCGTTCGGGGTGGCCGCCTCCTGCCGCGTCCGGGGCCGGCTACTCGTTGTGCTCCTCCTCGTCGACGCTGTGCGGCAGGTCGATGCCGTGCTGGGCGGCGAGCCGCAGGAGCGCGGCGACCCGGCCCTCGTACGCCTGGACGCCGTCGGCGTCCTCCTCGGCCCGGGCCGCCGCGAGGTCCCGGCGGGCCTGGGCGAGCTGCTCGCGCAGCTCCTGGTCGAACATGGCTGTCATCGGTAGGCCTCCGCACCGGTCGGCGCCCGCTCGGGGGAACGCAGGGGGGTCTTCAGCCTCCCGGACGGCGGGTCGGTCTTCAAGTCCCGCCCCTCCCGGCGGGGCGGGACGGGGCGGAGCGGGCGCGGGCGGCCCGGACCGGGCGGAAGGTCAGGTGCCGGCAATGCGCTGGTAAAAGATGGTGCGCGCAAGGCCGTCACGCCCCGGGAGAGGGCTTGACGAGGTCATTCCCCGGGGTGAAGGTGAGCCGCTGACATGTGATGTGTGCCGTTGTACCGGCGGGCCGTTGGGCCGGTGCGCCGTCGCACCGCCCGTGACGGCAGCCGCCCCACGCCGTCGGCCGGGGCCGGCCGGGTGCGCGAGGGGGAGCGTCATGGAGCTGGAGCTGCGGCACCTTCGCGTGCTGTGCGCGATCGCCGACACCGGGAGCGTCGGCCGGGCAGCCGTCCTGCTCGGCGCCTCGCAGCCGGCGACCAGCACCCAGTTGCGCCGGATCGAGCGCCACCTGGGCGCCCCGCTGTTCGAACGCACCACCGTCGGCGTCGCGCCGACCGGCTTCGGGGCGGAGGTGGTGGCCGCGGCCCGGGAGCTGCTCACCCGCGCCGACGGTCTGGGCCGCCGCCCGGAGGCCCCGGCCGGGCCCGTCCCGCGCGAGCTGCGGCTGGCGGCGACCAACTCGCCGCTGCTGCCCGGACTGGTCACCAGGGCGCGGCACCAACGGCCCGGACAGCGCTTCGCCCTGACATCGGTCCACCGCTCCTCCGACATCGTCGAGCTGCTGGAGCGGGACGAGGCCGACGCCGCGGTGGCCGTGGACTACCCGGGCCGGGAACTGCGCCACGCGCCGTCCGTCGCGCACCGCGGCATCGTCACCGAGCCCGTCTTCGTCGCGCTGCCGGCCGGCCACCGGCTGCGGCACCGCACCGAGGTGGCGCTGGCGGACCTCGCGGAGGAGGAGTGGTTCCTGACCCCCGACGACGGGGCCGGCTGGCACGGCGTGTTCCACGGGGCCTGCGCCGCGGCGGGGTTCGCCCCGGCGACCGTCCACGAGTTCCTCGGCGGCCGGCTGGAGCTCCAGGAGATGATCGCCGCCGGGCTCGGCGTCTCCGTCGTCCAGGCCACCACCCGGCCGCTCGCCGAGGTGGTGGTCAAGCCGCTCGCGGGGACGCCGATCTGGGTCCGGCAACTGCTGGTCTGGCGGCCGGCCGGGGTGGGCGGGGAGGTGCTGGAGACGCTGCTCGGGGCGGCCGCCGCGGCGTACCGGGACCTGATCGCGGCGGCGCCGGGCTTCCAGGCGTGGGCCGCGCGGACGTACCGGCCTTAGGTCATGTCGGGCGGTGTTATGGCTGGACAGGGCTATGTCATATGACCTGTGACATTGTTCTGGCCCTCCGCCGCTGGCAGGATCATGACGCGTTCCCCCAACGCCTCGGCAGTCCTCCCAGCGCCTCCCCCCACAGGAGAAGGACCCACCAGTGCGCCCACGGATACCACTCCCCACCCTGCTGGCCGGCCTCGTCGCCGGCTGCTGCGCCGCCGCCACGCTGCTGCCCGCCGCGGCCGCCTTCGCCGCCCCGGCCGCTTCCGCCGCCTCCGACCCGGCCGCCTCCGGGTCGAGCGCCCGGCCCGCGGCCGGCGCCCCGGCGGCCGACCCGGGCTCCGCCCTGCCGAAGCCGCTCGGCGCCTTCCTCACGGTCGACCCGGCCGAGCAGTCCCGTGCGGCCGAGGAACCCGCCCCCGTCGCCAAGCCGCTGCCCCCGGCGCTGCTCGGGCAGCTCGTGATGGGCCAGCCGGCCGGCACCGCCGTGCAGACCGCGCAGCGCCCGGCCGGGCCGAAGACGTCCCCGGTCAAGCAGCCCCTCGCCGCCCGCGGTGCCGCCGCCGCGGCCGCCACCGCGCAGAGCTGCACCCCGGCCGACTTCGGCAGTCGCAGCGGGGCCGACCTGGTCTCCTTCCTGGAGGCCTCGACCCCGGACTGCGTCAACACGCTGTTCAACGTCACCGGCACGGACGCGGGCGCCGTCTTCAAGGAAGCGAAGATGCTCACCGTCGCCAACGCCTTCCAGAACGCGGCGGGCGGCTACACCGGCGACAACTCGACCGGCATCCTGCAACTCGTGCTCTTCCAGCGGGCCGGCTGGTACGTGCAGTCGAACAACGCGGGGGCGGTCGGCCCGTACGACGCGGCCCTGACCGGCGCCTCCAAGGCCGCCCTGGACGCGTTCTTCGCCGCGCCGCACCGCACCGACGTGAGCGACGGCAACGGCACCGTGCTCAACGAGGTCCTGGTGCTCACCGACAGCGCCAACCTCCAGGGCAGCTACCTGGGCGTCTACAAGCAGGTGCTGACGTCGTACGACAACTCGTACAACGCCTTCCCGAAGATGCTCAAGGCGGTCAACGCGGTGCTCTCCGCTCCGCTGTGGCGGGGCAACTGGAACCCCGACTTCGTCAGCGCGGTCGGCGCCGACCCGAGCATCGGCGCCACCCTGGGCGACTTTGCCCTGAACCACGAGGACCTGCTCGGCACCGCCAACGCCTACCTGGACGTCAACGCGGGCAACGACCTCGGCCGGATGGCCGGCGACGGCCCGGCGGTCGAGGCCGCGGTCAAGGGCAAGGTCAAGGCCGTCCTCGACGGCGCCCGGATCACCGGCGCCACCGGCCCGCTGTACGTCCACACCGCGTACCAGGCCAACAGCTTCGACCCCGGCCAGTGCTCGTACTACGGCACCTGCGACCTGCCGGCCAAGCTGACCGCCGCGGTGCTGCCGAACCAGCTGGTCTGCGACAACCGCACCATCCTGACCGAGGCGCTCCCGCCCGCCGACCTGTCCGCGGTCTGCGCCAGCCTGCGCGGCGAGGACACCTTCTTCCACAAGCTGGTGAAGGACAACGGGCCGATCCCCGGCCAGTACGACAAGGAGCTGACCCTCGCGGTCTTCGCCAACCAGGCCGACTACCTGACGTACTCCTGGGCGATCTTCAACAACTCCACCGACAACGGCGGACAGACCGTCATGGACCCGACCGACCCGAACAACCGGGCCGTGTGCGTGATGTACCAGAAGTCCTGGAACGACGGCTTCACCGCCAACGTGTGGAACCTCAACCACGAGTACACCCACTACCTGGACAACATCTACGACCTCAAGGGCAACTTCTCCACCGAGATCTCCGTCCCGGACATCTGGTGGATCGAGGGCGTCGCCGAGTACGAGTCCTACGCCTACCGCGGCACCACCGACACCCAGGCGATGGCCGAGGCCGCCAAACACACGTACAAGCTGAGCACGATCTTCCAGAACACGTACGGCAATTCGGACACCGTGCGCACCTACCCGTGGGGCTACCTGGCGGTCCGGTACATGTTCGAGAAGCACCCGGCCGACATCGACTCCGTGCTCGCGCACTTCCGCACCGGTGACTACCAGGGCGGCTACGCGGTCTACAACGGGATCGGCACCGGCTACGACGCCGACTTCGACGCCTGGCTCGACGCCTGCGCCGGCGGCGCCTGCTACGCGGCCGGCCCGACCGCGCTGTTCGGCCAGACCGTGAACGGCCCGACCGTCACCCTGACCGACAAGTCCGTCCAGACCGGCCCCGGCCGGATCACCGCCTGGCACTGGACCTTCGGCGACGGCGGCTCGTCCGACCAGCAGAACCCGAGCCACACCTACGCGGCCGCCGGCACCTACACGGTCGCGCTGACCGTCACCGACGACACCGGCAGGACCGCCAGCACCCCGACCTCCGTCACCGTGACCACTGGCGGAGGCGGCGGCCCCACCACCCCGCCGGCCTGCACCGACCCGCGCACCGACGCGCTCGGCAAGAACTGCTCGCGGGCCGGTCTGGCGGCGACCGCCGGCAATCTGGACTACCTGTACGTCTACCTGCCGGCCGGCACCAGCACCCTGAGGATCACCACCTCCGGGGGCACCGGCACCGCCTCCCTGTACTACAACGAGAGCACCTGGGCCTCGCCGAGCGCGTACACCGCCTCGTCCACCAACCCGGGTACCACCCAGAGCATCACGGTGACCAACCCGACGGCGGGCTACCGCTACGTGAGCCTCTACGCGAACACCGACTTCAGCGGGGTGACCGTCAGCACCCAGTTCTGATCCGCCTCCCTTCCGGCGTGGGCCGGGTCCGTGGCAGCCGCCGCGGGCCCGGCCGTCGGCGTCCCGGTGACGGCGAGGTTGCGCGGGGGCGTGCGGCAGGTGTGCGGGCGGTGTGCGCGCGCCCTTGTTGTGCTAGCACTTGAGCGCTAGCTTGAGCGGCATGGGTAAGAAGCAGCTGAACGTGCGGGTCGACGCCACGACCGCCGAGATGGCCCGGGAACGGGCGGAGCAGCAGGGGATCTCCATGAACCAGTACATCGAGCGCCTGGTCCAACAGGACATGGGCGAGTCCGGGCGGGCCTTCGTGGACGCGGCCGCGCAGTTCATGAAGGAGTACGAGTCGGCCTTCCTCGCCGAGTTCGGGGAGCCCGGCGACCTCCAGGACGTGCGCCGTTGAAGCTGGAGGTCGACCTCTCGTGGCTGCTCATGACCGCCGAGCAGTACACCCCCGGTGACCCGCAGGTCACCGACTACGGCTCGCTGCTCGCGGCCGTCACCCGCCACCAGGCCGAGATATTCGACATCGCGGTCTACCCCGAACCACAGGACCGCGCCGCCGCGCTGATGCACCAGCTGATCCGGGTGCCCGCCCTGGAGAAGACCAACGAACTCTTCGCGACCGCCGTCGCCTACGCCTACCTGGTCGCCAGCGGCTGCACCATCGCCACCACCGCCCGCGAGGTGCGCAGCCTCTCCCGGGCCATCCGCGAGGGGCGGCTCGGGGTGTCGGGCGTCGCCGAGCGGCTGGCGGCCTGGATGGTGGACGAGGCGGAAGGGGAGGAGGTCACCGGGGCGGACGAGGAGGACGAGGACGACGACTGATCGGCGCCGTCCTCGGCCGGGTCCCCGAGGCACCGGGCGGGCTGCTGCCGGGTGGCGGGCTGCTACTGGGCGGCGGGTTCCTGCTGGGCGGCGGGTTCCGCGATCAGGGCCGTCGCGAAGGTGCGGAAGCCGGCCCGGCGGTAGATCCGGGCGACGTCCTCGTCGGCGGCGGACAGGAACACCGTCCGAACCCCGTTCGCCCGGGCGTGCGCGACCAGCGCCGCGGTGACCGCCAGGCCCAGCCCGCGGCGGCGCGCGGACGGGAGCGTGCCCACCCCGGCCACCTCGGTGACCGGGCCCACCGGGTTGTGCTGGCCCGCGCACAGGGCCGTGCCGTCCTCCAGGGCCGCGGCCAGCACGGTGGTGCCGGCGGCGATCCGCCGGGCGACCTGCTCCGCCGTGCCGGTGGCCGTCAGCTCCGCCGCGGCCGTGGCGAGCTCGGCCGTGCCGGTCGGGCCGACGGCGGTGCCCGGATCGCCGAAGGCCAGGTGCGGGACGGCGAGCGCGACCGCCAGTTCCGGCGCGTCCGGCGCCAGCACCCGGACCTCCACCGGCTCCGGCAGCTCGGGCGCCGGGGCCGCTTCGTCCTGCGGGCCCAGCACCAGCAGCGGGTGCTCGTGCACCGTCAGGCCCGCCGCCTCGACCGCCGCGCGCAGCTCCGGGGTCTGCTCGGCCACCCACTCGAAGGCCTCCGGCACGCCCAGCTCCCGCTGCCGCTCCAGCACCCGGCGGACGTCCTCGGCGGTGGCGGCCGGGCCGCCGTGGCCGAGGGCCGGGCGGGCGTAGTACGGCCAGCCGCCCCCGTCGCGGACGAACAGGGTCAGCGGTCCGAAGTCCTCGGTGCGGGCGGCGCTGCGCGGCACGGCGTCGTAGTAGCGCTCGATCTCGTCGAGCAGGGGGCGGTCGGGAACATGATCATCAGGGGTCACGGCGTGCATCCAAGCAGGGGCTGCGGCGCGGTGCCACCGGATTTCCGGGGCACGTCCCGGGGTCCCCCGACGCCGCCCCCGGGCGCCCCTCGACGGCTCCCCGAGGGCCCTCGCCGCCTCCCCGGGGCCCGATTGTTGCCGAACGCTTACCCGCTCGCGGCGATCTTGTGCGAACAGAGCGTGCATGCTGAAGCCTTTACAGCTCTGCCGAGGGGGACGGCGGACGTCTGCACTAGGCGAAGCAAGGGGGAAGACAGGCCCATGAGGCTCTGCTTTCTGGTGGAGGAACACTACCGGCACGACGGCATGCCGCTCGACGTGGCACGCCAACTCACGGCGTGGGGACACCGGGTGGACGTGCTGCGCCCCGGGGACTCGCTGCTGGCGATCTCCGAGGAGGTCCGGGCCGGCAGCCACGACGCCTGGGTGCTCAAGACCGTGTCCGGCGGGCCCGGGCTGACCCTGCTGGAGTCGGCCGCCGCCGTCGGCCTCACCACGGTGAACGACGTGCGCTCGATCCGCGGGGTCCGGGACAAGGCGCTCGCCGCGGTCATCGGCCGCACCCGCGGGCTGCCCGTCCCGGTGACGTACGCGGCCGCGCGCTGGGAACGGCTGGCGGAGATCCCGGCCGCCGAGTACCCGCTCGTGGTCAAGCCCGCCGACGGCAGCTCCGGGCGTGCCGTCCGGCTGGTGCGCAGCCCCGACCAGCTGCTGGAGGTCGGGCCGGAGCTGGCGGGGGAGGGGCTGCTGATCGCCCAGCCGTACGTGCCCAACTCCGGGACCGACCTCAAGGTGTACTGCGTCGACGGCGAGCTCTTCGCCACAGAACGTTCCTCCCCGCTGCACCCGGGGCAGGGCGTGCGCGAACGGCAGGTGCCGCTGCCGGGGAGCGTCGCGCGGATCGTGGCGCAGGTCGGCGAGGTGTTCGGGCTGGACCTGTACGGGGTCGACGTGCTGCTGGGGCCGGACGGGCCGGTGGTGGTGGACGTCAACGACTTCCCGAGTTTCCGGCAGGTGCCGGACGCGGTGGCCCGGGTCTCCCGGGCGGTGCTGCGGCTCGCGCGCAGCGGGACGGCCGTGTCGGTGCCCGGCGGGCCGGTCGAGCTGGTGCCCGCGGGCGGCGACCCCTACGGTCAACGCGGCTTCGGCGAGGGGGAGTTGCTGTGAAGGTCGGACTGATCACCGGCGACCCGGGGCATCCGGTGCTGGCATCGGCGGCCGAACTGCTGGTGCGCCGGGGGCACGAGGTGGCGGTCGTCCCGCCCGCCGGGCCCGTGACCGGGCTCCCCGACGTCTGCCTGCTCAAGGCCCGCACGCCTCAGGCGCTGGCGCTGGCAGAGGAGTTGGAGCGGCGGGGCGTGCCGGTGGTCAACTCGGCGGCGGCCACCGAGCTGTGCCAGGACCGGGTGCGGATGGCCGACCTCGCCCGCGCCGCCGGGCTGCCCTTCGCCGCCACGGACGCGGCCGGACGCCTGGGCGAACTCGCCGATCCGGCCTATCCGTTCGTGGTCAAGAGCCGGCACAGCAGGCGGCACGACCTGGTCGCCCGGGTGGACGGCCCGGCCCGGTTGCGCGAACTCGCCGAGCGCTGGCCCGAGGAGCCGGTCGTCACGCAGCCGTTCGTCCCGGGGACGGGTTGGGACCAGAAGCTGTGGGTGGTCGACGGACAGGTGTTCGCGGCCCGGCGGCAGTCCGAGCTCGCCACCGGCACGGGGAAGTCGGGGCGGGCGGAGGACTGGCAGCCGTCCGCCGGGCGGGCCGCGCTCGCGCTGCGCGTCGGCGAGGTGTTCGGGCTCGACGTGTACGGGGTCGACCTGCTCGACGGGCCCGCCGAGCCGGTCATCGTGGACGTCAACGCCTTTCCCGGAGTGCGCGGCCGCCCCGGCGCGCCGGAGGCGCTGGTGGCGCTGGCGCTGCGGGTCGGGGCGCGGCGGGGGCCGGTGCTCGCGGGGCAGGACCGCGCGCGGCGGGGCCCCGCCGGGCGGGCGCTCGCAGGACTCGGGAGGGGCGTGGGGTAGGGCCGGCGGGCGTGGCCGGGGCGTGGGGTGGGGCCGGCGGGCGTGGCGGGGCGTGGGTCCGTCGGCACTGGGCCGGGGCGGCGGCCCGGGGCGCGGGTCCGTCGGGGTCGTTAGGCTGGCTGGCGCCCCGACCGGCCGGGGCGTACGGCGAGAGAAGACGGAACCTTGCTCCAGGACATCGAGCGCTACCTGGCCTGCCCGCACTGCGCGCAGGCCCTCACCCGGCACGACCGCAGCCTGCGCTGCCCGGCCGGGCACAGCTTCGACCTCGCCAAGCAGGGCTACGTCAGCCTCCTCGCCGGCGACGCCCACACCGGCACCGGGGACACCGCCGAGATGGTCGCGGCCCGCGCGGACTTCCTCGCCGCCGGGCACTACCGGCCGATCGCCGAGGCGCTGGCGGGGGCGGCCTCCGCCGTCGTCGCCGGTGAGCCCGGCGGCCTGGTCGCCGATCTCGGCGCCGGCACCGGCCACTACCTGGCGCACGTCCTGGACGCCCTGCCCGGCACGGTCGGCGCGGCCCTGGACATCTCCAAGTTCGCGCTGCGCCGCGCCGCCAGGGCGCACCCCCGGATCGGCGCCGTGGTGTGCGACGCCTGGCGCCCGCTGCCGCTGCGGGACGCCTCGGCCGAGCTGATGCTCAACGTGTTCGCCCCGCGCAACGGGCCCGAGATCCGCCGGGTGCTGCGCCCCGGCGGCACCTTGCTGCTGGTCTCGCCGACCGCCCGCCACCTGCGCGAACTCGTCGACGCACTGGGCCTGTTGTCGGTGGACGAGGAGAAGCAGCGGCGGATCGACGAGAAGCTCGGACCGTACCTGGAGCCCGCCGGGCGGCGGGAGGTCGAGTTCACCCTGCGGCTCGGTCCGCAGGACGTGCGCACCGTCGTCGGCATGGGTCCGAGCGCCTGGCACACCGATCCGGATCGGCTCGGTGCCGCGCTCGCGGAGCTGCCGGAGCCGGTCGAGGTGACGGCCTCGGTGACGGTGGCCGCGTACCGGCGCTGAGCGCCACGTTGGGATGAATCTGCCGCGCAGGCACGTTTCTTCCGGTCGGCCTGCGGCTAACGTCCGACAGGTGAACCGCGACGCCACCAGGCCCGCAGGGCCGTCCCACCTCCGAACGGGCGCCCCACGGCCCGACCGGCCGCCCGTGCCGCGCCCCACAGTCGAGGAGCTCCGGCTCACCTCGTTCAAGTCCTACCGGCGCGCGGTGCTGCCGCTCGCGCCCCTCACCGTGCTGCACGGGCCCGCCGGGGTCGGCAAGTCCAACGCCCTCGACGCGCTGGCCGTGCTCTCCCGGCTCGCCCTCGGCGAGGAGATCGCCGACTCGCTGGACGGGCTGCCCGACCGCACCGGTCCGCTCGCCGAGCCCGTCCGCGGAGGCCTGGACGGGTGCGTGCCGCACGGGCGGGACGCGATCATCCTCGGCTGCACCGTCCGCTCGCCGCACGGCCTGATCCGGCTCGACGTGGTGATCCGCACCGACGGCCCGGTCCGGATCGCCCGGGAGTCGCTCACCCTCGACGGCCGGACCCTGATGGACACCGGGGAGCAGGACGTCCGCAACCGGCGGGTCAACGTCTGCTGGCACAACGACACCCGCCAGGGCGACATCCGGGCGCCGTTCCCCAGCGGCACGATGATCACCGCGCAGCTGCCGCTGCGGGTCGCGGGCTCGTCGGCCGGCGAGTGCCTCGTCCTCGCCGCCACCGAGGACCTGCTCACGGCGCTGCGCGAGGTCTTCCCGCTGCACCCCGTCCCCGCACTGATGCGCGGCTGGGCCCGGGCCGACCCGCAGGCCCGGCTGCGCGGCAACGCCGCCAACGTCTCCGCCGTCGTGGCCCGGCTGAGCAACGAATGCCCGCGCCGGTACGGGCAGCTGCTGCGCGCGGTGCAGTCCGCCGCGCCGCACCCGCTGCTCGGGCTCACCCTGGCCGAGCGGGAGAGTGCGGGCGTGCGGAAGGTCCTCGCCGTCTTCGACGAGGGCGTCCTCGGGCGCACCGGGGCCGACCAGGCCTCCGACGGCATGCTGCGCTACCTCGCCTTCGCCGCGGTGCTGCTGACCGGGGCCGGGGTGCTCGACCTCGACGTGGCCGCCGAGGTGCCCTGGGCGCACCGGCAGCTCATCGTGCTGGCCGAGGACCTGGGCGCGGGGCTCTCCGCGGAGCAGGCCGCCACGCTGCTGCGGCTGGCCCGGGACATGGCGGAGCGCCGCCAGCTGCGGGTGGTCGCGGCCCTGCAGGAGCCGGCGGCGGCGCGGGAGGTGCTGGGCGGCACGCCCGGGGGCGGGATGGTGCTGGTGGAGTGCCGGCGGGATCCCGACTCGGGGTTCACGGTGCTGCGGACGGAGACGGCGCGGGTGCCGGTCCAGGGCGGGCGCGGGGAGGCGGCCGGGGAGGCGATCGGGGAGGCCCGGGGTGGGGCCGACGAGGGGGCCGCAGCGGGCGCGGGCCGGTCGGCGGCGGGGTCGACGGAGGGGCCGGCGGAGCCGTCGGCGAGGTCATCGGCAGGGGCGCCGGCAGGGGCGTCGGTGGGGCCGGAGGGGCCGGCCGGGCTCGCGGGAGCTCCGGCCGGCAGCGGGGCGTTTCCGGTGGACGGTGGGGCGGCGGGTCTTGATGCGGTAGACCTGGAGGGGTGAGCGAACGAGTGACGGGGCCGGCGGAGCCCACCGTCGAGGCCTTGCGGCAGCGGCTGGTGGACTTCGCGGCGGCCCGGCGGTGGGAGCCCTTCCACACCCCGAAGAACCTGGCGGCGGCGCTGAGCGTGGAGGCGGGGGAGCTGCTGGAGATCTTCCAGTGGCTGACGCCCGAGCAGGCCGGCGCGGTGATGTCCGACCCGGACCGCGCGCACCGGGTGCACGACGAGGTCGCGGACGTGCTGGCGTACCTGCTGCAGTTCTGCACCGCGGTCGGGGTGGATCCGCTGGAGGCCCTGGCAGCCAAGATCGAGCGGAACGAACTCCGCTTCCCGGTACCGGAGGGTGCGGGCGCCGATGGTGAACATGCGATCGCCGGTGGTGAAAACGCGGTCGGCGCCGGTGAAAATGTGCTCGGCGTCAACTCGGACGTAGGCGATCAACCCTTGTGAGGGAAGGAATTCATCCACAGCCCCCGACTTTTCCACAGCTTCTGAGATCGTGGATGCGCGTCCGCGCTCTTCCTCGCACGCTTTCGCCGTGACCAGCCGTCGCCCCTCGGACCGCCCCTCCCGGCGGCCCGGGCCGACGGCGACAGCGAGCGAGGGGAGCGGTGGCCATGGAGGCGCTGCGACTGATCAAGACGGCCCGGCACGCCCTGGCCGAGGCCAGGCACGTACCGGACGTGCTGGCCGAGGCGCGGCAGGCCGCGCTGCTCACCGAGGCGGTGGGCGCCAGGCTGGCGGAGTCGGAGGACGAGGAGCTGACCGGGCTGGGGCAGCAACTGTCCGAGGCCGGGGCGCACGCGGCGGTCTGCCTGGACCGCTCCGTCGTCCGGGCCGCCCTGGTGAGCGGGGGCCGGGCCGCGCGGCTCACGGACCTGGGGGACTTGGCGCCGGCCCTGGGGGCGCTGGACGGATTGCTCCGGGACGTCGGCGAGACGCTGGTGGTGCTCGCCTGCGGGGCGGACACCGAGAGCCTCTACTGGACGTGCATCGACGGTGTGGACGCGGTGTCGGAGTGCAAGGACCTCACCGTACGGCTGCGTGAGGCGGCGGTCCGGGCCGGGGAGGCGCAGCCCGCGGCGCTCGGTGGGGCCGAGCGGGAGCGGGAGCAGGTCGGCGGCGGGGCGCCGTTACTGGTGGTCAGGCTCGGCCCGCCGGGCGACACCGGTCCGTCGGGCGGTGGCGGTGGCGGTGGAGGTGCCGCGAGCCGCGGCGGCTCGCCCTCCGGCGGCGGCCCGCCCGGTGAGGGCGGGCCGACCGAGGAGGAACCGGTGGATGGCTACCGGGTGCCCTGCGTGTCCGAGGTCCCGGAGGTGTCCGTGCCGGTCGGATAGGCGGTGGAGTCGGCGCTCCCGGGGGCGGAGCCCTGGAGTTCGGCGAGGTCCGCGGAGACGGAGGCGAGCAGTTCCTGCATCTGCTCCAGCAGGCTCTTGGGGCTGGCGGGTCCGGCCGAGGTGCCGTCGGCCGAGCCCGTCGGGCTGCTCGGGAACTGCGGCGTGGCAGATGGTTCGGACATGACGGTACCTCTTCGCATCGGTGGTGCGGTGTGGAGCGGCCGACGGTGGCTCGGGCCGCACGGCGGGAGGTGGCAGTCGCCCGCCACCGGGGCACCCACCCCCGCCGTAGCACCCAACGAACCGCTCCGGACGCCGTCACCCGGACACCACCCGATGCGGTCCAACTCCGCTGCGGGGTAAGCCTCCCGGGTGAGCCGGGGTTGCCGTCGCGGTGCCGCCTCGGCTAGGCGTGGAACGGCCCCCGGGTGCGTTGCGGAGCGGGCCCCGGGCGTCGCGGAGCGGGGATGCGATCGATGATGCGGAGCGCGGCGTGGTCGACATGCCCGGAAAGGAGCCGGGGACGAACCGGGACGACCAGGGGGAGAACCCACCCCTTGCCACTCTCAACGTATAGCGCACGGGGGGTCTTGCGGCAAGGCCCCCGTGCTGGCGCACAATCGCAGGCCTCAGATCGGAGCTGATGCCATGAACAGCCGGACCACCAGTGCGTTCGACCTTCCCGCCCGCCTCGCCGCCAAGGCCGACCCGGCACTGATCGGCGAGGACGAGCGGCACTTCGCGGCCGTCGCGGAGAGCCTGGAAGCGGCGATCACTGGCCTGTCCGCCCGCCTCGACGCGCTGCGCCGCGCGCCGGGCGGCCTCGGCCGGGAGGCGATGGACCGGGACATCGAGGTGCACAGGCTGACCGGTCGGCTGCGCGCCCTGCGCCGCTTCGGCCTGGACCTGTGCCTCGGCCGGGTCGTCCTCGCCGACGACCCGGAGCCGGTGTACATCGGGCGGCTCGGCCTCACCGACAGCGCGGGCCGACGGCTGCTGGTCGACTGGCGCTCGCCCGCGGCCGAGCCGTTCTTCGCGGCCACCCACGCCGATCCGATGGGCCTGGTGAGCCGGCGCCGGTACCGCTGGACCGGTGGCCGGATCGCCGACTACTGGGACGAGGTGTTCACCGCCGAGGCCCTGGAGGGGCACGCGGCGCTGGACGACCAGTCCGCGTTCATCGCCGGCCTGGGCGGCGGCCGGTCGGCCCGGATGCGGGACGTGCTGGCCACCATCCAGACCGACCAGGACGCCATCATCCGGGCCGGCTCCCGGGGTGCCCTGGTGGTGGACGGCGGCCCGGGCACCGGCAAGACGGTCGTCGCCCTGCACCGCTCCGCGTACCTGCTCTACTCCGACCCCCGGCTCGGCCACCGGCGGGGCGGCGTGCTGTTCGTCGGCCCGCACCAGCCCTACCTGGCCTACGTCGCCGACGTCCTGCCGAGCCTCGGCGAGGAGGGGGTGCGCACCTGCACCGTGCGGGACCTGGTCGCCGAAGGGGCGAAGGCCGGGGCCGAGGCCGACCCGGAGGCGGCCCGGCTGAAGTCCTCGGCCGACATGGTGAGGGCGATCGAGAAGGCCGTCCGGTTCTACGAGGAGCCGCCCACCGAGGGGCTGGAGGTCACCACCCACTGGGCTGACCTCTGGCTGAGCGCCGAGGACTGGTCCGACGCGTTCGACGCGCCGGACCCGGGCACCCCGCACAACGAGGCCCGCGAGCAGATCTGGGAGGAGCTGGCCACGATCCTGATGCACAAGCTGGACGAGGACGAGGGGGTCTCGCCCGAGCTGTTCCGCCGGTCGCTGCGGCAGGACCGGGAGCTGGTCGAGACGCTCAACCGGGCCTGGCCGCTGCTCGACGCGGCCGAGTTGGTCGGCGACCTCTGGTCGGTGCCCGCCTACCTGCGGATGTGCGCGCCCTGGCTCGCACCCGAGGACGTCCGCAGGCTCCAGCGCAAGGACGCGCCCCAGGCCTGGACGGTGTCCGACCTGCCGCTCCTGGACGCGGCCCGGCAGCGGCTGGGCGATCCGGAGGCGGACCGGCGCCGGCACCGGCGGGAGGCCGCGGCCGCCGCCGAGCGCGCGCGGATGGCCGACGTCATCGGCGACCTGCTGCAGGCCGACGACGACGGCGAGGGCGCGGTGACGATGCTGCGCGGCCGCGACCTCCAGGACACCCTGGTCGACGAAACGGCCCTGCCCGTCGCCGACCCGGAACCGCTCGCCGGGCCGTTCGCGCACATCGTGGTGGACGAGGCCCAGGAGCTGACCGACGCCGAGTGGCAGATGCTGCTGCTGCGCTGCCCGTCCCGGAGCTTCACCATCGTCGGGGACCGGGCGCAGGCCAGGCACGGTTTCACGGAGTCCTGGCAGGAGCGGTTGGAGCGGATCGGGCTCGACCGGACCACGGTGGCCTCGCTGAGCATCAACTACCGGACACCGGAGGAGGTCATGGCCGAGGCCGAGCCCGCGATCCGGGCCGCGCTGCCGGACGCCAACGTGCCGACCTCCGTCCGCAGCAGCGGCATTCCCGTCGTGCACGGGTCGGTGGCGGAGCTGGACGCCGTCCTGGACGGCTGGCTCGCCGACCATGCCGAGGGGATCGCCTGTGTGATCGGCGCCCCCGGGTTCGAGGCGCGGCCGCGGGTCCGGTCGCTGACCCCGGAGCTGTCCAAGGGACTCGAGTTCGACCTGGTCGTCCTGGTGGATCCGGAGGCGTTCGGCGGTGGGGTCGAGGGCGCGGTCGACCGCTATGTCGCGATGACCAGGGCGACCCAGCGGCTGGTGGTCCTCAGGAGTTCGTGAGCCGGCGGCGGCGAAGGGAGCGGGTTGCGGAAGGAGGGAGCGGCTGGGCCGGAACGCGCATCGCCCGGTCGGGTGACGCGAGTGTCGGGCGACGGCTGAGGGAGGCCGGACTGGGGCGATGGACGAGGAGAAACCGCTGGCGTCGTGGGCGGCCGGGCGGGAGCAACGGCTGCGGCCGGTCGGGCAGTTGTGGGCCGTACGGCTGATGGACGGGCGGCCGCGGGGCGCCCATGTGGCGCCGGGCGAACCGAGGCTGATCGTGCGCCGGGACGGCTACCAGTGGCTGCCGGAGACGGTGGCCGAGGACTATGCCGCCGCTCAGCGGATCCTCCACGGCATCGAGGGCGGCGGCGTACCGCGGCCCGGTCGCTCGGTGCGGCTGCCGAGGAAGGCGCCGGGGCGCCACCGCAAGCCCTGAGGTCCGCACGGGTGGGCCGCTCCACCCGCGGCCGGATCCCACCCGCGGCCGGACGCCGGGGACGGGAACGGACGCCGGGGACGGGAATGGAACCCGTGGCGCGAGCGGGCCCGGATCGCGAGCGGGACCGGATCGCAAGCGGCCCCGGGACGCGAGCGGGGCCCGGCGCCGCCCGGCGCCGGACCCCGACAGTCGCTGCCCGCAGGTCAGTTGTGGGCGTGCAGGTCTGCGTTCAGGCCGCCCCAGGAGCCGGAGCGGGCGATGACCTCGACCGCGCCGCTCTGCGAGTTGCGGCGGAACAGCAGGTTGTCCTGGCCGGACAGCTCGACGGCCTTGGCCACCGTGCCGTCCGGGGTGGTGACCCGGGTGCCGGCGGTCACGTACAGGCCGGCCTCGACCACGCAGTCGCTGCCGAGCGAGATGCCGATGCCCGCGTTGGCGCCGAGCAGGCAGCGCTCGCCGACCGAGACGACCTGCTTGCCGCCGCCGGACAGGGTGCCCATGATCGAGGCGCCGCCGCCGATGTCGCTGTGGTCGCCGACGACGACGCCCGCGCTGATCCGGCCCTCGACCATGGAGGTGCCCAGGGTGCCGGCGTTGAAGTTGACGAAGCCCTCGTGCATCACGGTGGTGCCGACGGCCAGGTGAGCGCCGAGCCGGACGCGGTCGGCGTGGGCGATGCGCACACCGGTCGGGGCGACGTAGTCGGTCATCCGCGGGAACTTGTCGATCCCGTACACGGCCAGCTGGCCGCCCTGGGCGCGCACGGACAGGCGGGCCTGCTCGACCTTGTCCACCGGGACGGGGCCGATGCTGGTCCACGCGACGTTGGCCAGCAGGCCGAAGACGCCGTCCAGGTTCTGGCCGTGCGGCTTGACCAGGCGGTGGCTGAGCAGGTGCAGCCGCAGGTACACGTCGTGGGTGTCGAGCGGCTTCTCGTCCAGCGAGGCGATGGTGGTGCGCACAGCGACCACCTCGACGCCACGGCGCGCGTCGGCGCGCAGCGCCTCGGCCGCGCCGGCGCCGAGCTCGGCCTCGGCCTGCTCGGCGGTCAGGCGGACGGTGCCGGCCGGGCCGGGCTCGGCGGCCAGCACGGGGGCGGGGAACCAGGTGTCGAGGACGGTGCCGTCGGCGGCGATGGTGGCCAGACCGGCGGCCACGGCGCCGTTCGCCGGGGAGGTGGATTCGAGCGAGGTGGATTCAGCAGTCACACCGTGCACGTTAACCAATGCGGGGCCCCGGTGCCGAACACGCCCGCCGGGCGGACACACCCGTCGGACCTGCTGGTCGGCGGTCCGCGGGGCGGGAAAACCCGGTGCTCGCCGTCCCGGCGCTGGGCAATACTTCAGCGGGTGTTCATGTCGATCTCCACCACCGGCAGCGCCGAGGCCCCGGCCGCGGACCTCGGGTTCCTGCTGCACAAGCACCCCGACAAGGTCCAGCGGTTCACCACGTCGCACGGCGAGGCCCACGTCTTCTACCCCGAGGCCGGGGACGAGGTCTGCACCGCGGCGCTGCTGCTGGACATCGACCCGATCGCACTGGTCCGCAAGGGCCGGGGCGACGGCAGGGGGCGCGGCGGCTCGCCCGACTTCGCGCTCTCCCAGTACGTCAACGACCGTCCGTACGCGGCGTCCTCGCTGCTCGCGGTGGCGCTGCGGACGGTGTTCCGGTCCGCGATGAAGGGCGCCTGCCCGGCCCGGCCCGAACTGCCCGGGCGGGCCCGTCCGCTGCGCATCGACCTGCCCGCCGTGCCCGCCAACGGCGCGGGTGACGGCGGCGGTCCGGCCCTGGTGGTCCGGCTGTTCGAACCGCTGGGCTGGCAGGTCGAGGCGACGGCGATCCCGCTGGACGAGTCGTTCCCCGAGTGGGGCGAGTCCCGCTACGTGCGGATCGCGCTCTCCTCCGGAACGGTACGGCTCGCCGACGCGCTCCAGCAGCTGTACGTGCTGCTGCCGGTGCTGGACGGTGCCAAGCACTACTGGGTCGCCCCGGACGAGGTGGACAAGCTGCTCGCCGCCGGCCAGGGCTGGCTGGCGGCCCACCCGGAGCGCGCCCTGATCACCCGCCGCTACCTGGCCCGGCGCTGGTCGCTGACCCGGGTCGCGATGGAGCGCCTGGAGCTGGCCCGGCTGGCGGAGGCCGACGACCGCGAGGTCGAGGAGATCGACAACGCGGTCGACGACCGGCCCGAGGAGGAGGTCCGGCCCGAGGAGGAGGTCGGCGAGCAGCCGGAGCCCCGGCAGCCCTCCCTCGCCGAGCGGCGCCGCGCCGCGATCCTCACCGCGCTGCGTGAGAGCGGTGCCGCCCGTGTCGCCGATCTCGGTTGCGGCCAGGGCGAGTTGATCGGCGAGCTGCTCAAGGACCCCCGGTTCACCGGGATCCTCGGCGTGGACGTCTCCGCCCGGGCGCTGCGGGCGGCGAGTCGTAAGCTGGGCCTGGAGCGGTTGTCGGAGCGTCAGGCGGCCCGGGTGGCGCTGGCACAGGGAGCGCTCACCTACACCGACGCCCGGCTCAAGGGCTTCGACGCGGCGGTGCTGTGCGAGGTGATCGAGCACCTGGACCTGCCGCGGCTGCCCGCGCTGGAGTACGCGGTGTTCGGCGCCGCCCGGCCGAGGACGGTCGTGGTCACCACGCCGAACGCCGAGTACAACGTCCGCTGGGAGAGCCTGCCGGCGGGCGCCGTCCGGCACGCCGACCACCGCTTCGAGTGGTCCCGGGCCGAGTTCCGTGCCTGGGCCGGGAAGGTCGCCGCCGCGTACGGCTACACCGTGGAGCTGCGCCCGGTCGGCCCGGAGGACGAGGAGGTCGGCGCCCCGACCCAGCTGGCCCTGTTCACCACGACCACGACGCCCGAAGGAGGCGAGCCCCGATGACCGATGACACGACCGACACCCCTGGCGACGACCAGGCCCAGGACCACGCGGAGAGCACCACCCCCCGCCGCCTCCCCGTCACCGACGTCTCCCTCGTCGTCCTGATCGGCACCAGCGGCGCGGGCAAGTCCACCTTCGCCCGTCGCCACTTCCTGCCCACCCAGGTGATCTCCTCCGACTTCTGCCGGGGCCTGGTCGCCGACGACGAGAACGACCAGTCCGCCTCCGCCGAGGCCTTCGACGTCCTGCACTACATCGTCGGCAAGCGCCTGGCGGCCGGCCGGCTGACCGTCGTGGACGCCACCAACGTCCAGCCCGAGGCCCGCCGTCAGCTGGTCGCGATCGCCCGCGAGCACGACGTGCTGCCGATCGCGATCGTCCTGGACGTCCCGCCGGGGGTGTGCGCCGAGCGCAACCGCTCCCGCCCGGACCGCCGGCTGCCGGCCCACGTGATCCCCCGCCAGCACCGCGAGCTGCGCCGTTCCCTCCGGGGCCTGGAACGCGAGGGCTTCCGAAAGGTGCACGTCCTGCGGGGCGAGGCCGAGGTGGCGGCGGCCGGGGTCGAGCTGGAGAAGCGCTACAACGACCTGCGCCACCTCACCGGCCCGTTCGACATCGTCGGCGACATCCACGGCTGCCGCTCCGAGCTGGAGACCCTGCTGACCAGGCTCGGCTACACCCTCACCCGGGACGCCGAGGGCCGCCCGGTGGACGCCGCGCACCCCGCGGGCCGCACCGCCGTCTTCGTCGGCGACCTGGTCGACCGCGGCCCGGACACCCCGGGCGTGCTGCGCCTGGTGATGGGCATGGTGGCGGCCGGCCACGCGCTCTGCGTGCCGGGCAACCACGAGAACAAGCTCGGCCGGGCGCTGGACGGCAAGAAGGTCAACGTCGCCTACGGCCTCCAGGAGTCGCTGGACCAGCTGGCCGGGGAGAGCGAGGAGTTCCGGGCCGAGGCCCGCGCGTTCATGCGCGGCCTGGTCAGCCACTACCTGCTGGACGGCGGCGCCCTGGTGGTCTGCCACGCCGGCCTGCCGGAGAGGTACCACGGCCGCAATTCCGGCCGGGTCCGCTCGCACGCGCTGTACGGGGAGACCACCGGCGAGACCGACGAGTACGGCCTGCCGGTGCGCTACCCGTGGGCGGAGGAGTACCGGGGCCGGGCGCTGGTGGTCTACGGCCACACCCCGGTGCCGTCGGCGAGCTTCGTCAACAACACCGTCTGCCTGGACACCGGCTGCGTGTTCGGCGGCAGTCTGACCGCGCTGCGCTACCCGGAACGCGAGCTGGTGGGCGTCGAGGCCGAGCGCGAGTGGTACGCCCCGGTCCGCCCGCTGATCACCGACGCTCCGGGCGCCCGCGAGGGCCGTCCGCTGGACCTCGCCGACGTGGCCGGGCGCCGGACCGTCGAGACCGGGCTGCACGGGCGGGTGGCCGTGCGGGAGGAGAACGCGGCCGCCGCGCTGGAGGTGATGAGCCGCTTCGCGCTGGACCCGCGGCTGCTCGCCTACCTGCCGCCGACGATGGCGCCGAGCGCCACCTCCCGCCGGGAGGGCTACCTGGAGCACCCGGAGGAGGCCTTCCTCGGCTACCGGGCGGACGGCGTGCGGCACCTGGTCTGCGAGGAGAAGCACATGGGCTCGCGCGCGGTGCTGCTGGTCGCCCGGGACGGAGCCGCGCTGGAGCGCCGCTTCGGCGTGGCCGGCCCCGGCGCGATCTGGACCCGGACCGGCCGTGCCTTCCTCGCCGACGAGGAGTTGACCGGCGCCGTGCTCGACCGGGTCCGGGCGGCCGCCGAGCGTTCCGGGCTGTTCGAGGAGCTGGCCACCGACTGGCTGCTGCTGGACGCCGAGCTGATGCCCTGGTCGCTGAAGGCGGTGGAGCTGCTGCGCCGCCAGTACGCGGCGGTCGGCGCGGCGGCGGGCGCGGCCCTGCCGGAGGTGCTGTCCGCGCTGGAGCGGGCGGCCGGGCGCGGCCTGGACCTGGCCGGTCTGACCGCCCGTCAGCGGCAGCGCGCGGCCGACGCGCGGGCGTTCACCGAGGCGTACCGGCGCTACTGCTGGCCGACCGAGGGCCTGTCGGGCATCCGGCTCGCGCCGTTCCAGCTGCTCGCGGCCGAGGGGGCGAACCTCGCGGTGCGCCCGCACGACGAGCACCTGGCCTGGATCGACCGCCTGGTGGCCGCCGACGCGTCCGACGGGCCCGACGCGTCCGACTCCGCCGACGGCACGGAGCACCAGGAGCACCCGGAGCGCCCGGAGCCCCGGAAGGAGCCGGTGCTGCACCGCACCCGCCGGATCCTGGTGGACACCGAGGACGAGGCCTCGACGGCCGCCGCCACCGCCTGGTGGGAGGAGCTGACCGCGGCGGGCGGTGAGGGCATGGTGGTCAAGCCGCTGGCCTCGCTGGTGCGCACCGCACGCGGCGAGGGCCGGCCGGGCGGCCTGGTGCAGCCCGGCGTGAAGGTGCGCGGCCGGGAGTACCTGCGGATCATCTACGGTCCGGACTACACCGAGCACCTCGACCGGCTGCGCCTGCGCGCGCTGGGCCACAAGCGCTCGCTGGCGCTGCGCGAGTACGCGCTGGGCCTGGAGGCGCTGGACCGGCTGGCGGCGGGGGAGCCGCTGTGGCGGGTGCACGAGCCGGTCTTCGCGGTGCTCGCGCTGGAGTCGGAGCCGGTCGACCCGCGGCTGTGAGGGCGGTGCCGGAGGAGGGGAGCCCCCGTGGGCCCCGGGAGGCTCCCCTCCTCCGCCCTGCCTCTGTATAGAAATTCCGAGCATCGTATAGACTTGCCGCTTTCCCGTAGTCCCGTCACCCCAGGAGCCCGGCATGGCCTTCAACCTCCGGAACAGGCACTTCCTCAAGGAGCTCGACTTCACGCCCCAGGAGTTCCGCTTCCTGGTGGACCTCGCCGCCACGCTCAAGGCGGCGAAGTACGCGGGCACCGAGCAGCCCCGGCTGCGCGGCAAGAACATCGCGCTGATCTTCGAGAAGACCTCCACCCGCACCCGCTGCGCCTTCGAGGTCGCCGCCCACGACCAGGGCGCCACCACCACCTTCCTGGACCCCGCGGGCTCGCAGATCGGCCACAAGGAGTCGATCAAGGACACCGCCCGGGTGCTCGGCCGGATGTTCGACGGCATCGAGTACCGCGGCCACGGCCAGGAGGTCGTCGAGGAGCTGGCCGAGTACGCCGGCGTCCCGGTCTGGAACGGCCTGACCGACGAGTGGCACCCCACCCAGATGCTGGCCGACGTGCTCACCGTCACCGAGCACACCGCCAAGCCGCTGTCCGAGGTCGCCCTCGCCTACCTCGGCGACGCCCGCTCCAACATGGGCAACTCGCTGCTGGTCACCGGCGCCCTGCTCGGCATGGACATCCGGATCGTGGCCCCGCGCGCGCTCTGGCCCACCGAGGAGGTGCAGAAGTCGGCACAGGCCCTGGCCGGGACGACCGGCGCCCGGATCACCCTGACCGAGGACGTGGCCGAGGGCGTGGTCGGCGCCGACTTCCTCTACACCGACGTCTGGGTCTCGATGGGTGAGCCCAAGGAGGTCTGGACCGAGCGGATCGAGCTGCTCAAGCCGTACCAGGTCTCCATGGACACCGTCCGGGCCACCGGCAACCCGGACGTGAAGTTCCTGCACTGCCTGCCCGCCTTCCACGACCTCGGCACGGTGGTCGGGCGGCAGATGCACGAGGCGACCGGCATGACCGAGCTGGAGTGCACCGACGAGCTGTTCGAGTCGGCGCACTCCATCGTGTTCGACCAGGCCGAGAACCGGCTGCACACCATCAAGGCGGTGCTGGTCGCCACCCTCGGCTCCTGACCGGCCCCGACCCGGCCCCGACCGGTCCGGAGGCCCCGGAGGCCCCAGAGGCCGCGGAGGCCGCCGGGCCGGGGCCGGCTCGGCGCCCGGCGTCAGTCGTTCAGCTTGACGCAGGCCACCCGGTCGCCCGCCGCGTGCGGGCCGGCCGGGGTGCCCGCGTGCAGCACCAGCGAGCGGGCCTCGCCCGGCCGCGGCTGCCAGGCCACCGCGGTGGTGGCACTGCCCCCGCCCCGCCCGTCGGTGAACAGCACCAGCCGCAGCTCGTTGCGCTCGTTGGCGTACACCGGGTCGCTGGACGGCTGCACCGGGTCGACCTCGTCCTGGTAGTGCGGCCCGGAGGAGGCCGGGTCGGCCCCGCAGCCGCCGGTGTGCAGGTGCACCGGGAACTCGTGGTCGGGGGCGAGCCCGGAAGCCGTCAGGGTGAGCACCGTCCGCCCGGGCACCGAGCGGTCGGTGACGATCCGAACGTGCGAGCCGTACGGCACCAGGTCGCTCGCGTAGCTGATGGCGGCCGGCGGGACGAAGGCGGTGGCCGGGTCGAAGTCGGCCTCGACGACGGAGACCGGCGAGGTGGCGGGGACGAGCAGGGCCAGTGGCAGCAGGGCGGCGGCGAGCGGAGCGGTCATCGGGACGGGGCCTTCCACGGGCGGGGCGGGGGTCGCCCTGCTAACGCGGCCGGGGCTCCGAGGACACCCGGCCCGTGGCGGCTCAGTCGCGCCGGATCCCCCGGATCTCGCAGCGCGGCCCGCTGGCCCGCATCAGCCGCAGGTCGGCGGTGACCAGCGGCACCCCGAACCGCTCGGCGACCGCGACGTACGCGGCGTCGTCCGGGGTGAGGTTGTCCTTGAGCTCCCAGATCCGGCCGAGCAGCGGCGCCACCTCGACCTTGCGGATCGTCACCGCCGCGAGTTCCCGGGTGAGTTCGGCGACCCGCTCGGCGGTCAGTTCCTTGGCCAGGTAGAGCCCGCGCAGCGACTGCATCACCTCGATGACGATGTGCTCGGGCGCCACCCATTCGCCGCCGGAGGCGAGTTCCGCGCGGGCCCGGATCCCGCGCGGCCCCTGGTCGGCGAGCGCCAGTACCAGCGCGGATGCGTCCACCACGATCATCTGTCGGCCCCTGCCCGTTTCCGCACGTCGAGTCACCGGTCACGGTACCGGGGCGGTCCGCTGGCGCGTCCCGCGGATCCCCGCCGTCCCCTCCCGCCCCGTGGCGAGGTGGGCGCCGCGCCTGCCCCGCCTGCCACGCTTGCCGCGCCTGCCCCGCCCGCCGCGCACGGCCGGCCGCCGGGGCCCGGAAGCCGCGTCACGGGCGGGGCGGGGGCGGGGCGGCGGTCAGGACAGGATCAGCAGTCCGGCCAGCAGTGAGGCGGCGTTGGCGGTGCCGGCGGCGAGCCAGGGCAGCGGGTCGCGCGGGCGGAGCCCGGCGAGCGGGCCCAGCAGCAGTGCCTCGACGGCACAGACCGCGGCCTCGCCGAGGGTGAAGCCCGTCCAGTACGCTGCCGCCGGCCCGTCGGTCCAGTGCCGGAGGGTCCACCAGAGCAGCGGGTGCGTCACCAGGTTGACCAGGACGGCGGCCGCGGCCGCCCGCCCGGGTCGGACCCGCCCCACGCGGACGAGGGCGGCCGTGTAGACGGGCGTCTCGGTCAGCAGGGTGAGGGCGAGGGCCACCGGGTAGCGCACGGCGGGGATCGTGCCACGGAGAGGGGGAGCATGGCGACCACGAGCGCGGGCGCGACCACCGGCGCCCCCAGTGCCACCGGCGCCCCCGGAACCGCAGGAACCGCAGGAATCGCAGGAGCCGAGGGAGCCGCCTGGCCCGCGCCCGGCCCGGCCGCCCGGCCCGGCGTCGCGCCGTTCGCGGGCTTCGCCCTGTCGGCCGTCCTCGCCCTGGCGCTGGCGCTGCGGGCGCCGACCGGCCTGGCGGTGCTGGGCCTGGCCGTCTTCGGTCTGCTGCACAACGTGCTGGAGCTGCGTTACGTGGCCGGCCGCTTCGCCGCCGTGCTGACCGGCCCGCTGCTGCGGCTGCTGCTGGCGCTGGTGACCGGCATCGTGCTGTGCCGCCTGCTGCCGCCTTCGCGGGCCGCCCAGTCGGCGGAGATCCTGCTCGCGTACGGCCTGCTGGCGGCGGCCTGCCGGTACGGGCTGCGCGGGCGTCCCCGACTGCTGCTCGCGGGCGTGGTGCTGCTGGGGGTGGCCGGCGCGGCCTCGCTGGTGTTTCCCGCGTACCACTTCGTGGTGCTGGCCCATCTGCACAACGTGGTACCGCTGCTGTTCCTGGCCGAGTGGTCGCGCCGGCTGGCGCGGGGCCGTGCGGCGTTCCTGGCGTTGCAGTCGGCCTGGGTGCTGCTGGTGCCGGCCCTGTTGTTGAGCGGTCTGCTGGACGGGCTGCTGTCCCAGCGTCCCGGTGGCTGGACGGACCGGCTGGCGGCGGCGTACACCCCGCCGGCCCTGCTGACGCCGCAGGCGGGTCTGCGCTTCCTGGCGGTGTTCGCCTTCCTCCAGTCGATGCACTACGTGGTCTGGGTGTGGTTCCTGCCGCGGTACGCGCCGGAGGCGGCGGAGCGCTTCGACGCCCGGGTGCCGGGGCTGCGCGGGGTGCGGGCCTGGGGGCTGGGCGCGGTCCTGGGGCTGTTGCTGGCCCTGTTGTTCGCCGTGGATTACGCCCGCGGTCGGTCGGTGTACGCCGCGTTGGCGAGTTACCACGCCTATCTGGAGTTCCCGGTGCTGCTGATGCTGGTTCTGGGCCCGGGAGCGAACCGGGCGCGAACGGAGGAGGAAGAGTGACGACGATCCGGCTGGCCGACATCGCCCCCTCGCCGACCGGCGGTTCCGGTGGTGAGCTTGTGGTGGTGCTGCTGGTGGCGGCGGCTGTCGTGGCGGGTGCGGTGTGGCTGATCAGGCTGGAGCGCAAGCGGCGCGGCCCGGACGACCGGTGAGCCACGGCATGCACTATGGTTTATCTCGACATCGAGATAACTGCCCCTTACGATATATCTCGACATCAAGATACTTGCCGAGAGGCGCTCGCCGGCGATGCGGGCAAGGTCAGCCTAAGTAAGGGTGACCTTACCACCGCGTGACGGCCGGATATCGCACGAAGCACCCAGAAGGAGTCAGTCGTGTCCGCGAACAGCTTCGACGCCCGCAGCTCGCTGCAGGTGGGCGACGAGTCGTACGAGATCTTCAAGCTCTCCGCCGTCGAGGGTTCCGAGCGGCTGCCGTACAGCCTCAAGGTGCTGCTGGAGAACCTGCTCCGCACGGAGGACGGCGCGAACATCACCGCCGACCACATCCGCGCCCTCGGCGCCTGGGACGAGAACGCCCAGCCGAGCCAGGAGATCCAGTTCACGCCGGCCCGCGTGATCATGCAGGACTTCACCGGCGTGCCGTGCGTGGTCGACCTCGCCACCATGCGCGAGGCCGTCAAGGAGCTGGGCGGCGACCCGGCCAAGATCAACCCGCTGGCCCCGGCCGAGCTGGTCATCGACCACTCGGTCATCGCCGACAAGTTCGGCACCAAGGACGCGTTCACCCAGAACGTCGAGATCGAGTACGGCCGCAACAAGGAGCGCTACCAGTTCCTGCGCTGGGGCCAGACCGCCTTCGACGAGTTCAAGGTCGTCCCGCCGGGCACCGGCATCGTCCACCAGGTGAACATCGAGCACCTGGCCCGCACCGTCATGGTCCGCGGCGGCCAGGCCTACCCGGACACCTGCGTCGGCACCGACTCGCACACCACCATGGTCAACGGCCTGGGCGTGCTGGGCTGGGGCGTCGGCGGCATCGAGGCCGAGGCCGCCATGCTCGGCCAGCCGGTCTCCATGCTGATCCCGCGCGTCGTCGGCTTCAAGCTGACCGGCGAGCTGCCGGCCGGCACCACCGCCACCGACCTGGTGCTCACCATCACCGAGATGCTGCGCAAGCACGGTGTGGTCGGCAAGTTCGTCGAGTTCTACGGCGACGGCATCGGCTCCATCCCGCTGGCCAACCGCGCCACCATCGGCAACATGTCGCCGGAGTTCGGCTCGACCTGCGCGATCTTCCCGATCGACGCCGAGACCATCAACTACCTGAAGCTCACCGGCCGCGACGAGCAGCAGCTCGCCCTGGTCGAGGCGTACGCCAAGGAGCAGGGTCTCTGGCACAACCCGTCGCACGAGCCGGTCTACTCCGAGTACCTGGAGCTGGACGTCTCGACCGTCGTCCCGTCGATCTCCGGCCCGAAGCGCCCGCAGGACCGCGTGATCCTGGCCGAGGCCGCCGAGCGGTTCGCCGAGGCGCTGCCGACCTACTCCGCCGAGGCCTCGAAGCCGACCGCCGTCACCGCCCCCGACGGCTCGTCCTACGAGATCGACAACGGCGCGGTCGTGATCGCCTCGATCACCTCCTGCACCAACACCTCCAACCCCTCCGTCATGCTGGGCGCCGCCCTGCTGGCGAAGAAGGCCGTGGAGAAGGGCCTGCACGTCAAGCCCTGGGTCAAGACCACCCTGGCGCCCGGCTCCAAGGTCGTCATGGACTACTACGAGAAGGCCGGCTTGCTCCCGTACATGGAGAAGCTGGGCTTCAACCTGGTCGGCTACGGCTGCGTCACCTGCATCGGCAACTCGGGCCCGCTGCCCGAGGAGGTCTCGGCCGCCGTCAACGAGGCCGACCTCGCGGTCGTCTCGGTGCTCTCCGGCAACCGCAACTTCGAGGGCCGGATCAACCCGGACGTCAAGATGAACTACCTGGCCTCCCCGCCGCTGGTGGTCGCCTACGCCCTCGCCGGCAACATGAACATCGACATCACCAAGGACGCCCTGGGTCAGGACGCCGACGGCAACGACGTGTTCCTCGCCGACATCTGGCCGTCCGAGCAGGAGGTCGCCGACACCGTCGCCGGCTCCATCGACGAGGCCATGTTCGACAAGGGCTACCAGGACGTCTTCGCCGGTGACCACCGCTGGCAGTCGCTCCCGGTCCCGACCGGCAACACCTTCGAGTGGGACGCCGAGTCCACCTACGTCCGCAAGCCCCCGTACTTCGAGGGCATGGCCAAGACCCCGAGCCCGGTGACCGACATCGCCGGCGCCCGCGTCCTGGCCAAGCTGGGCGACTCGGTCACCACCGACCACATCTCCCCGGCCGGCAACATCAAGCCGGGCACCCCGGCGGCGCAGTACCTGACCGCCAACGGTGTCGAGAAGCGCGACTTCAACTCCTACGGTTCCCGTCGTGGCAACCACGAGGTGATGATCCGCGGCACCTTCGCCAACATCCGCCTGCGCAACCAGATCGCGCCGGGCACCGAGGGCGGCTACACCCGCGACTTCACCCAGGTCGACGCGCCGGTGTCGTTCATCTACGACGCCTCGCAGAACTACCAGGCCGCCGGCATCCCGCTGGTCGTCCTGGCCGGCAAGGAGTACGGCTCCGGCTCGTCCCGCGACTGGGCCGCCAAGGGCACCGCGCTGCTGGGCGTCAAGGCCGTCATCGCCGAGTCGTACGAGCGCATCCACCGCTCGAACCTGATCGGCATGGGCGTCCTGCCGCTGCAGTTCCCGGAGGGCGAGAACGCCGAGTCCCTCGGCCTGACCGGCGAGGAGACCTTCTCCTTCACCGGCGTGACCGAGCTCAACGAGGGCCGCACCCCGAAGACCGTCAAGGTCAAGGCCGGTGACGTCGAGTTCGACGCGGTCGTGCGCATCGACACCCCCGGTGAGGCGGACTACTACCGCAACGGCGGCATCCTGCAGTACGTGCTGCGCTCGCTCATCGGCTGATCAGGCTGATCGACTGACCGGGCTAATCGGCTGACCGGGCACGACGGCCGAGTTCCGACGGGCCCGAGGAGGGGCCGGACCGCACATCGCGGTCCGGCCCCTCTTTTGCATGCTGCACCGACCGGGCCCGCCCCCTTGTGCGGTGAACGGCAGATGGACTAAACCTCTCTCTCATCTGGTCCAGACCATTTGACGTCGCTTCAGAGAACAGGTCCGGTATGCCCACTCGCGCCTCAGCCCTGCTCGCCGCCGCCACCGTCGCCGCGCTGCTCGCCGCCCCCGCCACCGCCAACGCCGCCGACGGACGGCACGGCCCGAAGCTGAAGGGCCAGCGGGTCGGCTACTTCACCCAGTGGGGCGCCGACAGCTCCGCCAAGCGGGTCCAGGAGTCCGGCCAGGCGGCCAGGCTCACCGTCATCAACTACGCCTTCGGCAACGTCTCCGCCGAGGGCACCTGCTTCGAGAGCAACGAGGCCGGCCAGGGTGACGCCCACAACGACTACCAGCGCTCCTTCTCCGCGGCCGAGTCGGTGGACGGCGTGGCCGACGCCCCGGGCCAGAAGCTGAAGGGCCACTTCAACCAGCTGCGCAAGCTCAAGGCGAAGAACCCCCAGCTGCGCACGGTGATCTCACTGGGCGGCTGGAGCTGGTCCAAGTACTTCTCCGACGCGGCCGCCACCCCCGAGGCCCGCGAGAAGTTCGTCTCCTCCTGCATCGACCTCTACCTCAAGGGCGACGTGCCGGTCCTGGCCGGCTCCCCGGAGGGCGGCAAGGGCGCGGCCGCGGGCGTCTTCGACGGCATCGACGTCGACTGGGAGTACCCGGGCGGCGGCGGGGACGCGGGCAACGTGGTCCGGCCCGAGGACGGCCGCAACTTCACCCTGCTGATGCAGGAGTTCCGCGACCAGCTGGACGCCCTGAGCGGCAGGAAGGGCAAGCACTACCTGCTGACCGCCGCCGTGGCCGCCAACGAGACCGTCGCCGACCGGCTCGAACTGCCCCGGCTCAGCGAGTCGATGGACTGGCTGAACGTGATGACCTACGACCTGCACGGTCCGTGGGAGGGCAAGGGCCCGGCCAACCACCAGGCCAACCTGTACTCCGACCCGACCGACCCGGACCCGCGCCGGCGCAGCGCCGACACCGCCGTGACGCACTACCAGGAGCGCGGAATGCCCTCCGAGCAGCTCGTCCTCGGCGCCCCGCTGTACGGCCACGGCTGGACCGGCGTCGCCCCCGGCAAGCGCGGCGGCCTCTTCCAGAGCGCCACCGCGGCCGCGCCCGACCACTCGTACCAGGAGATCAACGCGCTGCCGGGCAAGGTCTACCTGGACCGTGACCACGGCGTGTCCTGGAAGTACGACGGCACCACCTTCTACAGCTACGACACGGCCGAGGTGCTCACCCAGAAGGCGCGGTACACGCGCTGGAACGACCTGGCCGGGGTGATGGTCTGGTCGCTGGACGGCGACGACGCCCAGGGCAGCGCGATCGCCGCGCTGGACCGCGGTCTGCGCCGAGACTGACCGCCCCGCATCCGGGGCCCGCCGCGGACGTACCCGCGGCGGGCCCCGCTGCGCCGGCTGCGCGCGCGGACGTGAACCGTCCCGGCGAGCCGGCCGTGGCGGTGAAGGCCCTTGTGGCGTACGGCCGTTGCGGCGTACGGCCGGTCAGGCCCGGGGGCGGCCCGTCAGGCCCGGTCGCAGGCCTGCGCCCGCAGCGCGCGGGCCAGGTCGTCCCGGCGCTCCAGCACCAGACGGCGCAGCGCGGGCGCGGCCTGCGGGTGCCCGGCGAGCCAGGCGTCGGCCTCGGCCAGGGTCTGCTCGTCGGTCTGGGCGATCGGGAAGAACCCGCCGACGATCCGCATCGCGATCTCGATGGTCCGGTCGGCCCAGATCCGCTCCAGCAGCTTGAAGTACGGCGCCGCGTAGAGGGCGCTCAGGTCGCGCTGGGAGGGGATCGAGAAGCCCGCGGTGTTGGCCTCGACCAGGGCGCTCGGCAGCTCGTCCGAGTCGATCACGGCCGACCAGGCGGCGGCCTTGGCCTCCGCGGTGGGCCGGGCGGCCAGGCACTGGGTGTGGTGCCGCTTGCCGCTCGCGGTGTTGTCGGCGGCCAGTTCGGCGGCCAGCTCCTCGTCGGCGGCCTGGCCGGACGCGGCCAGCGCCAGCCACAGCGACCAGCGCAGGTCCTGGTCGACCTCCAGTCCGTCGATCCGGGCGCTGCCGGACAGCAGGCCGCGGACCAGGCCGAGGTGCTCGGCGCCGCCGGCGGTCTGGGCGAGGAAGCGGGCCCAGGCCAGCTGGTGGTCGCTGCCGGGGACGGCTTCGCGCAGCTCGCGCAGGGCGCCGTCGGCGAGCAGCCGGCCGCCCTCGCCGCGCCAGGCCGGGTCCGCGTACAGGTCGACGGCGGTCTTGGCCTGGGCGTGCAGCGACTGGAGCACGCCGATGTTGCCCTCCTGGCCGGCGAACCGCAGCACCAGGGCGACATAGTCGCGGGCCGGCATCAGGCCGTCCCTGGTGAGGTTCCAGACCGCGGACCAGGTCAGCGCCCGGGCCAGCTCGTCGCGGATGTCGCCGAGGCCGGCGCGCAGGTTCTCCAGCGACTCCTCGTCGAAGCGGATCTTGCAGTAGGTCAGGTCGTCGTCGTTGAGCAGCACCAGCGCCGGGCGGGGCAGGCCGGCGGCCTCGGCGACGACGGTCCGGGCGCCGGTGACGTCCAGTTCGATCCGCCCGGTGCGGACCAGGGCGCCGTCGGCGTCCCGGTCGTACAGGCCGACCGCGATCCGGTGGGGGCGCAGCACCTCGCCGTCCTGGAGCACCGCCAGCTCGGTGATCCGGCCCTCGGCGTCGGTGGTGACCTGCGGGGTGAGCGAGTCGACCCCGGAGGTCTGGAGCCAGGCGGCGGCCCAGGCCTTGAGGTCGCGGCCGCTGGTCTCCTCCAGCACCTCCAGCAGGTCGCCCAGCTCGGTGTTGCCGAAGGCGTGGCGCTTGAAGTAGCGGCGGGCGCCCTCGAAGAAGGCCTCGGACCCGACGTACGCCACCAGCTGCTTGAGGACGGAGGCGCCCTTGGCGTAGGTGATGCCGTCGAAGTTGAGCTTGGCGTCCTCCAGGTCCCGGATGTCCGCGGTGATCGGGTGGGTGGTGGGGAACTGGTCCTGCCGGTAGGCCCAGGCCTTGCGCTGGTTGGCGAAGGTGACCCAGGCGGAGGAGTAGCGGGTGCGGGCGCCGATCAGGCCGTAGGAGCCCATGAAGTCGGCGAAGGACTCCTTCAGCCACAGGTCGTCCCACCAGCGCATGGTGACCAGGTCGCCGAACCACATGTGCGCCATCTCGTGCAGGATGACGTTGGCCCGGCCCTCGTACGCGGCGTCGGTGACCTTCGAGCGGAAGACGAACTCCTCGCGGAAGGTGACGCAGCCGGGGTTCTCCATCGCGCCGATGTTGTACTCGGGAACGAAGGCCTGGTCGTACTTGCCGAACGGGTACGGGTAGTCGAACTCCTCGTGGAAGAAGTCGAGTCCGAGCTTGGTGACGCCGAGGATCTCGTCCGCGTCGAAGTACGGGGCCAGCGACCGGCGGCACATCGCGGAGAGCGGGATCTCCAGCGCGGTGCCGTCGGCCAGCTCGCGGCGGTAGTGGTCGCGGGCGACGTGGTACGGGCCGGCGACGACGGCGGTGAGGTAGGTGGAGATCGGCTTGGTCGGCGCGAACTCCCAGGTGCGGCCGCCGTCCTGCTCGGCGCCGTCCTGCCCGGTGCCGTCCTGCTCGGTGACCTTCTCGTGCGGGGCGTTGGACCACACGTTCCAGGCGGCCGGGGCGGTCACGGTGAAGGTGAACGGGGCCTTCAGGTCGGGCTGCTCGAAGTTCGCGAACACCCGGCGGGCGTCGGCCGGCTCGTAGTGGGTGTAGAGGTAGGTCTCGCCGTCCACCGGGTCGACGAAGCGGTGCAGGCCCTCGCCGGTGCGGCTGTAGGCGCAGTCCGCCTCGACGGTCAGCACGTTCTCGGCGGCCAGGCCGTCGACGTGCACCCGGGCGCCGTCGTAGGCGGTGGCCGGGTCGAGGGATCGGCCGTTCAGAGTGACCGAGCGGACGGCGGGGGCGAGCAGGTCGAGGAAGGTGCCGGCACCGGGCTGGGAGCAGCGGAAGGTGACGGTGGTGGTGGAGCGGAAGGTGCCGGCCGCCCGGTCAGGGGCCGAGGTCACGTCCAGCCGGACCCGGTAGCCGTCCACGGTCAGGATGCTGGCCCGCTGCTGCGCCTCGTCGCGGCTGAGGTTCTTGCCCGGCACGGCGGTACTCCTTTGTCCGGCTCGCACGGTGGTGCGCCTGTGGGTGGTGCGGTCTCGCGCGGGGTGTGCCCCGCGCGCGGGGTCATCCTTTCACGCCGCTCGCCGTCAGTACCATTGCACAGGCCGCCGCGTCCGCGCCGGAATCAGCGGCCCCGGGCGGGTGTTGGCGTTCCGGGGGTGGAACTCCTCCCTGCCCAGGATCGCCTCACGAAGGACACCACCAGTGACGACTGCCACTGAGCGCAAGACCGCCGACTTCTGGTTCGACCCGGCCTGCCCGTGGGCGTGGATGACCTCCCGCTGGATGGTCGAGGTCGAGCGGCTGCGTCCGGTCGACGTGCGCTGGCACGTGATGAGCCTGTCGGTGCTCAACGAGCACCGGGACCTCCCGGAGAGCTACCGGGAGCTGCTGGACAACGCCTGGGGCGCGGTGCGGGTCTGCATCGCCGCCGCCGAGCAGCACGGGCCGCAGGTGCTCGGCCGGCTCTACACCGAGCTGGGCGTGCGTTTCCACAACCAGGGCCTGCCGCAGAACCGGGAGACCATCGAGGCCGCCCTGGTGGCCGCGGGCCTGCCGGCGGAGCTGGCCGACGCGGGCGGCACGGACGCCTACGACGACGCCCTGCGCGCCTCGCACAAGGAGGGCATCACCCTGGTCGGCGAGGACGTCGGCACCCCGGTGATCGCGGTCGAGGGCGCGGACGGCGAGCGGGTGGCCTTCTTCGGCCCGGTGGTCACCCCCGCCCCGAAGGGCGAGGCCGCGGCCCGGCTGTGGGACGGCACCCTGCTGGTGGCCTCCACCCCGGGCTTCTACGAGATCAAGCGCACCCGCACGGCCGGCCCGTCCTTCGAGTGAGCCGCAGGTAGTTCCCCGGAAACGCGGCAGGGCCCGGTACCGATCGGTACCGGGCCCTCGCCATGCATGGGGACGGGAAGGTCAGCGCAGGGCGGCGGCGTCCCGGCGCTGCTTGAGCAGCCCGGCGACGGTGAGCAGCGCGACCAGCACGCCGGCCGCGTACAGCTGGTCGCGGTTGCCCTCGGTGGTGGTCATCAGGGCGAGGATGGCGGCCACGGCGGCCATCGCGACCCAGGTGAGGTACGGGTAGCCCCACATCTTCACGGTGAGCAGCTCGGGCGCCTCGCGCTCCAGCCGGCGGCGCATCCGCAGCTGGACGACGCAGATGAACAGCCAGACCACCAGGATCGCCACGCCGGTGGTGTTCATCAGCCAGGTGAACACGGTGTCCGGCCAGAACTTGGCCGCCAGCACGGCGCCGAAGCCGAACAGGCAGGAGATCAGCACGGCTCTGCGCGGCACGCCGCCGCTGACCTTGGCCAGCGCCTTGGGGCCCTGGCCGCGGCCGACCAGCGAGTACGCCATCCGGGAGGCGCCGTAGATGTTGGCGTTCATCGCGGACAGCAGCGCGACCAGCACCACCACCTGCATGATCGTTCCGGCGGCGGGCACCCCGAGGTGGCTCAGCACGGTGACGTACGGGCCGTCGGCGACGACCTTCGGGTCCTTCCAGGAGACCAGGGTGACCACCAGGGCCATCGAGCCGATGTAGAAGATCGCGATCCGCCACACCGCGGTGCGCACGGCGTTGGCGACGTTCTTCTTGGGGTCGTCGGACTCGGCGGCGGCGATGGTGACGGTTTCCAGGCCGCCGTACGCGAAGACCGAGGCGAGCAGGCCGATGATCAGTCCGTCGACGCCGTTGGGCAGGAAGCCGCCCTGGCCGGTGAGGTTCGCCGCGCCGGGGGCGCCGGGGCCGATCACCCCGGCGATGCCGAGCCCGCCGAGGACCAGGAAGGCGATGATCGCGGCGACCTTGATCGCGGCGAACCAGAACTCGAACTCGCCGAAGTTCTTCACCGCGGTGAGGTTGCTGGCGCAGAAGAAGGCCATGAACAGGCCGACCCAGACCCAGGCGGAGACGCCGGGGATCCAGCCGTTGACGATCTTCCCGGCGGCGGTGGCCTCGGCGGCGACGCCGCAGCAGAGCATCACCCAGTACATCCAGCCGGCCGTGATCCCGGCCCAGGGGCCGATCTCCTTCTCGGCGTGCACCGAGAACGAGCCGGAGGCGGGGCGGGCGGCGGACATCTCGCCGAGCATTCTCATGATCAGCATGACCAGGAGGCCGGAGAGCACGAACGCCAGGATGATCGCCGGGCCGGCGGCCGCGATGCCGGCGCCGGAGCCGACGAAGAGGCCGGCGCCGATCACGCCGCCGAGGGCGATCATGGACAGGTGGCGCTGCTTCAGGCCGTGCGAGAGCTGCTGACCACCCGACGCCGGGCCTGCGGCCGGCTGGGTGCCGGTGGGGGTCCCGGTCGCCGTCGGGGCGGAAGTGGGGGCCATAGGGGTGGTTCCAGACTGTGCGGTATGCGACATGAGCTGTCCAATATCCGGCGGCACCCCTGTCCATGCCAAGAATGTTCGATTCGGGCCCACCATGCGGACCCTGCCGAAACCTACTGTGATCATGCTGTGACCAGGAGTTGTTCCGGTCCGGTTCCGACAATGCCCGAGGGCGGGGGTTTGTCCGAAACCGTGCCGTTCGCCCAGTGGATCACCGCGTAGGTTCACAGGTGTTCACTCACCTGGACTCTCACGGAGGAGCCCCGATGGCCACTGCCACCACCCCGATACCGCGCCGCACCGTCCTCGCCGACCTGCTGCCCGCCGCCTCCACCCGCCTCGGCGCCCAGGCCCGCGACCTGGCCCTGGTGGCCGGCGGCGCCGCGCTGACCGGCCTGGCCGCCCAGCTGTCGGTGAACGTCCCCGGCTCGCCGGTGCCCGTCACCGGCCAGACCTTCGCCGCCCTGCTGGTCGGCACCGCGCTCGGCGCCCGCCGCGGCGTCGCCTCGATGGTGCTCTACCTGCTGGCCGGCATGGCGGGCCTGCCCTGGTTCGCCGAGGGCACCTCGGGCTGGGCGACGGCCTCCTTCGGCTACGTGATCGGCTTCGTCCTCGCCGCCGCCGTGACCGGCGCGCTGGCCCGCCGCGGCGCCGACCGCACCCCGGTCAACACCGCCGTCACCATGGTCCTCGGCAGCCTCGCCATCTACGCGGTCGGCGTCCCGTACCTCGCCCTGTCGCTGCACGTGCCGCTCGCCCGCGCCGCCGAGCTCGGCCTCTACCCGTACCTGGTCGGCGACGCCGTCAAGGCCGCCTTCGCCGCCGGCGCCCTGCCGCTGGCCTGGAAGCTGCTCGGCCGGCGCTGATCCGCCCGGCCGGCCCGCGTCGCCCGGCCGCCCCGCGCCGCCGTCCCACCCGGTCGGCGCCCCCGTTGTCGGGCCCGGGCGCACGCGCATGCCACACTCATGGCATGCGCGTGTACCTGGGCTCAGACCATGCCGGATACGAACTGAAGAACCACCTCGTGGAGTGGCTCAAGGGGGCCGGCCACGAGCCGGTCGACTGCGGGCCGCACATCTACGATGCCGAGGACGACTACCCGCCGTTCTGCCTGCGTGCCGCCGAGCGCACCGCCGCCGACGAGGACGCCCTGGGCATCGTGATCGGCGGCTCGGGCAACGGCGAGGCGATCGCCGCCAACAAGGTCAAGGGCGTCCGGGCCGCGCTGGCCTGGAGCGTGCAGACCGCCGAGCTCGGCCGTCAGCACAACAACGCCAACGTGATCTCCATCGGCGGCCGCATGCACACCCAGGACGAGGCCACCGAGTTCGTCGAGGTCTTCCTCAAGACCCCGTACAGCGGCGAGCCCCGGCACACCCGCCGGATCGAGATGCTGAGCGAGTACGAGACCACCGGCGAACTCCCGCCGATCCCGGCCCACCACCCGCAGGGCTGATCCCACCACCCACCCTCCCCGACGGCCGGCCGCACGCTCCCGTGCGACCGGCCGCCGCCGTGTCCGGACGCCCCCGGACGGCCCCGGACCTCGCCCGACGGGCCCGCGGCGGCCCGCTCCGCCTGTGGGATCGGCCACAGGCCCCGGCGCTCGGACACCCCCGTACGCGGGGCGCGCACGCCGCCCGCACGGTTCCGTACGCCCAACCGGCGTACGCCTCCTGACGGCACGCCCGCAACCCCGCCGATCGGCCGAAACCCGCCGGGCGCCCCGCGCTCCGGCGCCCGCGCCCGCCCCCGACCCGTCGACGCCGGGCCGTGCCCGTGGATAGGGTCGGACCCCATGGCTGGCAGAGCGCCGGGCACACCGCCCCAGACGACTGCGACGAGGCCCGGCGCCGCCACGGCGTCCGAGTCCGTGACGGCCCGGTTGCGCAAGAGGGTCCGCCGGGTCCGCCGAAGGCTGCGCACAGCCGGTGTGGACTACTTCCGCGGCGGCGCCGCCGACTGGCCGGTGCTCTGCGCGCTCGCCCTGCTCGTCCCGCTGCTGATCCTGCTCAACATCTGGATGCCCGACTGGGCCCCGCCCACCTCCCTGGTGCTGCCGATCCTGGCCGGCGCCCTGCTGCTGCGCCCCGGCAGCCTGGTGGTGCTCTACGCGCTGGCCGCGCTCGGCCTCTCCTCCGAGTCCGTGATCCACACCGGCCAGCGGGTCGCCAGCGACAACCCCGAGGCGTACATCTACGGCGTGACCCCGGGCGCGGCCCTGGTGGTCGGCGCCGCCGGGGTGGGCGGCCTGCTGCTCGCCCAGTTCCGGGCCCGGGTCGGCGTGCCCTGGTGGGGCGGCTCCACCATGCTGTTCGACCTGCGCGAGCGGCTGCGGGTGCAGAGCCGGGTGCCCGAGCTGCCGGAGGGCTGGCACGCGGACATGGCGCTGCGCCCGGCCGGCGGCCAGTCCTTCTCCGGGGACTTCGTGGTCGCCGCCCGCACCGGCCCCGGCCAGCGGCTGCTGGAGGTGGTCCTCGCGGACGTCTCCGGCAAGGGCATGGACGCCGGCTCCCGCGCGCTGCTGCTCTCCGGCGCCTTCGGCGGCCTGGTCGGCTCGCTGCCCGCGCACGACTTCCTGCCCGCCGCCAACGGCTACCTGCTGCGCCAGTCCTGGGAGGAGGGCTTCGCCACCGCCGTCCACCTGGTGCTGGACCTGGACACCGGGGAGTACGAGCTGCTCTCGGCCGGGCACCTGCCGGGCATGCAGCGGCTGGCCGGGGAGGGGCGCTGGGAGGTCAAGCAGGCCGAGGGCCCGCTGCTCGGGATCTACGACGGCGCCAAGTTCGAGGGCGTGCGCGGCCGGCTGAACCGGGGCGACGTGCTGATGCTGTGCACCGACGGCATGGTCGAGGCCCCGGGTCGGGACCTCGGGGAGGGCATGGACCGGCTGATGGGGGAGGCGGACCGGCTGGTGCCCGGCGGCGGACCCGGGACGGGCACGGGCACCGCGGCCGCGCTGATCGAGACGGTCGCCCGGGACATCAACGACGACCGCGCCGTGCTGCTGCTCTGGCGCGACTGACGGTGCCGCCGGGGCACATGCCGAGGGCAGCCGCCGCTGTCAAGCCCGGCAGCTGATCTTCGGCCAATTCGCAGGCCCCGTCAGCGGAGCGGACCAGCGGCTTCCGTTCCCCGCCCCCGGCCGTTTTCCGGCCGCTCAGCACGGCCCCGCCGACGATTCGTCAGGACGGCTCCGCTATCGTCCCGGTCGGCGGAAACTCGTCTCGCATCGCAGGATATCGGCGTTGGGCTGACTTTCAGACCTTTACGCAATCGGCACGGTCGACCACACTGAGTCCGGGCGGGACTGTTCAGGATTCGGGGGATTGGGGGCGTCACGTGCGGCACGACAGACAGCGGTCGACTGTGGGCTCCCTCGCCGGCGCTGCGCCGGACGGTCCGCGATTCCGCCTCGGGACCGTCGGACAGGCCGGGGTCCGGCTTTCGCAGGTGCCGCCGGGCGGCGGCACCCCGCTATGAAAACGAGGAAGTGAGTCCGGGTGGCACTCTCCGTCTCCGCACTGGTCCTGTTCGCGATCCTGTGCATCATCTTCATCCGCAACAAGCAGATGAAGATCCCGCACGCGATCGTCGCCGCCCTGTTCGGCTTCATGCTCCACGAGACCACGGTCGCCGGCTCCATCAACTCTCTGCTGGCCAACCTCGCGCACAGCATCTCCGGCATCACCGGCGGCTGACCCGGCCGGGCCGTCCGCACCCTCGCCCAGGGGTCACCGGTCGGCCCGTCTGGCCTCCCGCCAGCGAGCGAACAGTCCCCGGGGGCGCGCCGCCGCCGGGGCCGGGGCACGCATCGGCGCGGGTGCCACCGCACCCGCCGGCGTGTGCTGTCCCGATGCCGTCGGCTCGGCCGTCAGCAGCACGAACAGCCGTGCCCAGCACAGCCGTTCGCCCCGCGGCCAGTCCAGCGCGCGCAGCGCCGCCGAGGCGGCCTCCGACACCTCGCCGCCCACCCGGACCTCGGCGACGTCGTCCCCCGCCTTCCCGCCCAGGAAGAGCTTGACGCCCACCGGCCCGGGCCCGGTCAACCCGGCGCGCAGCGCGGGCGCCAGCGCCGGCAGCACCCGGTGCTCGGAGAGCCAGCCCGCCAGGTGCTCGTTGCCGAAGCCGAACACCGCGGCCGGCCCCTGCACCGCGCGCCAGCCCGGGAGTCCGGGCAGGGCCGGGCGGTCGGCGCGGATCCCGCGGCCCCCCGCGACCTCGACCAGCACCGGGGCGGTGGTGGTCGCCCACATCTTCACCGCGTTGGCGAGCTTCTCCTCCTCGGTCTTGCCGAGGCCCGGCGCGCAGTCCCACACCACCGGGGCGTCCGCCCGGCCCAGGTGGAGCACGAAGCCGAGGTCCACGTGCCCGGCGCCGTCGTCCCCGGGGTGCTCGCGCACCGCCACCGCGGTGGTGCCGGGGCCGCGGACCACCTCGCCGTCCGGGCGGAACACCTGGCCCAGGCGCGCCATCTCCCGGACCACACAGCGCTGAATGACGGCCAGTCGCTCCTGCGGATGCACCGGGACTCCTCCACCTCGGGAGCGCGGCGGCTGAGCTCGCGCTCGAACTGCGCTCGAACGCCGCCGAGGCTATCGGCCCGACAGCCCGCCGGGAAACCATGCGGACCCCGCGGTCCTCCGGTCGCGGAAATGTCCTGGATGCCCCACTTTGGGCAGCGGAACCTGAAGGCCGTCCGCCCGGAGGACCCGCATGCCCCGCACCGCCGCCCCGCCCCCGCCCGTCCTCCTCGCCCCCGGGCCGCCGCCGTTCGGCCCGGCCGGCCCCGGGCTGGTCGCCGAGATCGAGGCCTACCTCGCCTCGCTGCCCGCCCCCGCGCGCACCCCGGTGCCGTACGTCTGCCCCCACGGCAGCGTCCTGCGGCCCTGGCAGGCCGGCCACCCCGAGCCCCGGGCCACCTTGCTCGACCGGGCGCTGGGCCGGCCCGCGCGCCCCGTGCCGGTCGGCGCGGCCGACCACCTCCGGCTCGCCTCCCGCTACATCGGCGCGCACGGCTGGCTCCAGGGCGCGATGTGGGACGCGGCCGGCCGGGTCTGCCTGCTCGGCGCGCAGGCCGCCGTCCTGGCGCACGGCTACGGGACCCCGGACACCGTGCGCACCGCCCGGGTCCAGCTGATGGAGGTGCTGCACGCCACCGGCCGCCCGGCGCGCTCCCCGGACGAGTACAACGACCGCCCGACCACTCGGGAGGGCGACGTCCACCAGCTGCTGGACCGGGCCGCCGCCCGGGCCGCACGGCTCGGACTCTGAGGCGGAAGGGGCCGCGGCGGCCCGGGGAACGCCGACGGCCCCGGTGCGCTGGGCACACCGGGGCCGGATCGGAGAGCGGGCGACGAGAATCGAACTCGCGTGACTAGTTTGGAAGACTAGGGCTCTACCATTGAGCTACGCCCGCACGACGCTCCCAGCCGTCACCGGCCGGAAGTCCGGGGGACAGCGTACCTGGTCCGGCCGCCCGAGCGCACGCCCCCTCGCCCAGCGCCCTGCGCGCACCCTCTCGCGCCCGCGCGGTATATGTCGCGGTCGCGCCCGCGCGGAACAACTCGGCGAGCCGTGCAGGCCCGGCGTGTACGCTTCCTCTCGGCACCACGGGGTGTGGCGCAGTTTGGTAGCGCGTCCGCTTTGGGAGCGGAAGGCCGTCGGTTCGAATCCGGTCACCCCGACAGTGCGGCAGGGTCTCGCCCGACGGGGGCGGGGCCCTGTTCTGTGTGGGAGCTCCCCGGCGGCGGTACGGTGGCGCCTGGCGTCCGCCTTTCGTGGTACCGGTAGGATGGGGCGCTGGCGGTAGTCCCTGTGGCGTCCACCCAGGTCAACCGCACGAGGGCGAGGAGTCAAGCTCACCGTCCACCCCACGGGAGATGCAGCTCCAACCGCCCATCGCCCGTCTCGTCCGACCCCCCTTCCGGCTCCGGCCGGGCGATGGGGACGGGCGGAGACAACCTGACCGCAAGCCCCTAGGAGACCTAACCGTGAAGAGCGCCGTCGAGACTCTGAACCCGACCCGGGTTCGACTCACCGTCGAGGTGCCCTTCGAGGAGCTCAAGCCCAGCCTCGACGCGGCGTACAAGAAGATCAACCAGCAGGTCTCGGTCCCGGGCTTCCGCAAGGGCAAGATCCCGAACCGGGTCATCGACCAGCGCTTCGGCCGTGGTGCCGTGCTGGAAGAGGCCGTCAACGACGCCCTGCCGCGCTTCTACACGCAGGCCGTCGACGAGGGCAAGATCGAGGTCCTCGGACAGCCCGACATCACCAACATCGAGGGTGTCGAGAAGATCGCCGATGGCGGCGACCTGAAGTTCACCGCCGAGGTCGACGTCCGTCCGGAGGTCACCCTGCCGGAGTTCTCCTCCATCGAGGTGACCGTCGACCCGATCGTCGTCTCCGACGAGGACATCGAGAAGTCGCTGGAGCAGCTGCGCGAGCGCTTCTCCTCGGTCAAGGACGTCGAGCGCGCCGCCGCCGAGGGCGACATCGTGGTCGTGGACCTGGTCGCGAAGGTCGACGGTGAGGTGCCGGACGACGGCACCGCCAACGGCGTCAGCTACGAGATCGGCTCTGGCCGCCTCATCGACGGCATCGACGAGGCCGTCGTCGGCCTGTCGGCCGGCGAGGAGAAGACCTTCGAGACCGAGCTCAAGGGTGGCACCCAGGCGGGCAAGACCTCCGAGGTCACCGTCACCGTCACCGCCGTCCAGGAGAAGGAGCTGCCCGAGCTGGACGACGAGTTCGCCCAGCTGGCCAGCGAGTTCGACACCCTGGAGGACCTGCGCGCCGACTCCCGCAAGCGCCTGGAGCGCATGAAGGAGTACGACCAGGCCACCCAGGCCCAGGAGAAGGTCCTGGACGCGCTGCTCGCCCTGGTTGAGATCGAGTACCCCGAGAAGCTCCTCAAGGACGAGGTCGAGACCCGCAAGCACAACGTGGAGCACCACCAGCTCCAGCCGATGGGCCTCTCCCTCGACGCCTACCTGGAGACCCAGGGCAAGACCGCCGAGGAGTGGGACGCGGAGATCGAGGAGCAGGCGAAGAAGGGCATCAAGACCCAGTTCGTCCTGGACCAGATCGTCGCCGACGAGGAGCTGGGTGTTAACCAGGAGGAGCTGACCGAGCACCTCATCCGCCGCGCCGCCGGCTCCGGCCTCACCCCGGACCAGTTCGCCCAGCAGGTCGTCCAGGGCGGCCAGGTTCCGCTGCTGGTCGGCGAGGTCGCCCGCGGCAAGGCGCTGGCCACCGTGGTCGAGGCCGCCAAGGTCGTCGACACCGAGGGCAACGAGATCAACTTCGACGACGAGGACGAGACGGCCGAGACCGTCGAGGCCGCCGCCGAGGAGACCTCCGCCGAGGAGAAGACCGAGGCCTGAGCGCCCCGGTAGCCCCTCAAGGCCGCAGCGGGCCCGGACGCCGTACGGTGTCCGGGCCCGCTGTCGTCCCCGCCCGCGGCCACCGCGACCCTGCGCTCACAGCGAACAGTTCTGCGTGAGGGATTCTGCGGCCCGGCCTGCGCGTTAGGGTCCTTGGACAGCACCAATCACGACGTGATACCCGGAAGCTGTGCGACATCGTGACGGCCGTGGAGCGACCGTCCAAACCGACTGAGCAGGTGGCTAAGTGACGTTCCCGCAGATGCAGATGCCTGGCCCGATGGCGCCGCACGCCGCCGCTGGTGACGTGCTCGGCGGCCTTGGCGACCAGGTCTACAACCGGCTGCTCAACGAGCGGATCATCTTCCTCGGCCAGGCGGTCGACGACGACATCGCCAACAAGATCACCGCGCAGCTGCTGCTGCTGGCCGCGGACCCGGACAAGGACATCTTCCTCTACATCAACTCCCCGGGCGGCTCGATCTCGGCCGGCATGGCGATCTACGACACCATGCAGTACATCAAGAACGACGTCGTCACCATCGCGATGGGCATGGCCGCCTCGATGGGCCAGTTCCTGCTCACCGCGGGTGCCCCGGGCAAGCGCTTCTCGCTGCCGAACTCGACCATCCTGATGCACCAGCCCTCCGCGGGCCTCGGCGGTTCCGCCACCGACATCCGCATCCAGGCCGAGCAGCTGCTCCGCACCAAGAAGCGGATGTCCGAGCTGATCGCCCACCACAGCGGCCAGTCCTTCGAGCAGATCACCGCCGACTCCGACCGCGACCGCTGGTTCACCCCGGAGGAGGCCCTGGAGTACGGCCTCATCGACGCGATCATGCACAGCGCCGCGGACGTCCCCGGCGGCGGCGGCACGGGCGCTGCCTGAGCCTCGGCCCGCCCGCGAGACCACAGCCCCAACGCCCCGGAGGACAAGGACCCCATGAACATCCCCAGCCTGTCGGCCGCCCAGGCCCGCGTCGAGGACATGCGCGCCGAGGGCCGCTACATCGTCCCGCGCTTCGTCGAGCGCACCACGCAGGGCATCCGCGAGTACGACCCGTACGCCAAGCTGTTCGAGGAGCGCATCATCTTCCTCGGCTCGCAGGTCGACGACGTCTCGGCGAACGACATCATGGCGCAGCTGCTGTGCCTGGAGTCGATGGACCCGGACCGCGAGATCCAGATGTACATCAACTCGCCCGGCGGCTCGTTCACGGCCCTGACGGCCATCTACGACACCATGCAGTACGTGAAGCCGGACATCACCACGGTCTGCATGGGCCAGGCGGCCTCCGCCGCGGCCGTGCTGCTCGCCGCCGGCACCCCCGGCAAGCGGATGGCGCTGCCGAACGCCCGCATCCTGATCCACCAGCCGTACACCGAGACCGGCCGCGGCCAGGTGTCCGACCTGGAGATCCAGGCCAAGGAGATCTTCCGGATGCGCGAGCAGCTGGAGGAGATGCTCTCCAAGCACTCCAACCGGACGGCGGAGCAGGTGCGCGACGACATCGAGCGCGACAAGATCCTGACCGCCGAGGAGGCCGCCGAGTACGGCCTGATCGACCAGATCATCTCCACCCGCAAGACCTCGCTGACCTCCTGAGGTCGGCGCCCTCCCGGCCCGCCCCCGGGTCGGAGGGGCCGTCGGGGGGGGGGGGGGGGCCCCCGGGGGGGCCCCCCCCCCCCCCCCAGCGGGTCGGCCCGCCACGCCAGCGGCGTGGTGTAATTAACAGAGGGGGGGGGGTCCG
>NZ_JBHVRT010000057.1:0-1667 GCF_042885555.1 Kitasatospora sp. NPDC058048 | reverse complement strand
ACACTCCCCCCCCCACCCCCGCGCGGCCCGGCGGGGGGGGGCGCCCCCCCCGCCCCGCCCCGGGGGGGGGGGGGCGGGGGGGGGGGGGGCCCCCCGGGGGGCCCCCCCCCGCCCCGGCCCATCGGCGGGCCCGCGCGACGGCATCTGTTCGGTATCAATTCGCCCAGGGCGTAGGGCAGACCTGGCGAAGAGGCCGGAATCACGGGCCCGGCAGAGTACCGTCGGATAGCGAGACCGAGCGCCGTCGGCGTTGACGGTCCACAGCACCAGGCCCCGGAACCCTGCGGGGCCCCTGGCGAAGGGGAAGCACCTCGTGGCACGCATCGGAGACGGTGGCGACCTGCTCAAGTGCTCGTTCTGCGGCAAGTCGCAGAAGCAGGTGAAGAAGCTGATCGCCGGCCCAGGCGTGTACATCTGCGACGAGTGCATCGACCTGTGCAACGAGATCATCGAGGAGGAACTCGCCGAGACCTCCGAGGTCCGCTTCGAGGAGCTCCCGAAGCCGCGCGAGATCTACGAGTTCCTGGACCAGTACGTGGTCGGCCAGGACCTCGCCAAGAAGGCGCTGTCGGTCGCCGTCTACAACCACTACAAGCGGGTCCAGGCCGGTGAGGCGGGCCGCAGCGGCGGCAACGGCCGCGAGGACGCCATCGAGCTGGCCAAGTCCAACATCCTGCTGCTGGGCCCCACCGGCTCCGGAAAGACGCTGCTGGCGCAGACCCTGGCCCGGATGCTCAACGTGCCGTTCGCCATCGCGGACGCCACCGCGCTGACCGAGGCCGGCTACGTCGGCGAGGACGTCGAGAACATCCTGCTCAAGCTGATCCAGGCGGCCGACTACGACGTCAAGAAGGCCGAGACCGGGATCATCTACATCGACGAGATCGACAAGGTCGCGCGCAAGAGCGAGAACCCGTCGATCACCCGGGACGTCTCCGGCGAGGGCGTGCAGCAGGCCCTGCTGAAGATCCTGGAGGGCACCACGGCCTCGGTGCCGCCGCAGGGCGGGCGCAAGCACCCGCACCAGGAGTTCATCCAGATCGACACCACCAACGTGCTGTTCATCGTCGGCGGCGCGTTCGCCGGCCTGGAGCGGATCATCGAGGGCCGCGCGGGTGCCAAGGGCATCGGCTTCGGCGCCAACATCCGCTCCAAGCGGGAGTCGGACGCCAGCGACCACTTCCGCCAGGTGATGCCCGAGGACCTGGTGAAGTTCGGCATGATCCCCGAGTTCATCGGCCGTCTCCCGGTGATCACCAGCGTGCACAACCTGGACCGCGAGGCGCTGCTCCAGATCCTCACCGAGCCGCGCAACGCGCTGGTCAAGCAGTACCGCAAGCTGTTCGAACTGGACGGCGTGGAGCTGGAGTTCTCCCGCGACGCGCTGGAGGCGATCGCCGACCAGGCGATCCTGCGCGGCACCGGCGCGCGCGGGCTGCGGGCCATCATGGAGGAGGTGCTGATGTCCGTGATGTACGAGGTTCCCTCGCGCCAGGACGTCGCCCGCGTGGTGGTCACCGGCGACGTGGTCTCCAAGCACGCCATCCCCACCCTGGTGCCGCGCGACATGATCAAGCGCGAGCGCCGGGAGAAGAGCGCCTGACCCGAGGCCTCCGTGACACGGGAGGGGGCCCCCCCCCCCGCCCCGGGGGGGGCCCCCCCCGGGG
>NZ_JBHVRT010000056.1:31063-57158 GCF_042885555.1 Kitasatospora sp. NPDC058048 | reverse complement strand
GAGCCGAACTCGACTGCTGATGCCGAGCCAACCGCGGTAGCCCACGCGGGTTCGAGTGCGATCCCGTCCAGGAATCTCGGAACCTGCGCGCTTCAGCCAGGACCGACCAGAAGGCCGGCTTACTCCTCGGCCTCGATGGGGTCCTCGCGGCCGCCGTCGCGATCCTTGCCCAGGCGAAGGGAGCCAGCCTGCCCGTCATCGCCCCCGTGGCGGCCGTCCTACTCGCCGCCACCGTCCTCGCCGTCCTCGTCGTCCGCCCCCGCATCACCCCGGACGACCGCAGCTCCTACGCCCACTGGGCCACCCGCACCCCAGGCCAGCTGCGTGCCGAACTCGCCCCCGACCAGCGCCTGGACCGCCTCGGCGTCCTCTCCGCCCTCTGCCACCGCAAGATGCTGCTCCTCCGTCGGTCGGCGGACACCACGATCCTCGCCCTGGTCGCCCTTGCCGGGGCCGCTCTCCTCACCGCGGCCTGACGGCCGAACCCGCCAACGACGACAGCCCGCACCCCAGCGCTGGGGTGCGGGCTCTTTGACGCTTACGAACCAGAGAGTGCTCATACTCTGCGCTGACTTCAGGTCATCGACCAGCAAGCCCTGCGAGGGTGTAAACGGCGTTTACATCGCAGCGGGCCAGAATCCTGACGAACAGGCGTGCCGGATGTGCCTGAACCAGGCGCACGCCACTAAGGTGACGTCATGACCTCTCAAAAGCCCGGAGGTGAGCGGGAAAAGGTTGCGTCGAAGCTGCCTGCCGCCCTCCGCCAGGAACTCAAGACCCGCGCAGCGCAGCTCGGCATCGACATGCAGGTCGCTGTCGCTCAGGCCGTCGAGCAGTGGCGTGCCCGACCCGCCGACAGCAACCCGACCATCGACACCTCCGGGGCGGAGAGCTGGAACACGCATCTCCCCGCCGGCCTGTACGAGGCGTTCAAGAACGACTGCGACAGCAGGGACGGCATGTCCTACGTCCAGGGCCTCGCCCAGGCGGTCCGGGCATGGATCGACTCCCACCACGTGTCTCTGGCCGAGCTGACGATCCCCCGCTACACACGACGGATCGTCGTCTGCAACCAGAAGGGCGGCGTCGGCAAGACCACCGTCGCCGCCGGGACTGGCCAGGCCATAGCGCTGGGCCTGCCCGCCACCACCGGCGCCTCGAAGCTGCCCGCCCTGCCAGGGCTGCGTACCCTGCTCGTCGACTACGACCCGCAGGGCCACCTGACCTCTCAGCTCGGCGTCAAGCAGATCCCGCCGGGCGAGGAGAGCCTGGTGACCCACATGGTCGACCGGGACCGCGTCGCCGGCTCGCTGCTCGACCAGGTCGTGGCGATCGAGCCGGACCACTTCGAAGGGCGGCTCAGCCTTCTCCCGTCCTCCTTCGACGCGTTCCTGCTCGACTCCCGGCTCGGGTCCGTCCGCGGCCCCCGCGAGACCAGCCTCCAGCGCGCCCTCGCCCCGCTCGAGGAGCACTTCGACGTCATCGTGATCGACGCTCCGCCGAACCTCGGCCTGGCGATGGACGCCGGCCTCTACTACGGGCACCGCCGCAAGAACGAAGCAGCTGGAACCTCCGGCGTTCTCGTCCCGGTGGAAGCGGAGGACTCCTCCGCGGACGCCTACGCCATGCTCGACAGCCAGATCCGCACCGTCAGCCTCGACTACGAGGTCGACATCGACCGCCTCGGACTCGTCGTCAACAAGTTCGACAAGCGCAAGGGCTACGTCGCCACCCACTCCCTCTCCGAGTGGGAATCGCTGGGCACCCCGCCCGTCGTCTCCATCGTCCCCGACCTCAAGGAGCAGCGCGAGGCCGTCCACGTCAAGCAGCCGCTGCTCATGTACGCACCCACATCCATCCAGGCGCAGCGCATGCGAGAGATCCGACGGAGGCTCGCATGAGCATCGCCAAGAAGCTGCAGGCCGGTGGAGGGGCGTTCGGGTCGCTGGCGCAGGGCACGGTGCGCGGGGACGAGGTGCGGGCGCGCAGTGAGGCACTGGACGCGACGGGTCGGGTGCGGCGTGCTTCTTCGGCGCCGGTGTCCTCGATCGTGTTCAACCCGCTCAACCCGCGTAAGACCATCGACAGCGAGTCGATTGCCGAACTCGCCGAGAGCCTGACCCGTCGGCAGATCGTTCCGGTCACCGTGGTGAGCCGCGGTGCGTTCCTCGACGCACACCCGGACCAGGCGGAGGCGATCGGTGAGGCGGACTTCGTTGCGCTCGACGGCAACCGACGCCTGAAGGCCGCCCAGCAGGCGGGGCTCAAGACCCTGCGTGTCGACCTCAACGACGACCTGGTCTCCCGCGCTTCGGACATGGTCGAAGCGGCTCTGATCGCCAACGCCCACCGTGAGGACGTGTCGCCGTTCGAAGAGGCTCAGGCGATCGAGCAGCTGCTGAACTCGGTCTACGACGGCAATCAGGCGGCAGTGGCGCGGGCGCTGGGCAAGTCCCGTGCGTGGGTGGGACAGCGGCTGGCGCTGCTGCACCTGTCCCCCGAGCTTCAGGAGCAAGCGGGGGCCGGGGAACTGGCCATCGAGGATGCGCGCAGGATCGGCGCCGAGGCACGGTCAGGGAAGATCAGCGCGGCGGAGCAGCTCGAGCGGGCCGAGTCCGCGAAGAAGACGGCCGCCGACAAGCTGGCAGCGAAGGCAGCCCGGGCCGGCAAGCGAACGGACCGTCCGGTGGAAGAGACGGCGGACCGTGTCTCGACACTTCCTGCCAGCGGGGACAACGGTGCCGGGGACGGTGTAAACGGCGTTTACACGTCGGCTACGGACCAGACCTCTGCGGGCCGACCGTCGGAAGGGGCCTCAGGTGTAAACGGCGTTTACACCTCGGCCCTGCCGGACCAGCGTGACGCCCACACCAACGCGGCGTTGGCGGTCACGGTCCACCTGGTTCCGTCCGACCCCCGGGCATCCGCGCAGCTCGTTCTTGACGCGCTGGACCACCGCCAGGCCGTCCAGATGGCGGCTGCACTTCTCGAGCTCCTGAAGCGTGAGGCCGAGCCCCAGGCTCGATGAACCAACCAGGTAGACATGTGTGGCGTCCGGCTTCAGCCGGACGCCACACACGTTTCCGACGAACGCCTCCAACGGCCAGTAGGTCATCAGCCTCGGCCCGGAATCGGAGGCTACAGCCACCCGTCCACCCAGAGACTGCCCGCGAAGCAGCCACTCGTATCGGCGATGGGATCGAAGTACCTGGCCGAGGGAGCGCAGGGAAAGGCGGTGACATGGAAAGCACCGAAGCGGAACATCTCTTCGAGAGTCCGGTGCACGGTGTCCGGCCTCCAGGAGAGAAGCCCGGCGACCTCACGTACTGTGGGGCCCATCTCTGTTGTGTCGATGTCTTCCACCAGAAGCCCGAGCCGACGGGCCCTTGGACTGAGTTCTGAGAGATCGGGAAGTTCTCCGCCGCCGACAAACGTGTTCTCGTCCCGATGCGGGATCCACTCCCCGGGGAAGCGGCGGTCGCCCTTGCTGCAGTTGCACCTTCGGCAGGCCACAGCGACATTGCTCGCTTCGGTGCCGCCGCCCAGGTTCTTAGCGAGGAGGTGGTCGAGTGTCGCTTCCCGTAGTGCAATCTGAAACTCCGTCAGCTGGGCCCTGATGGCGGGACCGAGCCCAGCCTGCCCGCACAGGCAGAACACCTCGACACCGCAGTAGGTGCACCGGAGATTCCCCGGGGCGAACCACCGGTGCAACGCGCATCTTCCCCGAGCAGGACCTGTGACACGAGGATTCTCGAACGGCACGATCGGGTTGCCCTCCTGCCAGTTCAAGTACTCGCCGACGAGCACCTCTTCCTCCTGCCGGCTGGCGATGATCGAGCGCACAAGCTACCGCCCGCCAGTGACAGCGTGCTCCGGCCATCCGGACCGTCGGGCCGGACAGCGGGTAGGCCCACCGAAGCGCGGGATGTCCGAGGTCCGCCGTAGGGTCCCGCCATGAACGTCGATGATCTTGCAGGGCAGCACGGCCGCACCGACAGCATCCCGTCCAGGCTCGTCGACTCGCTGATCGAGCACGGCTGCCTGGACCTCCTGATGGAGACAGCGCGGGCGCGCCTGGACTGGTCCTGCGCCCGGGCCGCGGCCCAGAGTCTCTGCGCGCAGGGGACCTTCGAGAAGGCCTGGACAGTGGTGGAGCCGTTCGCGGCCGCCGGCTGGCAGCCGGCGGTCCGGGCGGGCGCCGACGTTCTGCTGCGGTGGGGCCGCACTTCGCAGGCACTCCAGCTGGCACGACCCGCAGCCGGGGACACGGCAGCGCACGACGCATGGCGGGACTACGCCGAGGTGCTGGTCGAGGCCGGGATGGTGGACGAGGCAATCGACGCGCTCGCTCGACGTCCTCGCGACGAGCGAACACTGTGGACCCTGGTCACGGTGACCGAGGGGCGAGGGCGCGACGAGCGAGTGCTGGAACTGCTGACCCCGATCGCCGAGGCGTTCCGCCGCGACCCGCAACAGCCCGAGGTTCGGCACCTCGGGGACGCCCTGTCCGCGCACGCCCGCGTCCTGGAACGGGCCGGCCGCGTCGACGAGGCGATCAGGCTGCGGGCAACCGACGCGGCCGCGAACCGCGGCTGGTCGGCCGAGCACGACTACGCGACACTGCTCGCGCGGCACGGCCGGATCGCGGAGCTGCGCGAACTCGCGACCGGCCCCGCTCGGTCCACCGTCGTACGGCCCTTCGTGGAGGCCCTGGAAGCCCTGGGTCGGAGCGCAGAGGCGGAGGCCCACCTCCGGAGCCTCATCGACACCGACGAGTACCCGACCGGATACGAGAGCGAGCTGCTGGAACTGCTCATACGCCAGGGCCGGTTCGACGACGCCGTCCAGGCGGTGGAGCACACCTTCGACGACCTCTACGACGGCAACCTCCTCCAGCCGGCCCTGATCCTTCTCGCCGAACAGGGCCAGCACGATAGGGCCCTGAAGCTCACCGAAGGACGCAGCCCCGAGTTCCTCGCGGAGAACGACGCGTTCTGGCTCCGCTCCAACCGGTGGTGGCTGATGGGAGAGTCAGGACGCTGCAGGGAAGCCATCGCGGAGATCGATGCCCTGCCGCCCGACGAGGTCGACGACCGCGAACTCACCATTGCCTGGCTGCTCGCCCAGGACGGGCAGGTGGACGAAGCCATCGCCCGTGTGCGCCCGCTGTCCGGCACCCGGGCCGCGACCGAGCTGGCCGGACTGCTGGTTCGGCAAGGACGCTTCGCCGAGGCCATCGCCGTCATCCCCGATGCCGCCGCCCAGCGGGAGGAGCAGCGGTGCTTCTGGATGCGATGGGAGGAACGCGACAAGGCGGCGGCCGACGGCGACGGAAGGTCCGTCGACGCCCGTGTCTGCTCCCTCGACGACGACCGGGGCGCCGTCCGGGACATGCGTCCTGGGAAGGGCGGCGGCCAGGAGCGCACGGATGGTCCGTGGCCCTGCTGCAGGCGACCCAGCGGCCAAAATGGCATGTCCACGCCTCAAAAGTGAGGCACAGAAAGGCCCCTTCCAGCCCCTTTCGGCGCATGGCCGGTGTGTAGGGATAGCTGGTCGACCAGTAGGCCGACAGAAGGCCCTTCCAGGGATTTCGACCACGGTGCGCACCGCTTTGACCTCCGATGTGTTGCCCTGAGTCCCCTTCACGTGATGGTCGACGGTGGCGCCCCGGTGCGTCGGTGTCGTGGCGAGATGCGGTACAGCCGGCGTTGCGCGTGATGTTGCAGGGGGAGGCCTATCCGGACCCCTACCTGGAGGTGCTGCGCGTCCAGTTTTCCGAGTGCTCAGTCGAACGGGTCGGCTATGACCTGGTGTGATGCGTCGCGTTGATGTCAGCGACGCGGCAGAGGCTAGCGTCCCGCGGCGGCGATCAGGGTCTGTGCGATCTGGCGCATCGCGTCCCATCGGTCGTCGAGCGGTGTGTCGCCGGCCTCGGCGGCGGTGAGCATCTTGCCGATCCGGTCCTGGACGGCCTTCTTGTCGCCCGGGACGAGTTCGCCCTGATAGTCGTTGATAGCGCCGTTGAACCCGGTCCAGCGGACCGGGAGCGGCTCGCCAGAATCTGCCCGCAGGCAGTCGAGACCGAAGTAGAACTCCACGGAACACGCGCGACCGTTGATGTTGTAGCGGGTGTCACCTGTGGGCCCGAGAGTCGGGTAGTCGTTCACGTAGTCGAGATCGGGCAGCAGGCAGACCTTGAACCGATCGGGAAGCGGAGCGCCCGACAGTGTCTTCACGGCCTGGCGCCCTGCGGCGTCGTTGTCGACCAGTGCGACGACGCGGTTCATAATCCCGGCTGCTGCGAAGGCTCGCAGGCTCTTCACCAGCTCAGGGGCACCGCCTGGAGCCTTCGCGTCGGGGTCGAGGAACGTGAAGTAGCCGGCAAGTTCGGGGGCGACGATCTGCAGTCCTCGCTTGAGGAACCGGGCATCGGTGGTTCCCTCGGTCATGACGATGATCGGCCCGCTGCTTGCCATCTCCGTCGCCAGTTCCTGCAGAGCGAGCTCTGAGACAGCGTCGTGCCGGGTGAAGTAGCCGGCCGCCAGGAGATCGTGCAGGTCGAGGCGGACAACGGTGTCGGGCGCCTGGCCGTGGAGGAGCGCGGCGAGCAGTGTCCGCGGATCGGCGTCAAACTCCCGGAACGGCTCAAGCTCATCTAGGCAGGCCGTCGCGAAGCTCTCCAGGGGTTCCTGTGCGTCCGATCGCTTGGAGCTGGCGATCAACGCGCGCAGGCCGATCTCCACGACGTCCTCCCAGGCGATCGGCAGGTGCTCGCCATCGGGCGTCCCCGACACTGGGACGTAGAGAGCGTCTTCGCCGTCGATCATGTGAAGGTCCCGGAGGAGCTCAGCCATCTCCGCCTTGCAGCGCTGCGGAGTGAACCCCATCAAACTGAGCCGCTTCGCTACGGTTTCGGCGGTGGCCGAGTAGCCGAAAGCCGTGCTCATGTCACCGTCTTCGATGCCCTCCGCGTACTCCTTCCATCCCGGCGCGCCCTCGTAGGCCTCCGACGGGGCCCCGATCCAGTCAGCAGCGTCAGCGTCCAGGCTGAAGTTCCCCGCGTTCCCCGCGTCGACCTCGCTCGCCCACTGCTCATCCATGTACTTGTCATGCTCTTGGAAGATGGTCATGAGCTTCGTCGGAGTGTGGTTCCTTCCCCCACTGATCTCATCTTCGCCAAGGAAGAAGAACCACCTGTCGCCCACTCAACTCTCCGATCCGCACTCCGTGAATCCGCCTGGCGAGCATCACAGCTTCGCGCCCGGCAGGCAATGGAGATTACCGTTGCCGGGCTTCGAGGAGCTCGGCTTCGAGGGCAGCGATCCGCTTCATGCCGCCTCGGCAGGTGCCGCGTCCGGCGTTTCGACACCGAGCCCACCGCCGGGTCCGATGCTGTCCCAGGCAGTTGACGGACTGGACAAGGAGTGAAGGCCGCCGTGGTCTTCCCGGCTTCGGGCCGGTGCTGAAGGGGAAGCTCATGCTCCGCCGTCAGATCGTTGAATTCCTGCTGCGGTGCCGTGAATCCAGGTGCCACGCCAGCCCCCGCTCGTCCACGGCCAGCACCGACGGCACCGCTTCCAGCGGGACGTCCCCGACCGCAACCGCGCGCGCATCGGCCTCGATGTAGAGGAGGAGCGCCAGGGAGGCGAGCCGGTCGCGCCGGGGGTCCTGCTCCCAGACCGGGCCGAGCAGCCGGGCCGCGCGCGCCACGGCGTCGCGCCAGGCAGCCGGTGCCGTGCTCCAGCACAGCAGGCCCATCGCGGTCGGCAGGTCCCCCAGGACACGGCGGGCGGTGTCGGAACTGCGCATGGCCTCCTCGATCCGGTACCCGTCACCGTAGCGGCACCGCCCGGGCCCGGTGCCCGGATCCGGTCCGGGTACGTGGACGAGGCGACGGCGGACCCATGCTGCGGGCGATACCGCGCTACGTGGTCCGGTCTGTGCCGTCGCCGAGGAAGCCCCTTTGGCCCAGCGCCACAGCGTGTCCCGCAGGGGCTGGTCCTGGCCGCGACCTGGCCGCGCCGGAGTGCAGGGCGCCTCGACGGCTGCCCGGCCTCGCCGACGAGGAGATCGAAACTGGTGGCCCTGTCGGGGCCGAAGCGGCTCGCCTCCTCGCCGACGACTCTACGAACCGGTGATCACCCGGTTGTCAGACGGCCGGCGGGCAGTGGTACCAGTTGGTCCACGTGCCGCTGCTGTTGAGGCTGTTGCACCAGCGGGTGCCGACGCTGCCGGTCACCACCACGCTGGGGGTTCCATAGACGTCCTTGAACCAGACGCCGTTCTGGACGTCGCTGCTGTCGCCGAAGAGGTCCCAGTTGGTCCACGGTCCGTTCGCGGTGGTCTGGTAGGTGTGCCAGACGCGGCGGTCAGTTCCGAGGAGCACGTACTCGAACCGGCCGTCCGTCCAGTCAAGGCGAATGGGATTGGTGCCACACAGATAGGGTGCGGCAGGCGCACCGTTACCGACAGGAGCCGGGCAGCTTCCGCCGATGGTGCCTGTGCTGTCCGGGCTGCCGGTGATGGTCTGGACGCTGGCAATGGTGGGCCCGTTCGGAGCCGGTGCGGCCGAGGCCGGCGCGGCGGCGACGCCGAGTGCGAGCAGCGCTGTGGCGGCGGCCGCGGCAAGAGTGCGCGTCTTGATCACTGAGTTTCCTCTCCCGTATCGGCCGGCCGCTCTCGGGTGCAGGCGGCCGCTTTCATCTGGGGAGCCTAGAAGCCGCAGCCTTTCGGTCAGCGGCTCCTGGCGGATGAGGAGACGGATCGTCAAAAGGTGTCGACGCTGCACCAAGTCGCCAACGGGCGGCGCAGCGGGCTTGCGCGACGTTCTCGGTGCACCGGCTCACGGCCGGCCGCTGGGAGCGGCCGGTACAGCCGGCTCGGCCGTGCCGATGGTCAGGGCCTCGCCGATCGCCTCGCACAGCGGCACCAGGTCGGTGAGGTCGTTCAGGACGACCCGCGGCGCGGACAGCGCCGCGAAGCCGACCGCCAGCAGCGCGACCCGCTCGTCAGCGGTGAGCCGCAGCCGGTGCGCGGTCCGGATGTTGCCCAGCAGCACATAGGCGTCCAGGGTGTGGCGCAGCTCCTCCACCAGCTCGCCGTCGCCGCCCCGGGACGATCTCGTAGCGCAGCACCTGCTCGACGGCGCCGGCGTACTGCTCCAGCACGCGCTGGTTGCCCTCGTCGTCCTGGAGCGCGGCGAGGGAACGGACCCAGTCGGCCGCGCGCCGGCCGGTGACGCAGGCCCGGGCGAGGACGTCCCGCTCCTCCGGGGTGAGCTCGCGCTCCGCGGGCCCTTCAGGCCGCCTGGATTCGTCGCGGGTGCGGTGGCGCTCGTCGGCCCGGTCGAGCCAGGACCATGCGGAAGGCGGAGTCGTCATACCGGTCCAACCGCCCGAGTGCCCGCCCGGACACGGCCGGCCGGTGGTTGCCGCACGGTGCCGCGCAGCAGCCGCCGGCTGCCGGGCAGGACAACCGGCTGCGCAGCGAGGACAACCCCCGCTGCGCCCCGTCCGGTGCGGGGACAACCCGGGGACAACATGACCGGTGGCCGGGTTCGCGGAGCGGGACAACGTGCGTGTGGCTGGCGGTGCCGCCGCATCCGTCGAAGCCGATTGAGGAGCACGTGTTACTGCCTGCATCCGGGTCCGCTACCGTCTCGACTGCCGCCCCTTCATGGTGGAACGTCGGCAACGCCGTTCACGCCTCGCGGCGCAGCCTGCGGATGTCGCAGGCGGAGCTCGCCGAGGCGGCGGGTATCTCTCGCCGCACGGTGAACAACTACGAGATGGGCCGCGTGTCCGGCCCGGGGATTCCAGCCGGTCTGGTTCGCGTGGTGGCGCACCTCGGCTGGCCGGAGGGGCGGCTCGACGAGCTGCTGGGCATGCCGGCGCTGGAACGGACACCTGCGGACGCCTATCGAGCCGTGACGGATTTCGCGGATGCCTGCGTCACTGCCGGAGCGGACTCCCGGGTGCGGGACATCTTTCTGCAGATGGCCCACCTGCTCCTGGAACAGGCCGGCGTCCGGGTACCCGTAGCCGACGCCAGGGGCGTGGCTGACCACCCCGACGAGCCCGCTTCCGAGCCCGACATCCAGTAGGGGCCCCGCCGGGCGGATGCCGCTCCGGCCACCGGACACAGCCCAGGCCCGGTGGAGTGGCGCCGGCTTCCGTCAGCCGCCCGGCGAGACCGTCGCCGCACCCGCATCGCTCCGCCGACGGCCCCTCTCTCCCGGAGGGCTGGCCTTCTCCGACTCCGCCCGACGGGTCTGACCGGCACCCTCAGAACCCTGGGTACCACCCGAGGACCTTGAGGGAGGACACTGGTACCGGCCCTACCCGCACGAGACGCCCGGAGGAACTGTGAGCGCAGCGCCCCTGCACGGCCACCACGACGGCCAGCAGCCCATCCCGCGTACCCAGGACGCCGTCGCCGCCGCTCTGCCGCCGGCGCAGCGGATGGAGTTCTACCGGGAGATGGGCGAGGCCGACGTCGAGACGATCGGCGGCGTCCTGAAGCGCTGGTGGCTGCGCGCCGAGCTCTACCGCGACCCGGAGGGCGACCGCATCCACGCCGCCGTCCAGGCCGGCACCGCCCCCGGCGCCTCCGCCTCCGCAGTCCTGCGTCGGCTCGGGGCCCTGTGAGCGACCATAACGAGTTCCCGGACGACCAGGACGACCCGATCACCGTTTCCCCGGCCGTTGAGGAATTCCTCGGTGACCCCGGCACGCCGGCCGACGTGTTCTCCGCCGTGGTGGCGTTCCTCGTCGACCTGCGCGAGAACCCCTTCCCCCACCTGAGCATGCCAGTGCCGGGACGGCCCGGGATGCACTCGGCGCCGTTGCGCCGGGACCTGGGGTTGGTGGAGTACGCGGTGAACGAGGTCACGGAGCCGCCGCGGATCTACGTCTCGCGGATCTTGCGAGCGGACTGAGCGGGACGCTCCGGGCCGACCTGCGGGGTCCGTACGCTCGACCGGGCGCGGGCCCCGCAGCGTGTTCAGAAGCCGTGGCCGCTTGCCAGCCGTCGCGCTGGCCTGGTTGCCTCCACAGACCGCTCCTCCGGCAGTTCAACGAGCACCCGCTGTGCCGGGGCACGCGTTCGCGCCTTGCGGTCGTTGGCCAGGCGAGGATCTGGTCAGGCTTCCGTCGCTCGTTGGGCGGCTTTCTTGATGCGCCGGGCGACCTCGTCGGGACTTTTGTTCTCCAGGTCGGCGCGTGCCTGCCTGAGAAGTGTCATTGCCTCCTTCCGAGAAGTCCGGTCTCTCCAGTAGGTGGTCCACCACTGCTTGGCCAACCGATGGGGCTGCCACCATTGGGGCTGATACCACAGCTCGTATCGGCACAGTTCGAGGTAGTTGTTCATTGCGTCCACGAAGGCACCGGCCAGGGTCTTGTCGGCTTCGTCTCCCTGCCCGGTAGCGTGCTCGCCAACTGCCCGGGCGGCGTCGCCCAATCGGTTGGCCATGGCGATGACCTCGGGGGTGCCGGACAGACGAACGGAAACATGGGCCATGGCCATCAGGTTCGCCGCCGCCACGCGGTCCTGTACGACGGTCGAGGCCGCCTTGAGCGAGTTCTTTGGATCAGCCAGTGCCATTGCGTTGACCCAGCCGGCGGTGAGGATGAAATGCGTACAGGCCTGGCCGTATTCGAGGTAGGCAGTTCTGCGTTCCTCCCGACTGCCGACCCGGGCGATCCCTACCTTGTTGCCGGGGGTGAGGGCGCTGGCCAAGGCTTTCGAGCCCGCGCTGACGACGGCCGTGGTGATGTCCATGCGCGGCATCCAACCACCGGTCTGGATGAGCCATCACCCAGACGGGAGAAATTGTGGAGGACAGTCGACCGGGCACTCCTACAGGCGGACGCCTGTCACCGGGCCAGCCCTTGCCAGGGGCCCGGTTGTGCGGGGCGCGCAGTGACCAGGCTGCGCCAGCGGTCGCGGACCTGGTCGGGGCCGTCGTACCAGCGCTCGGTGGAGGGGATGTGGAGGCTGCGGCCGGCCATGAAGTGGGCGATGTCGGTGTAGTAGGCGTAGTCGTGGCCGCGGGTGAGCTGGTCGAGGTCGCGGATCGCAGCGTCTGGGCCGCCGTCGTCGAGGACGGCGTGGTGGAAGCACATGGCGAGGGCGAGGGTGGTGCGGGCGCCGCGCGCGCCGGAGGTGCGGACCTCGGCGTCGAGCAGGGCCACGCGGTCGAGGAAGTCCTGGCCGGCATCCCCTCGACGGGGCGCAGCTCGCCAAGATCCTCCGGGAGAACCTCGACGGAGAGCTGACCATCATCGTGGACACGAAGGGCAACCTGCGCTTGCGGTAGCCCCAGCGGCCGAGCCTGCGGTCTGACGGCGGTTACGCCGCTATTGCCGCAGACGATCGACGCGGAACGCGAAAACCCATGGTCTTCCGATCATGGTTGGAGAAGAATCCGGTCATGGTGACTCATCCGATGGTTGTGACTCCTCCTGGCGTCCGAGTCCAGGTGCCATGGAACGACGTGGGGAACCCGTCTCCAGCGAGGGTGTGGCAGCGGATCAGGGGCCTGCGGCACAGCCCGCCCGGCCCGGCAGGAAGCGATGCTGAGAGGAAACTCACCTTCGGGGCGGCGCTTGAGCAGTCGGAGCAGCTCTTCAAATCCGCGGAGACCGTCGACTACAGTGCGCGGCCACTGCTGCTGTTCTACGGCCTCAGCCAGGCCGGGCGGGCCATCGCGGCCGCTTCCACCCGCGCGAGCACACCGGACGAATGGCAGCTCAACGGACACGGCATCGCGGTGGAGAAACTCGACGAGCAGAGGCTGCTGAGCCAGTGCACCGTCAAGAACCAGAACGGCAAGAAGGGTTCCTTCAAGCAGCTCGCGGGTCTCCTGGGTTCGGCTTCCCTGCCGGGCGACGGTGCCCTTTTCGGACAGCTGTGGAGCATGGTGCCCGAGCTGACCCGCTACCCACTCACGGAGCAGGGTGCGGTTCATCCCGTTCTACGGTTCGGGGACACCGCGATGGCCGCCCCTGGCCGCGCGGGATGGGTGAAAGGCATTCCAGCGGGCGAGCAAGGCCCAGGCCTGGAGGACTTCCTCTCTCACTACCCCGGTCTGCACGGCACCGAGCCTGCCGGTCCGCCCAACGACTTCAGCAGGGGCGAGAACGACGGGACGTTCACCGCAACCAGGCAGTGGCAGCTCTTTCCGCCTGCCACCACGACCTACCTTGCCGACGACGACACCTACCTCTTCCCCGCCGTCGCCGGGCAGAGCGAGGTTCTGCACCCCCTGCTCCTGTGGTGGTCCCTCCTCTTCACGCTCTCCATGTTCGCCCGATACCACCCCTCCAGCTGGGTCGCCTTCCTGAACATCGACCAGCACCAGGACTCCACCGCCTTGGAAGTCGCACTCGACCAGGCCCTCAGCATCTGTCCCCAGCTGATCTACTCCACGATCCACGCCGTCAGCATCTAGCTAGCGGTTGTCGGGGCGCAGGCGGTCCTGGCGGGCGGTGACGAGTGCGCGCCACCGGTCCCGGACGGCCTGGTCGCCGTCGTACCAGCGGGCGCCGGAGGGGAACTGGAGGTCGCGGCCGGCCATGAAGTGGGCGATGTCGGTGTAGTAGGCGTAGTCGTGCCCGCGGGTGAGCTGGTCGAGGTCGCGGATCGCGGTGTCCAGGCCGCCGTCGTCGGCGAGGACGGCGTGGTGGAAGCACACGGCGAGGGCGAGGGTGGTGCGGGCGGCGCGCACGCCGGAGGCGCGGACCTCGGCGTCGAGCAGGGCCACGCGGTCGGGGAAGTCCTGGCCGCCGGTGCCGGCGTCGCGGATCAGGTAGGCGATGCGGGTGGTGAGGGTGGTGGCGCGCAGGTCGAGGCCGACGAGGAGCTGGGCGGCGAGGTCGAGGTCGTCGTCGGCCGTCTCGGGGTCGGTGAAGGCGCGGACGAAGGCGAGCTGGGCCTGGGAGGTGGCGGTCTCGCCGGCGACGGCGTGCTGTTCGGCGTCGGTGCGTGCGGCTTGGTAGGCGGCGGCGGCCTGGTCCATCTCGGCGTGGACCCACCACAGGTCGCCGAGGACGCGGTGCTGGCGTCCGGCCCAGCCGAGGTTCTGGGCGGCGGCCAGGGCGGTGGGGAAGTCGCCGCCCTGGCGGGCGAGGTGGACGAGTCCCCGGCGGGCGGCGGGGGCGAGACGGGTGGTGCCGGCGGCGACCTGCTGCATGCCCTGGCGGGAGGCGGCGCCGCGGCCGAGGTCGCGGTGGGCCTTGGCCCGGTAGTAGAGGGCCATGTCGGTCAGGTCCTCGGGCAGCAGGCGGCTGTCGATGACGCGGGTGAGGCGGTCGGCGGTGCGGGTGCGGTGTTCGCGCTGGCGGGCGGCGAGCGCGCTGAGGGTCTCCACCAGGGCGTCGGCCGGGGTGTCCAGCACGGCGACGCCGCCCGGCCCGCCCACGGCGGGTTGCCCGGCCGGTGCGGGGGCGGGCGGGGCGAGGGGTTCCCAGATCGAGTCGGAGACGTAGGCCCAGGCCGCGGCGGCGAGCCAGCCGAGGTCGAGGCGGTGGTCGCGGGCCAGGCGCAGGCCCTGGCGCAGGCAGCCGATCAGCAGGGCGCGGTCGCCGGCGGTGGTGCTCCACTGGTCGCCGAGGGCGGTGTGGGCGCGGTCGGCGGCGCGCCGCCAGTCCTGGTCGGACCAGCGGTCGTCGGTGCGGTCGTCGGCGCCGCGCAGGGTCGAGCGGACCAGGGCGTGCAGGTGGTACGGCCACAGCGCGGTCGGGTCTTCGCGCACCAGAGGCCGCTCGACCAGGCGCAGGGCGGGCGCGTCGTGGCTCATGCCGGCGGCGGCGGTGGCGAGGGGGACGTCGAAGGCGTCCAGGAGGGCGGCGGCGCGCAGGACGTGCCGCTCGTCCGCGGTGAGGTCCTGGAGCGTGCGCGCGACGAGGGCGGCGAAGTCGGCTTCGAAGTCGCCGGGCTCGGGGGTGCGGGTGCGGCGGATCTCCAGGAAGCGCAGGGCGGAGAGGTCGAGGTAGAGCGGAAGGCCGTGGGAGCGGCGGGCGATGACGGCGCGGACGGGGGCGGGGATGAGGGGCTGGCCGTCGTGGGTGAGGCGGTGGGCGAGGTAGTCCTCGCAGTCCTCCGGGGAGAAGTCGCCGATCAGCAGCTGCCGCGGTCCGGCGGCCGGGGCCGGGGTGCGGGCCGCGGGCAGCAGCGGGCTGGAAGCGGGGGCGAGGTGGGGCCAGGCGGCGGGGCCGGTGTAGTCGAGCTGGCCCTGCAGGGCGGAGTCGGCCCACTGCAGGCGGGAGCGGCCGGTGACGATGAACAAGGCGTTCGGCATGAGCCAGACGACGCGCTGGACCAGGCGCTCCAGGTCGCGGTGGGTGCGGTCGCCGACGTCTTCGAAGCCGTCCAGCAGGACCACCGGCACGACGGCGTGCTTGGCGGGCAGGCGGGCGATCTCCCACGCCAGCAGGTGCGGGTAGAACGACAGCGCCTCCACGTCCGGCTCGGCCTCCAGCAGGTCCGCCAGCCGCACGCAGCCGGTCAGGGCGCGGGCCTTCTCGTGCCGCTGGCGCAGCGCGGTGACCAGGGCGGCGGCCACCTGGCCGGCGGCGGAGCCGACGACGCCGGGCAGGGCGAGCTGCTGGGCGGCCTCGCCGACGGCTCCCTTGATCTGCCCGGGCAGGGCATCGCCCGCCATCGCGGCAAGTCCGCGGCGGCGCAGGTACTCCTCCAGCGGCTCGCCCGGGTGCACGGTGTCCCAGTAGCGGCGCAGCGCGATGTCGAAGGCGGGCAGGGCGCGGCCGACGTGGCGGGCGAGCGCGAGGCGCAGGGTGAGGACGAGCTGCTCGATGTCGGCGCTGGCCGAGCGGGCGAGGTCGATGCGCACCGGAAGAAGGCGGGAGCCGGCGGGCCAGGCGGGTTCTCCCCACTGGGCGGGGCGCCGGGCGGTGTCGGCGAGGGCGGCCTCCAGCTTGCGGGACAGGGTGGTCTTGCCGATGCCGCCGACCCCGTGGAAGACGAGCACGTTGTGCCGGGGCGCTTCGAGGTCCTGGACGTCGAAGCCCGGGGCGGCGATGCGGGTGAGGTGGGCGGTGAGCGCGGAAGCGACGGCTTCCCACTGGGCCTGGCGGTTGGTGAACGCCTCGTCCGCGTCCAGTGCCTGGTTGTTCGAGCCGAACAGCGCCCGCAGGTCCCGTGCCACGTGTGCCCTCTCCCCGTCTGCCTGACCGGCCATCAACCTACGCCCTCGCCCGCCGGCTGTGGTACCGGTCGGAACCTGCGGCGGGCACGGTCGTCGCCGTCCGGGCCCGGCGGCCCCGCGGGCGGCCGGGCCGGCGGGCCGATCGGGTGCGGCGCCGGCGGCACCGGCGGCGTGTGAGACTGGCGGCGACCGTGACAGTTCCGATCCGAGGTGGTGCCACCGTGCCCGACCCCCGTCCTGAGGACGGCCCCGCCGAGAACACCGGCCCGTCGGCCGGCTTCGGCCCGCCGGGGCCCGCCGACGATTGGGACCGCGCGGTGTGGGCCATCAATGCGTTGGTGGCCCGGTACAGCTCGGGCATCCGCGACCTGCGCCCCGCAGTGAGGGAAGGCGCCGACCCGGCGGAGCTGGACACTATGGTGAACGCCCGGCAGCGGGCCATGGCCGACCTTCACCGGCTCAGGGCCGGCGTGGACGCCGGGGAAGCCGCCCGCCTGGCCGCCCACTACACGGCGGCCCTGGAGCTGACCGACAGGGGCTGACCGGCTCTCAGGCGACCCGCACGGCGGGCACCGGCCCGGCGGTCGGCACGTCCAGGGCCGATGGCTGGAGCAGGGGCAGCAGGAGTGGGCGGGCCAGGGCCACGATCTGCTCCACCTCCGCGCGGTGCTGCGGCAGCGCCCGGCGCACCCGCGTCTGGACCGCGAGGAAGCGCCGCGCCTCCGCCTCCGTGTAGGGCCGGGCCCGCTCGGCGGCCAGTGCCCACCCCGGCGTCCCGCCGGACCGGCCCCGGCGCCACAGGGCCCGCCCGTCCCGGCCCATCACCACCAGCTCGTCCACCACGTCTGAGGAAGCGGCCTGCTCGACCACGTCGGCCACCGCCTCGAAGCACCGGTCGTGCCCGGCCGCAGTCGTGAACCGCGCCGGAATTCCGTGGCGCTCGGCCTCCGCGTAGCGGTGGGCGGTGCCTTGGCGGCTGTCGGCGGCGCGCACCGCGAGAGCCAGCACCTGGACGCGGTACCCAGCCCGGTGGAACGCCTCGGCGTCGGCCAGGACCTCCCGGGCGCTGCCGGGGGCGGTCTCGACCACGATGTCGCCGCGCCGCTCGCGCACGTACGCCTGCGCCATGGCGAACCAGGCCTTGTAGTCCGCACGGATCGCAGCCCCCGCCTCGCGCGCCTCGCAGCGCAGCAGGTCGAAGTAGTCCGGGTGCAGCATCTTGAGGTCGTCGCCGACGAGGTGGACCGCGTCCGGGCGCAGCGCGCGCTTGACCAAGAGGGCGGCGCCGGTCTTGCCCGCGCCGGGCTGGCCCACCACGAACACCGCCACCGGCCGCTCCTGGGGGACAGCGCCGTCCAGGAGGAGGGGCACGATGTCGAGGTCGAAGATCTCGCGGTGCTCGGCCGGGGACAGCCGGTGGAAGTCGACGCCCGGCGGTCGGCGCAGGGCCTGCGCGATCCGGCGCACCGGCTCGGACAGCGCGGCGGCCCGGCTCGCGTCCCGGGCCACTGCCAGCACACGGTCGGCCGGAACCCGGTCCTCGGCGCGCACCAGCGCCCGCCCGGCCCGGGACAGCGCCCGGTGGAAGCCCGCGCTCTCCGCAGCCCCCCACCACCGGGCCCGCTCCGCCTCCACCGCCCGCGCCGCGCCCGGCGTTCGCGCCCAGGCGCCGTCGACGAGCTCGTTGCCGTACAGCGGCACCAGGCCGCGCCGCACCACGGTGACGCGGTCGGCCAGCATCTCTTCCTCGACCACCCGCAGCGTCGTCACCAGCGCGGCCGCGCACGCGTCGTGGTTCTCCCAGGACACGTACCGGCCCGCGCCCGTCGCCACCGCCTGCTCGGTGTAGCGGGCGAGGACGCCCAGCTGGCTCCACGCCTCGGCGCAGGCCAGCGCCACCACCTCGACCCGGTACCCGGCCACCCGGTAGGCCACGGCCTGCGCGCGCACCTCGTCGCCGTCGGCGAGCGCGGTCTCCACCAGTGCGTCGAACCGGCCCTCGCGCACCCGCTCCTCCACGGCCGCCTGCCAGCGGCGCGTGTCCAAGCGCACGCCCGCACCGGCGGTGCGCACGTCCTCGGCCAGCAGCACCGGGTAGTCCCGGTGTACGGCCCTGTACAGGTCGGCGCCCACGCGCACCGCCCCGCCCCGCAGATCGAGGACGGCGTGCAGCAGGTCCCCGAGGGTGGTCTTGCCGCTGCCGGGCTGCCCCGCCACGAGCACCACCACCGGCCGCTCCTGGGCCACCGCCCCGGCGGTGGCCGCCGGAAGGATCATCCCCTCCAGCACCGCGCGGCCCTCCGCCTCCGAAAGCCCCACGCCCTCCCCCTTCATCGCTTCCCCCGCTCCGACGGCTTCGTCCGCTCCGACCCGCGACCTGTGCTCAGGACCGGTCGGCCAGCTGCTCGCGCAGCTCGGAGAGCGTGGCGCCGCTGGGAACGTGGACGTACTGCGTCCACCCGGACACGTCGTAGCCGACCTGGGCCTTGAGCGCGGGCGAGGGCAGACGGAACGCCCGGCCGTCGGGGATCTCGATCCAGCCGTCTCCGGCCACCGAAGCGGTGTACGTGAACTTCAGCCGGGTCTGGGTGTGCCGGAGCTGGTCGCCGGACCGGACGAGCCCGGCCTCGATCAGCGGCATCAGCGCGCCGGTGGGGCGCGAGCCCGCAGGATCCGACACCGCGCGCCCACCGTCGAGCAGCAGACGGCGAAGGACATCGTTCGGCGTGTCCACCAGGGGCTCGCTGTGCCGCTGGAGGAGGGCGAAGACCTCGTCGTCGATCTGGATGGTGCGGTTGGGCTGGGCCACGAATCCCCCTGCAAGATCAATCTTCAATCTCTGGACACCAGAGATCAGCAGATCTGAAGTCTAGAGTATTCCCCGGCACCAACTCGACGACCCATCACTTCTGCTCTGCGTCGACCGCCGCGACCAGATCTGCGAGACGGTTCGACCCGCTCGTTCCCATCACTCCCCAACCCTGTGTCGGGTCACGGCCGGCGCTCACATGGCAGGGACGGGCCTTCGTCGACCGGTGCCGTGACGACCCAGCGGGCGGCCCCAGTCGGGTGGGCGCCGGCGAGACCTTCGGCTCGCACGAGACGCTCGCGGTCGAAACAGCATTCGGACCGGTCGCGTCCCGGGACCGGCCCGGTTCCAGGAGTTGAACGCCAAATCGGCCGGGCGCCAGCCCGCAGAGCGGCCCCGACCGGTGACATGCGGTCCAGGGTTCGGACTGTGGTGCCTAAACGTCGGAAGATGACATTCCGTAAGTCTTTACCTTCGAGACGTGAACCTTTGGTCTGTTCGAGGGATTTGATTCCCCCACCGGCACGCCGCGCTCACCCGCCCGAGCAGAGCGTGACCGTTCCCCTGCACCGATGACCGAAGGACACCCCCAACCCATGCACACCCATCCCCCCGTCCTGCCGCGGCCCATCACGGCCCCCGCCCAGCCGTGCCCCAGCCGCCCGCTGCGCCCGCGCGGCAGCCTCCCGGACCCGGCAGGGGAGGCGTCGTCGTGACCGAACCGTCCTTCACCGACGCCGCCGGCACCACACCCCCGGTCGTGGAACTGCCCATAACCCTGGAAGCCTTCCAGCGACTCCACGCCGACGCGTACTACGACTACGCCTACGCCTGCCTGGGCGACGCCGCCCTCGCCCAGGAACTCGTCAGCGAGGCCTTCCTCGAACTCGCCGACTGCTGGGACCGCGTCCTGACCTACCCCCAGCCCGCCGCCACCGCCTGGGCCGCCCTGCGCCACCTGGTGGAGGTCGAACGCGAACGCCTGGACCGGCTGGAGGAGCGCATCGCGTTCTCCGTCGCGCTGCGCCTGGAGTGGGAACCGTGGCTGGACGACCTGGACGCCGTCACCACCGGCATCGACGGCCTGGAGGTGGGCATGGCGCTCGGCGCCGCCATCAAGGAACTGCCCGCGGCGAAGTACGACGTGATCGTGCTGCGCTTCGTCGTCGGCCTCAAGGTCGCGGGCACGGCCCAGGCCATGGGCACCGACGAGGCCACGGTGAAGTCGTTGACCACGCAGGCCCGCACCAAGCTGGAGGCCCGGCTCAGATCCCGCCGGATCCTGCGCTCCAGCACCGCCAAGGAGGACCAGGAGTGACCGTGACCCCACGAGAGGACGACGCCTGCCGGTGCGACGTCGTCCGCCTGCTGGAAACGGCGGGTCCCCTGCCCGCCGACCGGCCCCGCTACGACATCGAGGCTGGCCGCCGCTACATCGCCGAAGGCCTCGCCGCCCGCCGGGCCGACCGGGCCGCCGCCGCCCACCAGGCGATCCTGACGTTCCCGGGCTCGGCGGGCATCCACGCCGACGCCCGCCGCGACCTGCGCGCCCTGGCCACCGTCGTCATCAACGAACCCGGGGCCTGGGAACAGGTGGACAGCCTCGCCCGGGACTGGGAACCCCAAGGCGCCCTCGTCTTCGCCTGCCTCCTCGACCTCTCCGGCCGACACCACTCCGCGACCTGGTGGTGGCAGTTCGCCGCCGGCGCCGGCAGCCACCTCGCCGCCTACTGCATGTACCTGCACCACCTGCGCCGCGGCGAACTGCGCGACGCCGACAACTGGTTCCACCAGGCCGCCTGCCTCGAAGACGGCACCAGCGCCCCCATCGCCCCCAAACTCCCCAACCTCCCCGGCTACGCCCGCCTCGCCTCCCGCCTGGCCCCGCCCCTGCCCGACCCCGCAGGCCTGCCCCGCCCCGACCGCGCCCTGCGCGAGGCGATCAACGGCCTGCCCCGCGAAGAGGAGGCCGGCGGCCTCCTGAGCCTGCCCACCAACGCCATCGCCGACCGACTCCAGGAACTCGCCTCCCACTGACCCGCCCCGCCCGCACCCGAGCCGGGGCGGGCGGCCCAGCCGCACGGAGACACCGATGCCCACCACCCACGACCCCGCCACCATCGCCATGGCCGCCTCGGCCACCGGCTACCTGCTCACCCTCACCGCGCTCACGCTCACCGCCATCACCGCCCCCAACCCCGCCCGCCGCCGCGAAGCCCGCACCCTCCTCGCCCTGCTGCTCAACCGCCGGCGCTGACCGCCGGGGCCAGTGCCCGGCGCTTGATGGGAACAGTTGTTCGATTTATGGTGGGGGTGTGACCAGCGCAGTTCCGTTCTCCCGCTCCCACCCCGGCCACCCCGAGCACCGGCCCGGCGACGCCGAGCGGGCACCGCGCGCGCTGATGTCCGGCCCCGGCCGCTGCTGGGACACCGAGCCGCGCTGGCGATGGGTCGAGATCCGCCTCGGCGGCCGGTGGCGGCCCGGCCGGATCGAGAGCTGGCGCCTGCACCAGGGCTCCACCGCCTGGGTCGCCCTGGTCCGCTGGGGCGCGGGCTTCGACGACTGGGGCTGGTACCTCCACCACCCCGACACCATCCGGCAGACCCCACAGCCCACCGACCCCGACGGTCCGGCGAACTGGTGAACACCGGCACTGACAGCCGGGTGCCGGCTGGGACACCGACCAACTCGCCGACGGCGCCGCACTGGCCACCGAGATCGGCCGCTACGGTCCCGGCGGCCGGCCTGTTCGGGCGCAGGGTCGGCCGGTAGCCCGCCGGGCGCGGATCCGACGCCCGCCGGGGGCTACTCCTCCTGGGCCTCGGGACCGTCGCCCAGGACGTCGCCGTGAAAGGGAGTGATGTCGGTGTCGGCTCCCCGCAGCAGTTCTGCGACCCGCAGAAGGGGGGAGAGTGCGGTCGCGATGTGCTGGTTGAAGTTGGGCAGCAAGCCGCCCCCGTCGAAGAACGACCCGGCGAGTTCCGGGAAGTGGACCGCATCGTCGGCACCGGCGGTCTCGAAGTCACCGGCGGAGAGGATGGTGACGCTGCCCGGCTCGGCGGCGGCGCTCACCATCACGCGGGTGGTCCAGCTCTGGAGGTCGTATCGGAGTCCGTCTTGGACAGGGAGGCCGTGGGCGATCACCCAGCGGGCCGTGGCGGTGTACCAGACCTGGCCGTCGATCTCGTACGCGCGCGGCTTGGTGACCTCCGAGAGTGCGGCGTGGCTGTCCCTGGTGTACCGCGTGTGGGTTGCACGCCACTGGCGGAGCTGGAGGGCCTCGATGACTTCCTTCAAGTGGGCCAGCCGGGACCGCCTGGCGATGTTCTCCAGCCGGCCGGGGTCGGACAGCAGGGCGGTCACCTCGTCGACCGTGGTGGTGACCTTCCGGGCGAAGCGGGGAAGTACGCCCCCGAGTGACGTGTGGAGGAAGAATCGGCTCTCCATCCCCCTGATGTCCTCGGCGAGTTGGGTCGGCCAGTCGACGCCGTTGCCGAAGTCTCGGGTGTTGTTGCTGATGAAGTAGACCGTCTCTGTGGGGTTTTCGCGAGCATGCTCCACAGCGGTCAGCCAGATCGCGGCGTCCCGCGCGCCGGTCTTGGTGTCGGTGCCGACGATCTTGCAGGGCGCGATGACGCCGGCCTCGCGGACGAGGGCCTGCCGGTGTACGTCGATGCTGGTCTCCAGGACTTCAGCGAGCTGAAGGTAGCGGCTCCGCCAGTAGTCGCGGACCTTCTCCGGCAGGTACTCCTGCGGACCCTCCACCTCGCCCCAGTGGGTGGCGGCGTTCAGCTTCTCGGCGGCCTCCCGCATCGCCTTGTGGGCCCGGTCGTAGGCCAGGACCCGCTGTGCGAGCACCTCCTCAAGGGCGATCTCCGGGATGGCGATGCGCTCCGCCTTGGAGGCGCGGAGGGTGCGCAGCAGTTCGTCCTCGGCGCCGCCGCCCTTGGTGCCCCGGAGGATGTTCGCGTCCAAGATGATCAAAATGGTCTCCGCCCCTGCGCCGCACTGTGTGAGGCCAGCGTCTCAGCTTCCGATCACGGCTCGCACGGGATTTGGGAGCCGAGCCAGACGGACCGAGGCCGCTGAAATCCGCCGGGGCACACGCCCTCGCGCCCCGGTGCCCCGGACGACGCCGTCGTACACCGCTGGGAAGAAGCAGCCAGCCTGTTGCCGGCTTACCTGGTCGTCACCGGCTGGGACGAGGCACAGCTTGCTGACGGTGCCGCGCCGGCCACCGAGATCGGCCGGTACGGCGTGGGCGGCCGGGCCCACTACGAGCCCCGACCCGGAAATCCGCCGCGCTGGGACTAGGCGGGCGACACGCCCTGACGCCGCGAGCTGCCGCCCGGTACCGGCGACCACGGCGCCTGCGCACCGGTTCCTTCCCCGCCCCCGTCGGCCTTGCGGTCCGGCACCGGCGGGGCCGACTCGGTGTCAGGGGCGGGAACTACGGTGCGTCGTCATGGAAGCTTCCGATCTTGACTACCAGGTCCGGACGCAATCCGGCTGCATCCCGCCAGGGATGGTCGCCCGGCTGCTCGAACACGGGCACGCTGCGCTCGTGGAGGAATGGGCCGGGCGTGGGGAGTGGTTCTGCGCGCGGGAGTGGGCACGGCTCCTCGCGGGCCAGGGCCGCACGCAGGAGTCGCTTCAGGTGCTCGCCCCGTATGTCGCCACGGGCTGGTGGACAGCCGCCGAGACCACGGCGGAACTGCTGGAGGCGATGGGCCGGGCCGACGACGCGATCGCGCTCGCACGCCCGCACGCGCAGGACGGGCAACGACTTGCCCTGCGATTCCTCGCCGACCTGCTCACCCGACACGGCCACGGCGACGAGGCCTTCGCCCTGCTGCGCCCGCACATCGAGGACCGGTACCTCGCGGAGCCGCTCGTCGGCATATCCGGGAGCACCGGCCGCGACGAGGAGGCCGCCGAACTGCTCACCGCCCGGATCCCGGCCGGACGGCCCGTGGTGCTGCCGCGGCCTCGACCCTGACACGGCGATCGGCTTGCTCGCGACGGTCTACGAGCGCCAGAGCCGCGTCGATGACGCCATCGTCCTGCTCCGCACCCGCGAGACCACCTCGATCGACTACCGCGACCAGCTGGCCGACCTGCTGGCCCGGCACAACCGGATCGAGGAGCTGCGCGCTTACGCGGAGACCGAGCACCACGGGCACGCCGTGCAGCGGCTCGCGGAACTGCCGGAGGAACGCGGCGACGTGGACGGCGCGATCGCCGTCTACCGGCCGGTCCCCGAGTCTGTGCCGCAGGACCCGAACGCGGCGTACGAGCTCGCGCGGCTCCTGGCCCGGCACGGCCGGGGCGGTGAGGCGATCGACGTGATGCGTGCCCAGGCCGATGCTCGCCCAGGCGAGGACTGGATCCTCCATACCCTGGCCGAGCTGTGTCTCGACCAGGGCCGTCCTCAGGACGGCCTGGACCACTTCGACGCCCTCAAGGCCCGCCGCGGCGGCAAGGAGAGGTGGGACCTGTTCTGGATGAGGCTGCCGCTGATCACCACCAGCGCGGGGGTCGACGAGGCGGTCGAAGCGGCCCGGGCCCACCCCGAGGGCGACGCCTGGTACGCGGCCGAGCAGATCGCCGGGCTCCTGGCCGGCGCCGGACGCACCGAGGAGGCCGTCGCCGTCCTCGAACAGCATCCGACCTTCAACAGCTCCCTCCGGGCCGAGCTACTCATTGACCTCGGCCGCATCGAGGACGCTGTCCGGGTTCTTCAGCAACCGAAGACCAGACCGACCGCGCCCGCCCGGGACGGTGCCCTCTCCGACGAACCCCCGTTCTGAGGAGGCCGGTCGGCCCGCCCGAACGACACAGGCGGGTCGGCCGACCCGGCCGACGGCTACGCGCAGGTGTCGAGCATCTCGTTCAACGCGGTCTTCTCTGGCTCGGTGACGGACAGGCCGTAGACGTGCTTGGTGTCGGTCCAGGCCCGGGAGTACGTGCACCAGTAGCCGGTCGCCGGCGGGCGCCAGGCGTCCGGCGACTTGTCGCCCTTGGACCGGTTGGAGGCAGCGGAGACCGCGATCAGTTGCGAGTGCTCCAGGTCGTTGGCGAACGCCTTGCGCCTGGCGGTGGTCCAGGTATCGGCGCCGACTGGCAGGGAGCGTCATTCCGAACATGCGATATTCCCCGCAATACGATTCCACGGCACCCAGCCCGTTCGGCTAGGGCCCGATTCCCTCCAGCCAGGCGGTCACGTCCAGGGACTGATGTAGGGCTGGGCCGAAGAGGCTGGGGTTGGCTTTGGCGAGGGTGCGGTAGTGGCCGACGGCTTCCTCGATGGCGGCCAGGCCCTCCGCCGGCCGGCCCACCTCCCCCAGGCGGATGGAGAGGTTGTTGAGGGTGCCGGCGAGGTCGGGCAGGTAGGCGTCGGGGTTGGCCTCGGCCAGGGTGCGGCGGATGGTGACGGCTTCCTGGACGGCGGCCAGGCCCTCTGCCGGCCGGCGCACCTCCCCCAGGTGGTTGGAGAGGTTGTTGAGGGCCATGGCGAGGTTGGGCAGGTAGGCGTCGGGGTTGGCTTCGGCGAGGGTGCGGTAGTGGCCGACGGCTTCCTCGATGGCGGCCAGGCCCTCTGCCGGCCGGCGCACCTCCCCCAGGCGACTGGAGAGGTTGTTGAGGGTGCCGGCAAGGTTGGGCAGGTAGGCGTCGGGGTTGGCTTCGGCGAGGGTGCGGTAGTGGCCGACGGCTTCCTGGACGGCGGCCAGGCCCTCTGCCGGCCGGCGCACCTCCCCCAGGTGGTTGGAGAGGTTGTTGAGGGCCATGGCGAGGTCGGGCAGGTAGGCGTCGGGGTTGGCTTCGGCGAGGGTGCGGTAGTGGCCGACGGCTTCCTGGACGGCGGCCAGGCCCTCCGCCGGCCGGCCCACCTCGCCGAGATCGACGGAGAGGTTGTTGAGGGTGCCGGCGAGGTCGGGCAGGTAGGCGTCGGGGTTGGCCTCGGCCAGGGTGCGGCGGATGGTGACGGCTTCCTCGGCGGCGGCCAGGCCCTCTGCCGGCCGGCGCACCTCCCCCAGGTGGTTGGAGAGGTTGTTGAGGGCCATGGCGAGGTCGGGCAGGTAGGCGTCGGGGTTGGCTTCGGCGAGGGTGCGGTAGTGGC
>NZ_JBHVRT010000056.1:27270-30964 GCF_042885555.1 Kitasatospora sp. NPDC058048 | reverse complement strand
GGTGGTTGGAGAGGTTGTTGAGGGCCATGGCGAGGTCGGGCAGGTAGGCGTCGGGGTTGGCTTCGGCGAGGGTGCGGTAGTGGCCGACGGCTTCCTCAGCGGCGGCCAGGCCCTCCGCCGGCCGGCCCACCTCCCCCAGGTGCTTGGAGAGGTTGTTGACGGAGGCAGCGAGGTCGGGCAAATAGGCGTCGGGGTTGGCCTCGGCCAGGGTGCGGCGGATGGTGACGGCTTCCTCAGCGGCGGCCAGCCCTTCCGCTCGCCGGCCCACCTCCCCCAGGTGGTTGGAGAGGTTGCTGACGGAGGTACCAAGGTTGGGCAGATAGGCGTCGGGGTTGGCCTCGGCCAGGGTGCGGTAGTGGCCGACCGCTTCCTCAGCGGCGGCCAGGCCCTCTGCCGGCCGGCCCACCTCCCCCAGGTGGTTGGAGAGGTTGTTGAGGGCCATGGCGAGGTTGGGCAGGTAGGCGTCGGGGTTGGCTTCGGCGAGGGTGCGGTAGTGGCTGGTGATGGTACGGGCGAGGCGGACCGCGCTGGCGGCGAGGCGGCGGCTGGTCTGGGGGAACACGGTGTAGATCGTGTTAAGGGTGTCGAGGGGGGTGCCGGGGTGAGTGATGACGGTGTCGAGGGCGGTGATGAGGGGCCCTGGGTGGTCGGTGCGAGTGGCGGTGGTGACGATGTGCGGTGCCAAGGCCGGGTGGTGGCGAACGCAGAGATCGGTGAGTCGGCCGTTGAGGTGGTGGAGAGCTGGGTGGGCGGTGGCGCGGCTGTAGACGGTGAGGAGCTGGGCGCTCTGGGTTTCGTCGGCGCCGTCGAGGAGTTGGTCGGCCAGGCGGGGGACGGCCAGGAGGGTACGGCCGGTGTGGCGTTCGGCGAGGCGGTCGGGCTGCAGCGCGCCCCACGGTGAGCCCGGCACCGTGGCGGGGTAGAGGGTGGCGAGCCAGGCGGTGACCTGGTCGCGGCGGTCGCGGGGCTGGTCCGCGAGGGCGGGCAGGCGCCGCCACAGAAGATCGGCGTCTTCGTCGTCGGCGGCGCCGGTCAGGTGGGCCGCGGCGAGCGCGGTCTTCAGGGTGTTCATGCCGAGGGCGGGGGTGAGGCCGCGGGTGGTGGCGGTGTCGCGCCAGTACCGAGTTTCGTGGCCGAGCAGGCGGTCCTCGACGTCCTGTGCATCCTCGAACCCGTCCTCGGTTCTGCTCGCGGGTTGGGTGCGGGTGGTGTCGAGGAGGTCCGCGAGGGCAGTCATGTGGAGGGTCAGCGCGTTCCCGTAGGCGGTGTCCCCGCCCAGCTGTCGAGGCGGAGTCAAGGTCGCGGCGGCCTCCTCCCAGTCGTGCTCGGGGAGGCCCGGGACGGTGGGGAGCGCCTTGGCGAGGGCGCGGGTGGCGTCGCGGTAGTGGCCGGCGCGCCGGTCGGGATTGTCCTCCAGTGGTGCGAGGCGGCGGGTGCGGGCGGTGGCGAGGAGTTCCTCGGCCTGCTGGTTTGCCTCGCGTGCCTGCTGCCACCAGTCGCCGGCGGTGCGGGCGAGCAGCAGGAGTTTGAGGGGGCTGGTGCCGGGGTGTTCGGCGGCGGCATCGACGAGGGCGCCGAGTTGTTCGGGGCGGGTTTCGGCGTAGTCGAGGACGACCAGCAGCGGCTTCGCAGCCCGCCGTAGCTCCAGCAGTTGTTCCGGGCGGGCGCTGGCGCGCGGCCACAGCACCGTCCAGCCGGTGGCGGTGAGCCGGTGGCCGAGGTGGTGGGCGAGGCGGGTCTTGCCCTGCCCTCCGGGGCCGTGCAGCAGCCACGCCCCGAACCCGTCGAGCCAGCACCACGCCTCCAGTTCGGTGAGCAGGGCCTCGCGGCCGTGGAAGGGCACGACCTGGCGGCCGGCCTCCAGCAGGGCGGCCGGGGTCACCGGGGGGCGCCGGACGGCGGGGTTGCCGGTGGGGTCGGCGATGTCCTGGAACTCCACCGCCTCCAGCCCGCCCGCCGGATCGCCGCCGTACTCCGCGAGGGTGGTGCGGAAGGCGGCGTCGTGGTGCAGGACGTAGGCGGGGACGACGTTCAGCCGGCCGTGGCCGGAGTGGGCGCGGTCGGAGGCGACGACGCCGGTCAGGTAGCGGTCGCAGAACACCGCCGCCCCCGACAGGCCGCCCCACGGCGACGTCCCGTCACCCGGCCACCCGGCGCCGGGGGTGCGCAGGTCCATGACGTACTGGTTGCCGACGAAGCCGCTGCCCGGGTTCACCTCCCCGCGCAGCTGCGCGGCCTCCACGGGGCGGCCTTCGCGTTGGGCCTCGTCCGGGACACCCCAGGTCTCGCACGGTGTGCCGGGGCGTTTCGTGTCCGGGCGTCCCCACACGACCGGTGCGGTCGGTGGCCGCCAGTGCGGTGAGTCGTCGACGAGGACGAGCGCGGCGTCGTCCCGCCCGCCCGGCGTCCCCGCCCACACCACCGTCCCACCCGCATCGGCGTCGGCGGCCGGGTGGAAGACCTTCACCCGGGTCCCGACCGGTCCGGTGACGTGCGCGGAGGTCAGGACCAGTCGGCCGCCGACCGCGTACCCCGACCCCGAGCCCGGCCCGACGCCTTTCGGCCCGGTAACCCCGGCCACCCTCAACTGCTCCACGCCCGCCCCTTGGTTCCCTTGGTCCTCTGCCGCAGGCCCGGCCGAGCGCCGGACCGCGCCCCGGTCAGTCCGGAATGCGCCCCGACACGTCGCCGGGCCCGTCCGGGCGCTCGTGCGCGGAGTGGACGAGCAGATCAGTGCCGTCGGCACGCTTCGGGGTCAGGGTGAAGGAGACGCGGTGCGTGCGACCCCGCGAGACGCCGGCCTCGGCCTCGGCGCCGACCGCCCACAGCTTGAACTTGGCCTTCGCCTTCGCATCGGCGCGCAGCTCGACCTCGAACTCCATCTCCACCGGCCCTACCGCGAATACCACCCCGGGGTCGTCCCCCGCCCTCGCGGCCGCTTCGAGCAGTTCGTCGCGCACCGCCGCGACCGCATCGGCCAGCGGAACATCCATCGGATCCACCTCTCATCCCACACCTGACCTGCGGTCAGGCCGATGCGGACACCGTAGGACCCGCACGGCGGCCTCCGCAGGGGAATCCCCAACTGGGCCGGGCCTGCCTCTCGGCTCTGGTCGGACGGCAGGCCCGACTGGTGGCGTCGTCTACGCGCAGGTGTTGAGCATGGTGGTCAGCGCCGTCTTCTCCAGCTCGGTGACGGAGAGGCCGTAGACGTGCTTGGTGTCGGTCCAGGCGCGGGAGTACGTGCACCAGTAGCCGGTGGCCGGGGGGCGCCAGGCGTCCGGGGTCTTGTCGCCCTTGCTGCGGTTGGAGGTGGCGGAGACGGCGATCAGCTGGGAGTGGGTCAGGTCGTTGGCGAAGGCACGGCGCTTGGCGGTGGTCCAGGTGTCGGCGCCGACTGGCGGGGAGCGTCATTCCGAACGTGCCATATTCCTCCGCCAGAGCGTGCGGCGGTAGCCACCTCATCCGTCTACTGATCGAGCCCCTCAAGCCAGCCAGCCACGGCAAGGGACTGCTGTAGGGCTGGTCCGAAGAGGTCGGGGTTGGCTTGGGCGAGGGTGCGGTGGATGGCGACGGATTCTTGGATGGCGGTCAGGGCCTCCTCCCATCGGCCCACCCCGCCGAGGTCGACGGAGAGGTTGTTGAGGGACATGGCCAGGTCGGGCAGATAGGCGTCGGGGTTGGCCTGGGCGAG
>NZ_JBHVRT010000056.1:26809-27172 GCF_042885555.1 Kitasatospora sp. NPDC058048 | reverse complement strand
AGGGTGCGGCGGATGGCGACCGCTTCCCGGACGACGGCCAGGGCCTCCTCCCATCGGCCCACCCCGCCGAGGTCGACGGAGAGGTTGTTGAGGGAGCCAGCGAGGTCGGGCAGATAGGCGTCGGGGTTGGCCTGGGCGAGGGTGCGGCGGATGGCGACCGCTTCCCGGACGACGGCCAGGGCCTCCTCCCATCGGCCCACCCCGCCGAGGTCGACGGAGAGGTTGTTGAGGGACATGGCCAGGTCGGGCAGGTGGGCGTCGGGGTTGGCTTGGGCGAGGGTGCGCTGGATGGCGACCGCTTCCCGGACGACGGCCAGGGCCTCCTCCCGTCGGCCCACCCCGCCGAGCCGGACGGAGAGGTTG
>NZ_JBHVRT010000056.1:0-26712 GCF_042885555.1 Kitasatospora sp. NPDC058048 | reverse complement strand
TTGTTGAGGGACATGGCCAGCTCGGGCATGTACGCGTCCGGGTGCGCATCGGCCAGGGTGCGGTAGTGGCCGACAGCTTCCTGGCTGGCGGTCAGGGCCTCCTCGCGCCGGCCCGTCTCGCCGAGGTCGACGGAGAGGTTGTTGAGGGAGCCAGCGAGGTCGGGCAGATAGGCGTCGGGGTTGGCTTGGGCGAGGGTGCGACGGATGGCGACCGCTTCCCGGACGACGGTCAGGGCCTCCTCGCGCCGGCCCGTCTCGCCGAGGTCGATGGAGAGGTTGTTGAGGGACATGGCCAGCTCGGGCATGTACGCGTCCGGGTGCGCATCGGCCAGGGTGCGGTAGTGGCCGACAGCTTCCTGGCTGGCGGTCAGGCCCTCCTCGCGCCGGCCCACCTCGCGCAGCCGGACGGAGAGGTTGTTGAGGGAGTTGGCGAGGTCGGGCAGGTAGGCGTCGGGGTTGGTTTGGGCGAGAGTGCGGTGGATGGCGACGGATTCCTGGATGGCGGTCAGGCCCTCCTCCCGTCGGCCCACCCCGCCGAGGCCGATGGAGAGGTTGTTGAGGGAGTTGGCGAGTTCGGACAGGTAGGCGTCGGGGTTGGCCTGGGCGAGGGTGCGGTAGTGGCCGACGGCTTCCTGGATGGCGGTCAGGCCCTCCTCCCGTCGGCCCACCCCGCCCAGCCGGAGGGAGAGGCTGTTGAGGGAGATGGCGAGGTCGGACAGGTAGGCATCCGGGTTGGCCTGGGCGAGGGTGCGGTGGATGGCGACCGCTTCCCGGACGACGGTCAGGGCCTCCTCCCGTCGGCCCACCCCGCCGAGGTCAATGGAGAGGTTGTTGAGGGAGTTGGCGAGGTCGGACAGGTAGGCGTCGGGGTTGGTTTGGGCGAGGGTGCGGTAGTGGCCGACGGCTTCCTGGCTGGCGGTCAGGCCCTCCTCCCGTCGGCCCACCCCGCCCAGCCGGACGGAGAGGTTGTTGAGGGAGTTGGCGAGGTCGGGCAGGTAGGCATCCGGGTGCGCATCCGCCAGGGTGCGGTAGTGGCCGACAGCTTCCTGGCTGGCGGTCAGGCCCTCCCCTCGCCGGCCCACCCCGCCGAGGTCGACGGAGAGGTTGTTGAGGGACATGGCCAGCTCGGGCAGGTAGGCATCCGGGTGCGCATTCGCCAGGGTGCGGTAGCGGTCGGTGATGGTGCGGGCGAGGCGGGCTGCGGTGGTGGCGAGGCGCTGGCTGGTGCGGGGGAAGAGACGGTGGAGCCTGTTGAGGGTGTCGAGGGGGGTGGTGGGGTCGGTGGTGAGGGTGTCGAGGGCGGCTGTGAGGGGGTGGGGGTGGTCGGTGCGGGTGGCGGTGGTGATGATCTGTGCGGCTAGCCTCTGGTGGTGGCGAATGCACAGGCCAGTGAGGCGGGTGTCGAGGCGGCTCTGGAAGACGGGGTGGGAGGCGGCGCGGCTGTAGACGGTGAGGAGTTGCTCGGCCTGGGTGTCGTCGGCGCCGTCGAGGAGGTGGTCGGCGAGGCCCGGGTTCGTGTCGAGGGTGCGGCCGGTGTGGCGTTCGGCGAGGCGGTCGGGCTGCAGGGCGCCCCAGGGCGGCCCGCCGGGGCTGACGGCCGCTGGGGGGTAGAGGGCGGTGAGCCAGGCGGTGACCTGGTCGCGGCGGTCGCGGGGCTGGTCCGCGAGCGCGGGCAGGCGCAGCCACAGCAGGTCGGCGTGGTCGCCGTCGGCGGCGCCGCTGAGGTGGGCGGCGGCGAGCGCGGTCCTGAGGGTGGCCGTGCTGAGGGCGGGGGTGAGGCCGCGGGCGGTGGCGCTGCTGTGCCAGTAGCGGGCTTCGTGGCCGAGGAGCCGGTCCTCGACGTCCTGGGCCTCCTCGTCCCCGGTGCGGTCCGCCGGTTGAGCGCGCGTGGTGTCGAGGAGGTCGGCGAGGGCGGTCATGTGGAGGGTGAGCGCGTTGCCGTAGGCGCTGTCCCGGGCCAGCTGCCACGGGGGCCGCAGGGCGGCGGCGGCCGCCGCCCAGTCGTGTCCGGCGAGGCCGGGGACGGCCGGGAGTGCGGTGGCGAGGGCGTGGGCGGCGTCGCGGTAGTGGGCGGCGCGTTGACCGGGGTCGTCCTCCAGGGGGGTGAGGCGGTGGGTGCGGGCGGCGGCGAGGTGGTCTTCGGCCTGCCGGCTGGCGGTGTGGGCCTGCTGCCACCAGTCGCCGGCGGTGCGGGCCAGCAGCAGAAGCTTGAACGGGCTGGTGCCGGGGTGCTCGGCGGCGGCTTCGACGAGGGCGCCGAGCTGGTCCGGGCGGGTCTCGGCGTAGTCGAGGACGACCAGCAGCGGCCTGGCCGCCCGCCGCAGTTCCAGCAACTGCTCTCTGCGGGCACCGGCCCGCGGCCACAGCACCGTCCAGCCCGCAACAGTGAGCAGGCCCGCGAGGTGGTGGGCCAGGCGGGTTTTGCCCTGCCCGCCGGGGCCGTGCAGCAGCCACGCCCCGAACCCGTCCCGCCCGCACCACGCCTCCAGCTCGGCCAGCAACTCCCGGCGGCCGTGGAAGGGGACACTCTGGCGCCCGGCCTCCAGCAGCGCCGCCGGGGTCGCCGGCGGACGCTGGGCGGCCGAGTCGCCGGCCGGGTCGGTGAGGTCCTGGAACTCCACCGCCGCCAACCCGGTCGTCGCGCCACCGCCGTACCGGGCAAGGGCGGTGCGGAAGGCGCGGTCGTGGTGGAGCACGTAGGAGGGGACGACGTTGAGCCGACCGTGGCCGCAGTCCGCCCGGTCGGCGGCGACGACGCCGGTCAGGTAGCGGTCGCAGAACACCGCCGCCCCCGACAGGCCGCCCCACGGCGACGTCCCGTCACCCGGCCACCCGGCACCGGGGGTGCGCAGGTCCATGACGTACTGGTTGCCGACAAACCCGCTTCCCGGATTCACCTCCCCCCGCAGGTGTGAGGCCTCGATAGAACGGCGGGGGCGTTGGGCCTCGTCGGGGACGCCCCAGGTCTCGCACTGCGTGCCGGGGCGGGTCGTGTCCGGCCGCCCCCAGTGAACGGGTGCCGTGGGCGGCTGCCAGTACGGGGAGTCGTCGACGAGGACGAGCGCGGCGTCGTCGCGCCCACCGGCGGTGCCGGCCCACAGCACGGTGCCGGGCGCGGTGCCGGTGCCGGCCGGGTGGAAGACCTTCACGCCCGTCCCGGCGGGTCCGGTGACGTGTGCGGAGGTGAGGATCAGGCGTCCACCGACCGCGTACCCGGATCCGCGTCCGCCCGGCCCGTTCACCCCGGCAAGACGTACCCGCTCCACCCACGCCCCCTACAACCCGCCCTGCATGCCGCCCGCTGGCCGCGACCGGACGACGGGGCGCCGGCCGCGCTCCGGTCCTCAGTCGCTGATGCGCCCGCTGGTGTCGCCGGGCCCCGCCGGACGCTCCTGCGCGGAGCTGACCAGGAGGTCGCCCCCGTCGGGGCGCTTGGGAGTGAGGGTGAAGGAAACCCGGTGGGTGCGGCCGCGGGAGAGCCCGGCCTCGGTCTCCGCGCCGACCGCGAACAGCTTGAAGCCGGCCTTCGCCTTCGCGTCCGCGCGCAGCTCGACCTCGAACTCCATCTCCACCGGCCCCACCGCGAACACCACCTGCGGGTCGTCACCCGCCCGCGCTGCAGCCTCCAGCAGCTCGTCGCGTACCGCCGCGACCGCGTCCGTCAGCGGAACATCCATCAGACCCACCCACCCCTTCAAGCACCCGACCACGTCATGCCGATGCGGACACCGTAGAGCCCGCGCGGAGGCCTGCGCAGGGGAAAGGCGACTTCGACCCGACCAACCCGCCGGTCAGCCCGGGGCAGGCAGGCGGGCCCACCGCCGGCTACGCGCAGGTGTCGAGCATCTCGACCAGGGCGCTCTTCTCGGGCTCGGTGACGCTGAGGCCATAGAGGTGCTTGATGTCGGTCCAGGCGCGGGAGTAGGTGCACCAGTACGACCGCAGCGGCGGCCGCCACAGGTCGGGCGACTTGTCGGCCTTCGCGCGGTTCGAGGCGGCGGAGACCGCGACCAGCTGGCTGTGGGTCAGGTCGTTGGCGAAGGCGCGGCGCTTGTCGGTGCTCCAGCTGTCGGCGCCCGCCCGCCAACTCGCCGCCAACGGGACCAGATGGTCGATATCCAGCTGCTTCGCGTCGGTGAAGGTCTTGTCGTCGTACGGGCTGGTCCAGCTGCCCGAGACGGCACGGCACTGGTCGTCCTGGACGACGTCCTGACCGTCGCGCTGCAGGACGACCTCGCGGGTGTCGCAGGTGCCGTACTGCTTGATCCAGTGCGGGAACTTCTCCCGCGAGTACCCCTCCATGGAGTGCGGGGCCTCGACAACGAGTTCGTCCAGCTCGGCTCGGGCCTGCTCGGCCGGAGGCGGCTCGGGCAGCTGACGGTGCCGGGCGACAACAGCAGCGGTGGGAGCGGTCGGCGAAGCTGCGGCTGCGGCCGGAGCGGCCGCGGGGATCAGGGCGACGGCGAGCGCGGCAACGGTGGTGGCGCCTCGGCGCCACCAGGCAGAAGTGATCATGCGGCAAGGGCTACCGGCCCGGGCGGGGCCGCCGGCGTACCGTCACCCGATGGTCGGCGAGCCGCCGTCCCGGTTGACACCGACCAGGGTGGTAGCGGATCTGCGGTGTGTCGCCGCCCGATGGGATGTCCGGGCCTGGAGGTAGGCGGTCCAGTCGGTGGCCGCTCGGGCTCGCCACCGCGTGAGGGTGATGAGGTTGAGGCCGAGCATGGGGGCGAGGACGGCCGGGGGCATGTCCTGGGCGAGCTGCACGAGGGCGGCGGCCCGGGCCGGGCGGCTGGGGATGCCGTGGGCGGTGAGGCGGCAGACCAGTGCACCGCCGGTGACGTGCCGGCCGGGCTCGGTCGAGGGGAAGAGCCAGCGGTTCGGGTGGTTCGCCGCCCAGCCCGGCGGCCGCGGCCGGTCGGCGAAGTCGGTCAGGAGCCGGGCCAGGGGGTCGGGCAGGCGGATGGGCACTTGATCCAGGACGAGGACGGTCTCGCCGGCCCGCACGGTCACGGCGTCGGTGGGCAGCGCGGCGATCCGGGTGACCTCCTGTCCGAAGAGCAGGAGGATCGCGCCGGCGGCGCGGACGTCCAGCGGCAGGCCGGTGTCGGTCAGGCACTGGTGGAGGACCTCCCAGTGGGAGTCGTCGTCCAGGGCGACGGGGTCGGGCCGGGGCCGGGGCGGAACGGCGAGGTCGCGGCTGTGGCCGCGGTGGCCGGCCCACAGGAGGAAGTCGCGGACCTCGTAGCGGGTGCTGCTGCCTCCGGCCAGCCACCGGTCGACCTCGTGCTGGGTGACATCGGCGAGGTCCAGGCCGGCCTTGTCCATAGTGGCCAGGAAGTCGGCGGCGGTGTTGATCCTCTGCTGGGCCCAGCGCAGCCGGTTGGCGAAGGCGTGGTCGCGGTGCCCGCGGCGGCGGGCACGGGGCAGGAGCGACCAGCGGACGTAGGTCCGCAGCAGCAGAGCGTGCCCGGGATGACGGGCGAGCACGCGGACCAGGTGGCGTTCGACGCGGGCGGGGAGTTCGTCGCGCCGGGGCAGGGCCTGATAGGCGAGCAGGACACCGCGCAGGTAGTCGACGACCCGGGCCCCGCCCCGGCCTTCGGCCAGGGCCAGGGTGTCCAGGTCCTCGTGGGTCAGCGCCCGCCCGCCGGCGACGACGTCGGTCAGGAGGGCGGCGGAGCGGGAGCCGCGCAGCCAGCTCAGGGCGGTCGCCGGTTCGTCGCATGCGGCCAGGGCGGAGCGCATCCGCGCGTACTGGTCCCCGGGCCCCGCTGGCCGGCCCTCGAAGAGCTCGGCGAGCTGGTCGTGCAGGGTGCAGCGGTCGCACAGACCCCGGACCTTGTAGGAGCGGGGGTTCGAGCAGCGGGGGCAGGCGTACGGGTCCAGGTGGCCGGCGCACGGACCGCAGACCCGCGCTCCGTTCTGGCGGGCGATCAGCACGCGGGTCTTCTCGCAGGCCGGACAGGCGCTTGGGTGGCGGCGGGCCTGGCGGTAGCAGGTTTTGCAGACCGCGCCGAGCGGCCAGCGGGCGCCCACCGGTGCGCTGGTGGCGCACAGCGCGCACGGCGCCGGCGGCCTCGGGCGGCAGGTGCCGCACGGGTCCATCGGGGCGGGCTTCCCACAGGCCGAGCAGGACCGGTGGGCGGCGACCTGGAGACGGCGGCAGCGCGCGCAGGTCCGGTGGGAGGGACGGGGGCGTTCCTCACCGCAGACCGTGCAGGGGCCGACGTTGCCCCGCTGGGCGAGGGTGCCCTCGCAGCCGCGGCAGACCCGGCCGCCGGGAACCGTCTGCCGCAACGGGCGCACGCGGCCACAGCGCAGGCAGGCCGGCTTCCTGACGCCGTGGACGCCGGCCTCGGTGAGCGTGGTGATCAGGGCCTGGACGGAGCGCGGGGCGTCGGACGCGCCGCTGACCAGGGCGTCGGGGTGCCGGATGAAGTGGGCACGGGAGCGACCGCGGGCGGACGGCGTCATCCCGGCGACGATCCGGGCCGCTTCCTCACCCGCCAGGTCGGGCAGGAACGCGGTGATCCGCTCGGCGAGCTCCACCCACTCCCGGGGCAGGCCCGGCGGCCGGGCGCTCACAGGCCCTGCGGGCGCTGCACCCGGACCCGCCGTGCGGGCGGGACCTCGGCCACAGAAGCGGTCTCACCCGAGGCCGTCGGCTTCGCGACCTGGCGGCGTACCTCCTTGACCGTGATCAGGTCCCCCGGGGTACAGCCGAGGATTCCGCACAGTGCGGCGAGGGTGTCCATCGACAGCCGCTGCGGGGGCTGGGTGACCAGGCGGAACACCTGCTCGCGGGACAGGTGCACCCCGTACTCGGCCAGCTTCGGCACCAGGTCGGTGGTCTGGTACATGTCCTGGTCGGCCATCAGCCGGCGCAGGTTCCACTCGAAGCCCATCCTCTTCATCACCGCGGCTTCAACCCCTCTGTGTTCATGCGCTCCAGGCGCCGGGCCATCGACGCCTCCAGCAGCCGGTTGCGGTACTCGTCCGACACCCAGGTGTACAACGCCGTCGTCGACGCGTAGACGTGGCCGACCTGCTGCTGGACGAACCGCTCCGGGTACCCGAACTCGATCAGGTGCGTGATGTAGGTGTGCCGCAGGCAGTGCAGCTCCAGCTCTTCCGGCAGGCCGGCGTGGTCGCGGATCGCGGCGAAGACCTCGTCCAGGCGACGCACGCTGATCCGGCCGCACCGCTCGGTCACCCACAGCGCCGGGTGCCCGCCCGGGGAGAAGCCGGCGCGGACCTCGTCCACCCACTCTTCGAGGACGGGGACGATCCAGTCGGTCTCCGGCACGGTGAGCACGGTGCGGCGCTTGGGCGGGCTACCGCGGGAGGCCTTGCCGAACCGCACCTCCAGCGCGCCGAAGCGTCCGTACTGCTTCGCCCGCGGGTTGTGCCGCAGGTCCGGCAGGTCCAGCATCGCCGTCTCGCGACGCCTGGTGCCGTAGGCGTATACCTGCTTGATCATTACCGCGTCTCGCCACGCGGCCAGCATCCCCTTGCGGCGGCGCTTGCGCTTCAGCTCGACCAGGTCGTCGGCGGCGTCGAAGAGGGTCTGCAACTCGTCGTAGGTCAGCGCCCGCCGACCGGGCCGGCCCTCGTACTCGGCGACGTGGTCCGCGGTGTTCCAGTCGTGGCACACCTGCACCGGGATCTGCCCGAACGCCTCCTCGCAGGCCACCGCCCAGCCGTACCGGCCGTCCGTGATGAACGCGCAGAACATCTGCAGGTCGCTCTGCTGCCCGCGCACCGTCGAGTGCGCAAGCGGCGCGGCACCCGAGAGCTGGTGCGAGAAGTACTCCTCGACGTCCTCCGCAGTCCACTCCCACGGATAGGTCGCCGTGAACAGCGCGAACCGCCGCACCAGGCTCAGCCGGTCGCAGATCGTCTTCTTCGTCAGCAGCCTGCTCTGCTGCTGCTTCTCCCACCCACGCAGCATCGCGTCGAACATCGCCGGCGCCGGATCCAGAGCCCGCACATTCCCCGGCACGACCAGCCGGAACGCACCCGGCACATCAACAGCCCCCACGACCACCCCACGATTGCATCAGGTGCAACATCGTGGCGTTGGATAGTGATCAACCGAGGTCAGAAACCCCAACACCATCCGAACAAGAAGCTACCCGCGCACCTTCGAGCAGGTCATCACCGTGCCCAACCAGCGCGACATCGATGCAGCCAACGCAACATCGCCTACTTGGATCGCCAGGCTGCGGCGAGCGGCACCATGTGGTCGATGTCCAACTGCTTCGCGTCGGTGAAGACCCGGTCGTCGTACGGGCTCGCCCATGTGCCGGCCACCGCCCGGCACAGATCGTCCTGCACGACGTCCTTCCCGTCGCGGGCGAGCACCGTCTCGCGGGTGTCGCACTCCCCGGAGATCTTGATCCAGTGCGGGAATTTCTCGCGCGAGTACCCCTCCATGCTGTGCGGGGCCTCGACGGTGAGCTCGTCGAGTTCGGTGCGCACGACGTCGACGGGCGGGGGTTCGGGAAGCTCACGGCGCGTGGAGACCGTGCTGGCTGCCGGATCGGTGGCCGCGGCAGCGGGGACTGCGGCGGGCAGGAGGGCCGCGGCGAGCGCGGCCAGGACAGTGGCGCTGCGGCGCCACCTGGCAGTGGTGATCATGGGGTCACGTCTACCGGCGGCCGGGCGGCGAGAGGCGGTTGGTCACCCGGTCGGCGGCGTGCCCGGACCACACCGTTGACGCAAGGCTGCGGGCCCGCCGTCGCTCGCCCTTTGCTCCCGGCCGTCGTGGTGCTGCCGCAGCCGTTCCACCGGCTGTCGCTGGCCGCCGTGGTCCCGCCGACCACGCCCCCGTGGCCGCCGACCTCGCGGACACCCTGAAGGCTTTCGCCGAGAACGATGCCGAGCCCGGCCTCGTGCGCGAGTCACCCACCGTTCCACCATGTCCGCTTGCTGTCCGGACCTGCTGCAGGTCGGTCAGGAGTGGGCGAGGGCGTCGGCCCGTAGGAAGTCGAGCAGGGCGTGGACCTCGGTCTCGTCGTCGCCGTCGGTGGTGAAGGAGAGGAGGGCTCGGAGGACGGCGCGGGCGAGGTCGCCGACAGCATGGGCGCCGGATCCGGTGCTGCGGGCCCAGCCCTGCAGGAAGCCGGCGGCGAGTTCGGCCTGATGGCCGTTGAGGGTGCCGTTGAACACCTCGATGGCCTCTTGCTGCTCGGCCTCAGGCAGCCCGCGGATACCGGTGATGGTCAACAGGGTGTTCTCCAGCATGAGGGTGCCGTACTCGGCGACCAGCACCGCGAGCGGCTGCTCACCGGGCACGTCCTGGGCCAGGGCGGCCAGGGCGTCATCGTCGCCCGCCCAGGCGACTTCGAGCGCAGCGACGGCACGAAGGATCTGGTCCGGCGTCAGTATGAAGGAAGCCATGGCCAGCACCGTAGCCGCCACGGGCACGACTTCGGGCGGATTCGAACCGTCAAACCCCCGAACGAGCGCGTCACCGAGAAGTACCCGGCGATCAAGGCGCGGCTCGCCACTGCCCTTGACCGCCCCGGCCCGGACCACACTGCTGCTCCCAACAGCTGCCAGGCCCCGCGCCGGGCCCGGGTATGGTCGGCGAACGCGTGGCGGCCTTCCCCCACCCACCACTGGAAGGACTCCTCGACCTCCGACCACATCCGGCGGGGGCCCGACTGGCGGACCTCGAACCGGCTCGCGCCGTCCACGAAGTCCACCGTCGCCCAGGAGGTGACGCCCGTGTCGAACACCCACAGGGTCGTCATACCGCTGCCGTCGCTGCGCCGGTAGTACACGTCGGGTACGGCCAGGCCCACGACGAAGGACGCCGGCCAGTCGTCGACGACTTCGAGCGGGTTCAGGGTCGTGTACTCCTGCGCGGCGTTCCCGGGTCGGTCGCCGGGCAGGCAGTCGTCGACGGGCGGGGCCTGGTAGCGCTGCTGGCGCATGCGCATGAACGCCGAGGAGCCGGTGAACGGGCCCGTGGCCGCGCCGTCGGCGAGGCGACGGCGCCGCCCCCCGAAGAGCGGCGCGAAGGGCAGCACCAGCACGCCCTGCCGGCGGATCTGCCCGATCACGGCCGGGGGGATTTCCCGTACCGAGCAGGTGAGGATTCCCCGGTCGTACGGGGCGCCGGGCAGGTATCCGTATCCGTGGGCCGCGTCGCCCACCACCGCGGTCGGAGCGGCGTCGAGGGACGTCACCCACGGAAGCACGCCGCCCGGCTGCTCGACTCCCAGAGCGCCCCGTAAGCCTCCACCGGCCGGGCCCCGTGGAACACCCCCCCTGCTCCCCTCGGGCCCGGCCGCCTGCGTCATGCCTTCGTCGCGGAGCCCTCGCCGTACCGGCTGCCGGAGCCGGGCGAGGTCGGCCTCCCGGGCCCCGGCTGCGCCAGGGCCGTCCGGGCCGTCAGTGGTGTCGGCCGGTTCGCCGGCGGCGTCGGTCCTCGCGGGGGTCGAGCGGGACGGCGGGCACCGGGGTGCCCGCCGTCCGCAGGGCCGGCTCGGTCACGCGCGGCCCGCCCGTCGGGCGTGTTCCAGGATGGCGGTGCGCTGGGCGGGCGCGTGGTTCCACTCGGCGGTGGCCGTCCGGACGGCGTCGAAGTCCCCGGTCAGCAGCAGCACGAGCTGCGCGGCCAGGACGTCCGGGTCGGCGAGGACCGGCACCGGCAGGGGCTCGGCGTCCTCCTCGTCCCGCAGCGGGTCGCTCTGTTCGTCGAGCGGGAGGCAGCACCAGCCGCGCTCGGTCCAGGCCAGTTGCAGGCCGTGTTCCCAGTGCTCCGGGGCGGGGGTGAGCGGGATGGTGCCGTCGGGCCGGGGCTCGGGTCGGTAGGGGCGGTAGTAGTAGGTGACGCGCAGACCGAGGGTGTCCTCCTCGATGTACCACTCGACCGGCTCGGCCCCGGCCGCCTCCAGCGCCTGGTGGACGGCGTGGGCGTACTGGGCGTGCGGCAACGGCTCGGCGCCGGCGGTCGGCGGGGCGAAGTAGCTCACGAGGTCTCCTGTCCGGTGCCGGGGATGCCGTGGCCACGCGCACGCAGGCCGCGCGGAACGGCCCGGGCCCGCTCGCGGGCGGCGGTGGCGCTCTCCTCGGTGGCGTCGGCGACGTCGAGGCGGCCGGTCCGCACGACCTCCTCCACCGCGGCGAGGTGTACCGGGCGGGCCTGCGCGTCGGCGGGCCCGCCTCCGCGCCGGTACGTGCCGACCCGCCGCCGCGCCGTCCCCACCCGCGCCCGGCCCTGCTCCGGCCCGTCGTGGACCGCGGGAGCCGGGACGGCCGGCTGCGTGCTCACCGGCAGGCCTGCGGCCGGCGGCCGGTGACGGCGTCGCGGACGGCGTCACCGAGCCCGTCCCACAGCCGCTCGGCGAGGCGCCGACCGGCCTCGCCGAAGGCGGTCCGCGCGTCGCGCCCGAGGCGACGCACGGCGTCGTCCGTCAAGGCCCGCAGTTCGCCGGCGAACTCGTGGGCGCTCTCGCCGGCCGCGATCCGCGTGCGGGCGGCGAGAGCGCGGGCGGCCGGGCCGGCGGTGGCTCGGATCCGGGGACCGTGGGCGGTCCACGCGGCGCGGGCGAGCTGCTCGCCGAGGGCGGCCGCCGCGACGGTGGCGAGGTCGGGGGATGCGGCGCCGGGCCGCTTCGTCGTCATGCCCCGACCCTAGGAAGTTTCTGAGTGTGGGTCGGCCCGAATCCGGCACCCGACGACACTGTCGGGTGAGCAAATTGAAAGATGCTCACCATGTCGGGATCGGCGGGCTAGGGTGCCCGCCATGACCCAGCACGAGCCGATCGTCACCACCGCCCGGATCGGGCAGCGCGGACGCCTGATCCTCCCCGCCCAGATCCAGCGCGCCGCACACCTCACCGAGGGGACCACCGTCGCGGTCCGGACCGCCGAGGACGGCACGATCACCATCGAGCCGCTGTGGACCGTCCGGGCCCGGCTGCGGGCAGCCTTCGTCCCCCTGCTCGACGGCCACCTCCCGGCCGGTGAGGCCCGGCTGCACGCCGGCGGCCTCGCCCCGGACGAGGAGCCCGGCCCGCTACCGATCCCGCTCCAGCCGCTCCCGGACCGGTCCGCCGCGGCGGACGGCGGCCGGATCGCGGTCCGCGACGACCGCCGCGCGGTCTTCACCGCCCGCGCGATCCTGGCGTGGTTCGCCGCCGAGCCCGGTTCCCGCGTGGACGCCTGGCTGCCGTACGCCGTGCTGCCCGAGCCCGCCGTCGCCGAGCTCTACACCGCCCTCGCCCGGGCCGGCGCCCACCAGCGCGCCGACACCCTTCTCGCCGAGCTCGCCGTCCTCGGCGTGCGCCTGCCCGGCCCCGCCAAGGCCCGCGCCACCCTCGCCGAGGACACCGCCCACGCCGTCCAGCTCACCGCGGAGGCCGCCCGCGCGGGCGTCGAGGTCCCGCTGTCGGACGCGCTGTGCGCCGCCGCCGCCCACCGCCTCGGCGTTCCCCTCTTCGCCGCTGACCTGCTGCCCGCCGAGCCCGGCCCTCTCTCGGCCGGGTGACCGGGCCCGGGCCGAAGTCGTTGGCCGGGCCTACTGCTCCAGCGGTAGATCGTGATCTTGGCGAGCACTGGGGCGCTGGTAGTCACCTCCGACGGGTGTCGGTGTCGGGCTGACCTGGCCAACGAGGGGCCCTGCGGCTGCTTGCCGGACAGCTGTGCCGTGGTCGCCGTTGCTCACCCGTCGCCCTCGGGAGGCAGACACTCGCCCTCCTGCACCAGCTCGATACCACCTGCCTGGCCGCCGACGAACTGGCCCAGGCCGTCGAGGAGCTCTTCCCCCGGCACCCCGACGCGGAGATCCTGCTCAGCTTCCCCAGCCTGGGCACCCAGCTCGCGGCCCGGGTCCCGGCCGAGGTCGGCGACGACCACACCCGCTTCGCCGACGCCCGCGGCCTCAAGGCCTACGCCGGAGCCGCACCGGTCACCCGCGCCTCCGGGAAGAAGAGCCACATCGGCCGGCGTCTGGTCAAGAACGACCGCCTCAACCACGTCGGCTATCTGTCGGCGTTCTCCGCCCTCACCGCCTCACCCGGAGCCGGTGCCCACTACCGGGCCCGCCGCGAACACGGGGACTGGCACGCCGCCGCCCAACGCCATCTCTTTAACCGCCTGCTCGGACAGCTCCACCACTGCCTTCAGCACCACGAACGGTTCGACGAGCGCATCGCCTTCCCTGCACCACCGGTTCTGACCGCCGTAGTTGCGGCATGACTCCACCGCCACTCCCTTCTCATGATGGTTGGAGGGGGGGTGGGATCGCGGCTCATGGGCTGATCAGGTGCTCAGCGCGGTGGCCACGCGCGCCAGGCGGGTGGCTGGCAAGGCGAAGGCGTTGCCAGGGTTACGGAAGGACAGGCTTCCGTCGTTGATCCGGACGCTGGCAGCCGTGACGGACCAGTGCGCCGGCCCGCATTGACCTTGGCCATCAAGAATTGCCGTGGCTAGCAGCTCCGGAGCCTCAACGCCAGTGCAAGCGCGCAGCGCAGATGCCAGTCGATCAACTGCGACGTCGGGCAGGGCGTCGTCACCGAATGCGGGCAGGAGGAGCAGGAGACGGGCGTGGGGGTCATTGGTGCTGCCGCCGGGCAGAGCACTGTCCGCGACAGAGACCAGCTCCGGCCAGGACAGGCCCGGGCCCATGAAGTGGCCGTCGTCCCGCGCGAGGAGTTCGGCTTGCTCCCAATCGGAGTGGTACAGCAGGTAGTCGGTGCCGGAGTCGTCCTTGAGGGTGCGGCAGACGACATGGAGGACGTGGCCGCCGTCCACCGGGATGGTGAAGGTGGGCCAGTCGTCGAGTTCCCGCAGTCGGCGGTGGAACTGTTCGGCGGCCTCGTAGTCGGCGCCGAACAGCAGTTCCTCGGCCTCCTCGCTCATGACGCAGGAGTAGAGATGTCCCAGCCAGAACAACGGGTCGTCCAGAAGCTCGGTGCGCTGGGAAAGAGGGCCGCCGTCATAGCCCGGGATCTGGGCTGGATGCAGTTCTGCGCTGTTCGTCACGGAGATCATCATCTCTGCTGGCACCGACACCGCCGCGACCAGGACTCCAACACCCACTTGACGCGCTAACCCCGTGCGATGTCTGCGGTGGGGATCGGCGGAGGGCTGGTGAGCGGGCGCGGCGACCGGCTCGTGTCGCCAGCCATACACGTGCGGGTGACCTTCCCCGGGTGGGCCAGGCGAGGGGCCGACGGGGTCGGTACGGTCGCCGGATGGTGCGGACGTTGCGGTTGGCGGTGGCGCAGAGCACGGTTCCGGAGGATCCGCGGGACCGGGGGGCGATCCGGGTGGCGGGTGAGGAGATCCGGGCCCTGATGGTCAAGGCCGCCGGGGCCCGGGTGCGGCTGGTGCAGTTCCCGGAGGGCGCCCTCGTCTACCCGGACAAGCGGGTGGTGGCGGCCGACCCCGACGGGGGCTTGGTGCCGGCGGACTGGTCCGGTGTGGCGTGGGACGTCCTGCGCGAGGAGGCGGAGCGGATCGCCGCGCTGGCCGGGGAGCTGGGCCTGTGGACGGTCTTCGGTTCCCTGCACCCGCTCACACCGCCCGCGCGGCCGCACAACAGCCTCTACGTCGTCTCCGACCAGGGCCACCTGGTCGCCCGTTACGACAAGCGGTTCCTGTCGCACACCGAGCTGTCCTACCTCTACACCCCCGGCTGGCCCGAACCGACGGTCTTCGCCGTGGACGGCGTCCGCTTCGGCCTCGCGACCTGCATCGAAGCGAACTTCCCTGAACTCTTCGCCGAGTACGAGCGCAGCGGCGTCGACTGCGTCCTGCTGTCCGTCATGGTCGACGACCCCGCCCGCGCCACCGTCGCCCAGGCCTACGGCACCCTCTACAACTACTGGCTCGGCTACGCCGTCCCGAGCCAGTACGCCCAAGGCGCCCCCGCCGGCATCGTCGCCCCGGGCGGGCGCTGGCTCGACCGCGCCCCCGCCGACAACCGCCCCGCCCTCGCCATCACCGACCTCGACCTCGACTCCACCGACCCGGACATCGACAACGCGCTGCGCCATGCCCGCCCCTGGCGCCGGCTTGCCCGTGCCGGCCTCTACACCGACCACCGTGCCGACGACGACCCCAGGAGCGCCAGCCGCACAGCGTTCTGACCTGCAGTGGGGAGTTTGGGTACCCCCGCTGATCCGCGGTCGTGAGTTCGGTTCCCGGGCCCGGGCCTGCTCCGTTCGGGTGGGTGCCCGGTTCGGCGTACGGAAGGGGCGGGCAGAGCCTTCGGCATGACGACATCGACCAGGCGCCGCCCGCGTCGCCGCCGTCCGGCCGCGCCCACCGTCCCCGCTCCTGCTGCTCCGGTCCGCGCCGGACGGCCGCCGGCCCCGGCCAGGCCGGGCGACAGCGGGTGCTGCCGGACCTGGTCCAGCGAGCATCTGACCCCGGGCGGGATGGTCGTGCGGACGACCTGGCACGAGCCCGTCTGCACGACCTGGGGCCGGCCCTCCACGGCGGCCGGGTGACCGGGCCGTCCCGGACCGCCCGGCACCCGCCGTCACACCATCGAGCGGACTTCCCGGCCCCGGGGCCGGGAACACTCTGCGCCGTGACCGACACCGACAGCAGCCTGTTCCGGCCCGGCACCACCGTGGTGCGCCGCGACGTCCACGCCGGCCGGGTGTGGACCGCCATGCCCCAGCGCGTGGTCGCCGACACCGGCCACGTGCTCACGCTGGCCTACTGGCCGGGGATCGAGAGCCTGGCCCCGACGAGCTGGATCACCTCGACACGCGCCGGCAACGACACCACCCGCCAGCAGGGCCTGGCCGACCTGGCGACCGGCACCTGGACCCTCGGCCACTACCGCTGGACCGGCACCGAGCTGCTGAGCCACTTCCTGGCCGGCGAGTGGTTCTCCGTGCACTGCTTCCAGGACGCCGCCACCCGGGAGCCGCTGCGCTGGTACGTGAACTTCGAGCACCTCTACCAGCGCCGTCCCGGCCACGGCATCGACACCATGGACCTCGCCCTCGACCTGGTGATCACCCCCGACCTGACGGGCCACCACTGGAAAGACCAGGAGGAGTACGCCCAGCTGCGCCGCCTCGGCGTGGTCGACGACTACGCGGGCCGACAGATCGAGCAGGCCCGCGCCCGGGCGATCGCCATGCTGGACGACCGCACCGTGCCGTTCGCCGACGGCCGGCCCACCTGGGCACCGGACCCCACCTGGCCGCTGCCGACGCTGCCACCCGGCGCCGACGAAGCGGCCACCTCGGCGACTGCCTACCGGCTGTGACGGGCAGCGGCACGAGGACCGGGCCGGGCCGGTCCGGGGGCGGGTGTGCGCGGTGCTGGTCCACGACGGCCGGGTGCGCCTGATCCGGCGCCAGCGCCCGGCCGGCCTACAGCACTCGCTGCCCGGCGGCGTGGCCGAGGACGGCGAGGACCCGACGCAGGCGCTGCGCCGGGAGCTGTTCGAGGGGCTCGGCCTCGACCTGGCGGTGCTGCCCGCGCCGCCGGTGCTGCGCTTCGCCCAGGACCAGGAGACCGAGCGGCCGGGCGAGACCACGCCGTTTCGGCGCCGCCCGCACCCTGCGCTGCCTCCAGCGCCGCCGCACCGACGTGGCGAAGCTGCGCCGGGTGCGCCGCGCGCTCGACCAGCTCGCCGCCGACCCCCGCCACCCCGGCCTGCGGACCCACCGCTACCACGCTCTGCCCGGCCACACCGGCCGCCGCGTCTTCGACTCCTACGTGGAGACCAGCGCCGGCGCCTGGCGCACCTACTGGACCTGGGGCCCGGCCGACAGCGACGGCCGGGACCACGGCGGCGCGGTGGTCACCGTGCTGCTGATCGGCCCGCACCTGTAGACGGTCTGCGGTCACGGGCGGGCGGAGTGCTGAAGCCCTCCACGTAGCGGTTCGCCGATCCCCGGTCGAGCGTGATGCCGTACGTGAGCAGTTCGGCGAGCAGCGCCTCGGTGACGGCGTTACGACTGCGCACGTCACCGGGCCGCTCCCGAACGCGGTACAGCATCTCCAGCGCGTCCTTTTTCGTCGCGCATCCGGCCAGCCGCTCGCCCAGGCGCTCGTCGTCGTCCGGTGCCCGTGCGGGCGGCACGGTGCCGGTCGGCACGTCGGACGGGCCGGCTGCCAGACGGCTGAGCTGACCCTCGATCACCGCGAAGGCGACACCGGCCGGGGCAGCCCGGCCCGGCTGCACGCGCAGTTGCTCCTCCGCGTCGGCCACGGCCGCGCGGGCTTCGAGGACCCGGTCCACACTGCGGACCAACTGCTCCCGGGCGTCCTCGATCGAGGTGTCGGCTGTCACGGCGGACGAACGAGCGCGGTCCCGGAGAGGTCACCATGTTCGGCCCGTCCGGCTGACACGAGCCGTCCCGGGCACAGCGACGGCGTGATCGCCACGCTCTCAAGCCGCCGCCGGATGGCATGTTCGCGGCCGAAATCTCGCAGGTCAAACCCCTGGCCGCCCAGTGATCGGCGGGTCTAGCATTCCCCGCACGGCGGCCCCACCACAGCACCACCAGGCCGCCGAGCACAGCAGCCGCGCCACGCCACCCCCGGCGCTGCTGGCCTCCCACCGGCCGGGCCCCGCGGAACACCCCCCCTGCTTCCCCGGGCCCGGCCGGCTGCGCCATGCCTTCGTCGCGGAGCCCTCGCCGTACCGGCTGCCGGAGCCGGGCGAGGTCGGCCTTCCCGGGCCCCGGCCGTGCCGGGGCCGTCCGGACCGTCGGCGGCGTCGGTCCTCGCGGGGGTCGAGTGAGACGGCGGGCACTGGGGTGCCCGCCGTCCGCAGGGCCGGCCCGGTGACGTGCGGCCCGCCCGCTGGGCGTGCTCCAGGATGGCGGTGCGCTGGGCGGGCGCGTGCTGCCACTCGACGGTGGCCGGGCCGATGCCGTCGAGGAGTCCGGCCAGCAGCACCGGCGCCACGGCGGCGACCGCCGCTGCGCGAGGCGCTGGACGGCTACCGGGACGAAGTCCCGGCCCAGGCCGGGCCGTCGGCACAGCTACTGGACATCGGCTGGCAGACGGAGATGAAAACGATCCACGCCGCCCGCTGGGCGGTGCACCAACTACGCAAGCAGCGGGCCGCCGGCACCGAGGGTCCCACGCTGCGCCCCGAGGACGTCGACGCCCTGGTCGCCGAGTTCGACCGGATGCGCACGCTGCTGGCCGACTCCTGGAACCGCGCCGCGGACAAACTGGCGGCCACCCCGCACGACCCGTCTGCGCTGACCGGCCCGCCCTGGTACGGCCGGGGATGGGACGACGCCGTCGACCGGCTGCGCGACCTGGCCGAATACACCGAGCCGTAGCGCACGGCACAACGAGAGGGCCTGCCCCGCCTTCAGCGGTCGGTGCCCGGGCCGTCCACGGACGAGATCTCTGATTCGTCCGCGCCGGGAGGGCCGCCTGCCCGAGACTGGCGTGCACCCGAGAGGTGAGGAAGACGTCGATGAGCGACTGGCTGGTGTACGAGAACGGCGAGTGGACCGCCCTGCCCAAGGACCCCGTCCCGGACGACGGCAGCGGCGACTGGCACGCGAACCTGAGGCAGGCCGGGTTTGAACGGTGGACCAGCTCCAACCAGCACCCAGTCGAGTGGCCCGGGGAGGAGCTTCCGATCGAGATGACGGTGTATCACCGCTACCGGACGGTGCCCCGATTCGCGATCGACCTGCAGGGCAACCCGGACGGCGCCATCCTCACCGCCTACGCCGCAGAACTGCCCGACATGATGGACCTGATCGCCCGCTGGGCGCCGGCCGTGCAGGCCCTGGCCGCAGCCGCCCTCGGCCCCCACCCCCAGGACGGCGGCCGGTGAGCGCCCGCCGGTTCACCGGCGGCAGGGTGTCGTCCATCGCGTCATCGTGGCGCACCACCGTCCGAAGCACATCCCCTTTGACGTACCCGGCCCAGCGGGTGGAGCAGTGCCCCGCAGATGGCATGTTCGCGGCCGAAAAATCCCAGGTCAGAACACTTCTCAACCCGACGTCCGAGGCCTAGCATTCCCGGCACGGCGGCCCCACCACACCGCACCACCGGGCCGCCGAGCAGAGCAGCTGCGCCATGCCCCGGCGCTGCTGGCCTCCCACCGGCCGGGTCCCGTGGACCCCCCCTGTCTCCCCGGGACCCGGCCGCGCTGCGCCTCACCGAAGCTGCCATTGCCTGGTCCGGTCACAATCCCGGGATCTCAGTCCGCCGTGCATGCAGCTCAGAGCGGACCAGTTCGAGGAGACGCCCTGTCCAGTTTCGCCCTTGGCCGGCGTTGTCGCCCCAGAAGGCCGACTCCATGTCGTCGTAGATCACGGTGGCGTCTTCTGTCGACAGCAGAATCTCGGCCAGCTCGGGGTGCTGGTCGTACTTGGCGCGCAGCAGGCGCGTCATGATGGCGGTCCGGATGTGCTCCCAGCCCTCGCGGCGAGGCGCCTCGGCCGCGAGCTTGCGCGCCGCAGAGGCGGTTTCCGCCGTCGCGATCGCGCCCCGGACCTCGGGCTGAGCAACCGACAGGGCCCAGTAGGCATGGGCGACGGAGGGGTAGCAGGCCTCCCCTATGGTGATCGGGGCAGGGTAGTCGTTGCGCAGGCCGACCTTGCCGGGATCGTCCACCGGCTCCTTCGGAAACGCCTGGGTGACGCGCACTGCTGGGGCGTGCGACGCCACCGGTCCGTCCGCGGGGACGCGCTTGGACCGCTCGGCCCTCCAACGGGCCCGCTCCTCGAAGTATGCGAGGGCACTGTCGTAGTCCTTCTGCGTGACCGTTCCGTCGAACGACAGGTAGGTCTGGCCTCCGGGCCCTGCCACCAACACCCGCAGCGGCCGGTCCTTGCGGTCCATGTCGCCCAGCGCGTAGCGGCGCTGCGATTCCGGGATCGCGAGGAACGTGGCGCGGGCTGCGGCCCGGTTCTCCTCGGTCCGGTCAGCGAGGAAGGCGTCGACGGCGGCCAGGCAGCGGCCGGTCGAGTCGGGCCGCCCGTTCAGCTGATCTATGGTGTCGCGGACTTCGGCGAGCAGCAGCTCAGGGGTCTGCCAGCTTTGCGGCTCGCCGAACTTCCAGCGCGCCAGACCGTGCGCGGACGCCTCCGCGCCTTCCGGGAGGCTGGTGGCCACCCAGCCGGTACGCAGCTTCTCCTCGAACTCCTCGATGGTGACCAGGCCCCAGCAGTCGATGAGCCCGTCGGCGTAGATGAAGAGGTCGGTGAGAAAGTAGCGGCCGTTGCGGATGAAGGCGTGCCGCCAGGTTCCGGGTATGCGGACGCCGTCCGCAGTGCGATGGGTGATCCGGTTGCCGATCATCCTGAGATTGTGTCGCAGCGAACGCCCAGTCGACCTCAGCTTTTCCGGCCCTCTCGCTGATCTGTGGATCCGCAAGGCACCCGGGCTTCGGCCGGACCGGACGCCGGGGCCGCTCCACGACCAACGGGTCCCTGCCGTCCGGGCCACCGCGGACCACGACCGCCGGCGGAAGCACCCCTGACGGCCCCTCGGTGCCGCCGTCGTCCAGGCCTTCCGGGAACTCCAGCACGCAGTGCGCGCCGGGCCAGGCCCGGGTGATCCGCTGCTGGAACTCGATGACGATCCGGTCGTCCAGCTCCAACTCGGCGCGTACCGTCGGCGCCGCGGAGCAGTCCGTGCCGCGCCGGTGTGAGAAGTGCGGCCTGTTCACGGCGCCGGGCTTGATGCTGCGCAGGACCAGGTTCTCCCGGCAGGCCCGGCACACGTACCGGCCTCCGGCTTCACCGGGTTCCAGGCCAGCCGTGCCCTGGGAGAGGTCGACCCACCACTTCGTCACCCGGTCGTACACCCACGGGGCCGTCGCGTTGTCACCCATGAGGGGATCATGCCTGCTGCGCGCCACGGCGTCCGCCGGTTCACGCACTCCGCCCCCATCGAGGAACCGTGCCAGCGTTCCGGAGAGATGCCGGTGCTGCTGCGACTTGGGGAATTCCTCGGCAGCGCCCCGCGGTCCGGTGCTTGACTACAGCAGAGCGCAATGTCGAGAACACAGGGAGTAGCTGTATGGGAGTCGGCACCACGTACCTCAGCAAGACGGAGGTCCAGGACCTGCTCAAGGTCAGCTCGTTCGGGATGTGGCGGCTCCCCCGCCAGCACAAGGACTTCCCCGCCTCCGAGGAGAACCCGCACCACCGCTCCTACGACCCGGAGCCGGCCGGACAGGTGTGGGACGGCACCGCCCTCTACCTGTGGGCCGCCGGTACTCCGGAGTTCCGCCACCGCGGTGCCCTCCTGGCCCGCCCCCTGCCCGGCCAGCGCCAGGCCGGCCGACACCTCGGCTACCGCGACACCCCGCACGGCCCGGCCACCGACTGGCACACCGGCATCGGCGTCATCCGCATGCTCCACACCACCGACAGCGGCGCAGCGTCGTCGGCCGCCATCGACCTGGCCGCCGAGTTCAACCGGGAGATCGTCACCGTGTGCGCCCTGTTCGGCGACATCGGCTTCACGGGGCCCGCCCTGGTCGCCGCCGACACCGCCCAGCCACGCATCGAGTACGAGGCCCGGTGGGGGCACGTCGCCGACCTCGTCGGACAGCCGCTCCCGTGGTGGCCCGGTCTGCTGCGCCGGCCGGAGGTCGTTCGGCAGTGGCAGCCCGGCGTCGCCGCGGTGGTCGCCGACGTTCCGGCCGAACAGCGCGAGACGACCCTGCGCAAGGCCGCCCGTAACCCCGCCTTCACCGCGGCTGCGCGCACCGCGCTCACCAACATGGCCGACCAGATCCGTAACCAGCGTGTCGAGGACGTCGCCTCGGACATCCAGATCTTCGGCGACCACGCCGCCCGGCACCAGACCCGGATGGTCATCGCCGCCCGGCACGACGAGACCGCTCATCCCATCGACGTCCTGGAGGAAGACGACGACGTCGACGACGTCCTCGCCACGGGCTGGCGGGAGATCGCCACCGGTACCCAGCCCGACGCGGTCGCCGCCACCGACGTCGCCCTCGGCTACCACCCCGGCCTGCTGCCCTACGGGCATTTCACCGACGTCCGGGCCAAGGAGGGAACCATCGCCGAGCGCTGGTCCCGCAGGCTCACCATGTGCGACCCGACCGCCGCCCACGCCACGCTGGCCGAGGGCAAGCAGGTGGAGGCGTTCTTCGTCGACCCGCTCACCGACATGCCCGTCGTCCGCACCAGGAACGACGGCGACAAGGGGCCCAAGTGGCTCTTCTACGCCCCGCTCGCCCTGCCCGCCGGCCGCGGCGAACTGGCGTCCGCCGTCCTGTACGGCACCGTGTGGATCACCACCACCGACGGACAGGTCCACCCCGCCCCCTGCACCCCGGGCGACCACCTGTGGTGGGGCGACGGCTGGGGCGACCGGCCCACCGAAGCCGCCCACGTCGTCAACCAGCTCCTGGACGACCCGGCCCGCCCGATCAGCCTCACCGACCACTGGTCGAAGGCCCCGGCCGGACTCACCGCCCTGTTCAACGAGGAACACAAGCAGGGCACCGAACTCACCCGCGCCACGCTGCTGCACGCGCGCATGACCCCGCCGGCCCCGCGGCGCTGACCAATCACACCGCGAACGCAGTGGAACTGAAGGGCTGCTCGGCGCGGTAGAAGCCGGAAGGCCGCCACCCGTAGGTGGTGGCCTTCCAGTGCTTTCTCAGGGCCTCGGTAGCCTACCGTCGGCCAGCGCACCGGCCCGGCCGCCGCCGGGCGGCTGCGCCCACCGGACTCCGTACTCGGCGAGTCGCGACGAGCGGGCCCGGCGTCAGCTGGAGAGGCGGCGGGTGGTGACCAGGGTGCGCCAGCGGGTGCGGACGGTGTCCTCGTCGTCGAGCCACCGCACGGCGGAGGGCTGGGGGAGCGGGAGGCCGGCCATGAAGTGGGCGATGTCCCCGTAGTAGGGCGAAGTCGCCGCCCGCGGTGGCGTCGCGCAGGCGGTCGATGGTGGCGGTCAGGTCGTCCTCGGCGCCCAGGACGGCGTGGTGGAAGGCGAGGGCGGTCTCCAGCAGCGGGATGGGCCAGGGCAGGCCGGCGACGTCGATCTGGGTGCGCAGGACGGCGGCGCGGATGGCGATGTCGCGGTCGTGGGTGCCGGCGTCGCGGACCAGGCCGGCGACCTGGAGGTGCAGGCCGGTCGCGCGCTGGTCGAGCGGTTCCAGGTACTGGCGGGCGAGGTCGATCTCCTCGCCGGCCCGGTCCGGGTCGGCGAAGGCGGTGTCGGCCTCAGCGGGATGGGTCGGCACGGCAGGTACTTTGAGCGCGGCCACCTGATCTTGGACGACGGCGACGCCGACGTGTGGGCCGACACCGCGGCTTGGTTCCTCGACCTTCTGCCGGCCGACGCCCGAGCGGTCGCCATGATCGAGTCGAACCCGGACAGCGTGCGCACCATCCCTGCGGGGGCGGACGCGGCGCAGGTCCGCGAGATCCTGCAGTCGCTCTTCGGCATCGGGTAACCGCGTCGGCACGGCGGCGAGGCTACGCCGCCGCCCGGTGGCTCCGGTGCCTGCGGGAGTGCCCCAGCCCGGCGCCGGCCGGATGCCGCGTGAGACGACCGCACAGGAGTACTGGCGGTCGGGTCGTCTTCAGGTGCTCTCCGGCCGCCGGTAGCGGGACGACACCAGAGGCGGGCCGCCCTCAACGCGATAGGGCGGCCCGCCGTCATGATCCGACCTGGTGAGGGCAGTTGTCGGTGGCGACCAGTCCGTCGGGGACCAGCGGTCGGTGCGTGCCGCTACGGGCAGAGCGCCCAAAACGGCTCAGATCGGTAGAAGTCCGCCTGATCGTCGATATCGCCAGATTCAGACGAAAGTTCAGCTGGTTCTGACCGCTTATGACCGGGTGGTTCCGGAGCGACCTGTCAGGTGCGCATTCACGTTGGTGCATATGACTGTGAATCGCATTTATGAGCCGCGCGGCTACCACTGTGCGTGTCGTCCCCGCTACTGTCGCTGGTCTGCGGGCCCCGGCAGCCGGTCGTCGAAAACTGCGTGCCGGGGCTCCGCTACCCCCTGCCACGTCCTTTTGAGGAGGACTGATGTCCGCACTCCGCAGCAGTTTCGGCAGCACACAGGCACTGCCGGGCGATGGGTTCGACCGTAGCATCCCGCGCACGGCGGGTCTCCAAACGCACCGCCGCCGGGTGGCCGTTGACCTGGTGGTGAATGTCCGGGCAACCGGTGCCGGAACGGCCCTCGCGGTCCCGCTGCTGTTCTCGTCCGCGTTCGACGGCGCGCCCGCAGGACTGGCCGTGGCGGCTCTTCTGTCCTGGTTCAGCGGGTCGTACCTGCGGCTGAGCGCTGCCACCCGTCTGTGAACGCCCGGGCCGCCGTACCGGTTCCGACCGGTACGGCGGCCCGACTCCCGGCTCCAGCGGGCCACGCCGGAGCCGTTTCCCCCGGGCATCACCGGCAGGGCCGTCACGACCCCGATCGCCCGCGCACCGCGCCCGTCAGGGCGCGGTCGGGCCAGGAGACCCCCCACCATGAAGACCAACCTCGTCTGCCACGGATGCAAGGAGGCGTTTCAGCGCCCCAGCACCCGCGGCCGGATCCCGCAGTACTGCACGGAGCAGTGCCGCCGCCAGAGCAACGCCACCCGCCGGGGCCAGAAGCTGGGCAAGCTCGTGCGTACGCGCGACGCGGACGCGGTGGCCGTCTCCCGCTCCGTAGCCGAGCGGGGAGCGGAGATCGAACGCCTGAGCCGCATGCGCCAGCCCCTGCGGATCCTCGACCAGATCACGCTGATCGAGCACGACCTGAAGGACCTCAAAGCCCACGCCGTCCAGCAGGCCCGCCAGCAGGGCAACTCCTGGGAGGCGATCGCCGGCACGCTCCACCTGAGCGCGAAGTACGCGGGGCGCCTGTTCACCGGCGGGCACCTGAGCCGTCGCCGCCAAAACCGTCGCCGGCGCGCGCAGATCCAGCCGCCCGCCTTCCGACTGGCGGCCGAGGCCAAGCTGCCCGAGACCGGGCTGCCCGATGCCCTCGCCCACCCGGCCGCCGTCGAGAGCCGGACGCCGGAGTCCGGCTCGGCCGAGGGGGGCGAGCCGGGCGGCGACACCAGCTCCGAGGCCGACCCCGCCGACGACGGCTCTCCACCGGGCCGCCGAGCGGAAGGCCGCGACACCGCGCTGATCTCCCGTGCCCTGTCCCACCTTCAGCGCAGCTCCGGCACCACCATCAAGAAGCTGTCGAGAGCGGCCGGGGTGTCCCCCTCCTTCGTCTGCCGGGTCCTGTCCGGGCACAAGATGCCCTCCTGGGCGGTGACCCGGGCGATCGCCGAGGCATGCGACGCGAACCCCGACGACGTCCGCATCCTGTGGCACACCGCCCAAGGGGCGCGCCCCCGGCCGCCAGTGATCCGCCGAAACGACTGCGAACTGGTCGCCGAAGCCCTGGCCACCCTGCGATCCGCCCTGCGGGGCCTGCATCTGGCAGCCTTCAGCCCACCGCCCTCCCGGCTGTGCGAACTGGCCGACGGCCCCCTCACCCCTCGCGAAATCACCGACCTCCTCGACAAGAAGGGCGGCGCCGTTCTGCCGGACTGGCCCACCATCGACATGGTCGTCGACGCCTTGAACGCCGACGCCGACATGGTTCGCCCACTGTGGGAACACGTCCAGGTCGCGCAGGACCCCTACTGGACCCCCGAACACGGCTCCCGCTCCTCCGTACTCGCCGTCTTCGGCTGAACCCGCCGGGTGGGCCGACCCGCGAACGGCCCACCCACCCACATCCCCGGAGGGAGAGACCATGCCCACCACGCCGCCCAAACCCACCGCCTCCCCCGCCGGCCAGCGCCGACCCCACCACGACCTCGGCCTGCAAGCCCTCTACGACCTCCACCAACACCGCTACCGCGACTACGCCGACCTCCTCCTCGCCCCCACCGACGCCGACCTCGCCCTGCGCGCCACCCAGGACTACCTCACCTCCGAGTGGCCCCACGCCGTCGGCACCGCGAACCCCCGCGCCTTCGCCTGGCAAGCCCTGCGCCACCGGGTCTGCCTCCTCGCAGGCCCCGGCCCACTGCGCCCCCTGGCCCACCTCACCCCCCGGCAGCAGGACATCGTGCTCCTGCACCACGCCCTCGCGCTGCCGGCGGAGGAGGTCGCGAACCTGACCGGCACCGAAGCCGCCGCCGTGTACGCCGAGATTCTCGCAATCGCGCACTCCCATCACGGCGCCTGACCGCTTCAGCTCCGGACGGGCTGGGGCCATACACAGCGAGGGTCGGGACAGCAGGCACTGTCCCGACCCTGCGTGTACCGGGCGGTCTTCTCACGTTCGCGGCCGGACTCACCGACTACGCCCCACGACAAACCAGCGGTCGGTCGCCGACCACTCCGGAACGAACACCACCAGCTGGAACTCCTCGCCTTCCGATGCGCCTTGCGGACCTGTGCCCCGGCGCCTCGGCCACCGGCTACCTGCTCACCCTCACCGCGCTCACGCTCGCCGCCATCACCGCCCCCAACCCCGCCCGCCGCCGCGAAGCCCGCACCCTCCTCGCCCTGCTGCTCAACCGCCGGCGCTGACCGCCGGGCCGGGCCCCGGGCACTTGGTGGGAACAATTGTTCGATTTAGGGTGGGGGTGTGACCAGCGCAGTTCCGTTCTCCCGCCCCCTTGTCCTGTCTCACCGAGGTTTGACGATTCTCAACGAGGTTTGACCGCGGCGCCCCTGGCTAGAACGGGGGCTCCAGGCTGAACTCGCCCGTAGGAGCCCAGGGATCGTCCTGTTCCCGCCGCTCCGCCGCCT